>JAGXGX010000102.1 GCA_024636515.1 Roseovarius sp.
ACACCCCCGAGGGTATCTGGGTGTCAGGCCTGCCGGACGCAGTGGACGTGATCGTGATCGGACAGGAATATGTGATAGCGGGCGTCCCCGTGATCGCCAGCTACCGCGATGACACTGCCACTGACGCCGGGACCAAGCCCGAGGTCATCCAATGACTGGCATCGTCGACTGGGCCGCACAGCGTGCGCGCATGGTGCTGGCCTTCATTGTCCTTAGCCTGCTGGCTGGCGGCCTCGCCTATACCACCCTGCCCAAAGAGGGCGAGCCAGACATTGAGATCCCCGCTCTCTTTGTTTCGGTCCTTTTCCCCGGCATTTCCGCCGAGGATAGCGAAAAATTGCTCGTCAAGGTTATGGAGACTGAGCTGAGCGATTTGGACGGCCTCAAGGATATGTCCGGCACAGCGGCCGAAAACTACGCCGGCATCGCGCTGGAATTTGAATTCGGCTGGGACAAAACCGCGGTCATGGCCGATGTCCGTGATGCGATGAATGCCGCCGAGGCCAAATTTCCCGAAGGCGCCGAAAAATATACGCTGAATGAGATTAACTTTAGCGAATTTCCCATCATCATCGTCAACCTCACCGGCGACGTGCCCGAGCGTACCATGGCCCGCGTCGCAAATGATTTGCAAGACAGGCTTGAGGGGCTGGAGGCCATCTTGGAGGCCGGTATCGCAGGCAAGCGCGACGAGATGGTCGAGGTGCTGATCGACCCCCTGCGCCTTGAATCCTATGACGTGACCGCGGGGGATCTGCTGAACGCCGTGCAGAACAACAATCTGCTGATCGCTGCGGGCGACGTGCGCAGCGCTGGCGGCACCTTTTCTATCAAGATCCCATCCTCATTCGAGGAAACCCGCGACATCTATCGCCTGCCGGTCAAGGTGAACGGCGACCGCGTGGTGACGCTTGGCGACGTGGCGCGCATCAACCTGACGTTTGAGGACCGTGTCGGCACCGCGCGTTTCAACGGGGAAAACACGGTCGCGCTGCAAGTGGTCAAGCGCAAGGGTTTTAACATCATCGACACCGCGCAGCTGGTGCGCGAAACGGTGGCAAGCGCGCGCGCCAGCTGGCCGGAGGAGCTGAAAGCAGCCGTTGATGTGGGCACCTCGAACGATCAGTCGCGCACCGTCGCCTCAATGGTTAGCCAGCTTGAGGGATCGGTCCTGACTGCCATCGCATTGGTGATGATAGTGATGCTGGCGACCCTGGGTATTCGCCCCGCCTTGTTGGTCGGATTTGCGATTCCCACATCATTTTTACTGTGTTTTGCCATGATGGCGGTCATGGGCATTACAATATCGAACATTGTGATGTTTGGTCTGATCCTATCTGTCGGGATGCTAGTGGACGGCGCAATCGTGGTGGTCGAATACGCAGATCGCCGGATTGAGGACGGCTCTGGCCCGATGACCGCCTATGTAGAGGCGGCCAAGCGCATGTTTTGGCCCGTCGTCAGTTCCACCGCGACGACCCTTTGTGCATTTCTGCCGATGCTGTTCTGGCCGGGCGTGCCGGGACAGTTCATGGGTATGCTGCCCGTCACGCTGATCTTCGTTCTGTCGGCATCCTTGCTGGTCGCGCTAGTCTATCTGCCCGTGTTGGGCGGCATCACCGGACGGCTTGAGAAATGGACGGGCGCGCGTCTGACGCAAATCGCAGGCGGCTGGTGGGTGTGGCATCTGGCGCTGTTTCCTATCGCGGCACTGGGTGTCGCGGCGGCAGGCGCAGGCGTGCCGGCACTATTGGCCCTAGTTAGCGGCACTTTTGCAGGGATGAACATGGGCGCGATCCTCGGCTCAGTCATTCCATCGCTGGCGACTTCGTTCGTCCTGTGCCTCATTGCCGCCGCACTGGCGGCCATCGGCGTTACGGGCGTGGCCGCGATCCTGTTGGGCCTCATGGCGCTGTGGCGGCGCATCGCCAATGGCGTTCGCTGGCTGGGCCGCAGCGCTCTTCCGAGGCGCGCCGCCACCGTGCGCTCTGGCTACAAGCGCAGCCCGTTTGGCTGGGTTATCCATGCAATCGTGGGTAATCCAGTGATGCCACTGGTGGCGTTCGGCGTCATCTTTGTCATCGTTGGCACGACGCTGATCTACTACATCAATAACAATAACGGCACGGAGTTCTTTGTGGAGTCCGAGCCTGAGCAAGCAATCGTCTATGTGCAGGCCCGCGGTAACCTGTCGATTGAGCAAAAGGATGCTCTGGTCGCGCAGGTCGAGGATGTTGTGCTGGCTCAGGATGGCATCGCGTCGGCCTTCGCCTTTGCCGGGGATGGCGGGTTGAATAGCAACACCGGCGGCGCCGCCCCGCCGCTGGATACCATTGGTCAGGTCCAGTTCGAGACGACGCCATGGGACGCGCGTGGCACCGTCACGCAGCCGTGGCTATGGGGTCTGTGGGACCGCGAGATCAGCAACCCGTCGATTGACGGCGATAAGGTGATCGAGGAACTGGCTGTTAAGCTGGCTTTGATCCCCGGCATCAGGACCGAAATCCTTGGCCAGACTGGCGGCCCTGCCTCCGCCAAACCCGTACATCTGCGCCTGAAGGGCGACAACTGGGCCGAATTGCAGGCGGCCACCGTCATGGCGCGCGCCAAGTTCGAGGCAACGCGCGGGCTAACCCTTATCGAGGATACGCTGCCCCTGCCCGGCATCGACTGGCAGATCGACGTCGATGTCGAAAAGGCCGGCCGCTTTGGCGCGGATGTCGCGACGGTCGGCTTAATGGTGCAATTGGTCACGCGCGGTTTGATGCTGGACGAAATGCGCGTGCCATCCTCAGATGAGGAGATCGACATCCGCCTGCGCCTACCCGAAAGCGACCGCGTGCTCAGCACGCTGGATACGCTGAAGGTGCGCACGAATGACGGGCTGGTACCGCTGGCCAATTTCATCACCCGCACCCCGGTGAAGAAGCTGGCCCAGATCGACCGGATTGATCAGACGCGATACTTTGACGTAAAGGCTGGCGTCGCGACGGGACTAACCACGCTTGCCGAGGAAAATGGCGAGACACGCGACATTCCGATCACTGCAAACGAGCGTATCGAAGGCCTGACGGAATGGCTCGATAGTGGCGCACTGCCTGCTTCGGTCAGCTACGAATGGACCGGCGATCAAGAGGAGCAAGAGGAATCGGGTGCCTTCCTGATGAAGGCGTTTGCCGGTGCGCTAGGGCTGATGTTCATCATCCTCCTGGCGCAGTTCAACAGCATCTATAACGCCGTGCTAGTACTGCTGGCTGTGATCCTCAGCACGACGGGCGTTCTGATCGGGATGCTAGTTATGGGACAGACGTTTTCAATCATCATGACAGGCACCGGCATCGTTGCGCTGGCCGGGATCGTGGTGAATAACAACATCGTTCTCATTGATACCTATCAGGAATTCAGCCGCTACATGCCCCGGATTGAGGCGATCACGCGCACCGCAGAGGCGCGCATCAGGCCCGTGCTGCTGACCACGATCACAACCATGGCAGGCCTTGCGCCGATGATGTTCGGGTTATCGCTCGACTTCGTGAACGGCGGCTATAGCTTCGACAGTCCAACTGCGCTGTGGTGGAAGCAGTTGGCCACAGCGGTGGTTTTCGGCCTCGGGATCGCGACGGTCCTGACATTGATTTTTACCCCCTCGATGCTGGCGCTAAGGGTCTGGCTAGGCACGTATGCGGGCTGGCTCGCCCGCGCGCTGGCAGCGCTTTCGATGGGCCGTGCCAGCCGCGCGGCACAAGATTGGGCACTGGTCCGCGCCGCCCGCCGCGTGCGCGCGCCCGAGATTATCTGGGAGGATTTCAACGACAGCGCGCCGACGCAGCAGAATTACATGGACGTCGCCGGCGCTGATCTGGATCTGGATGATTTCAAGCGCATCTTGGCGCAGAGAGGCCCAAGCGCGAGGGATATAGCCACAACACCCCCGCATCCAGCCAAGCCGATGCGCGCTGCCGAGTGATGCTGGTCGCCTAGTTGGCAGGCGACGACTTCGGCGTATTCATTGCGGGATTTTGGCTCCAACCCCTCCAGCATGCGCAGGCAAGATTATCGAGAGTTCGACGGCTGCCCCAAGCCGCGCTCAGGACCGCAGATCAGGTGCCACGCATCTGCGCTGCCTCGTCCAGTGCGGCCCACCAGTCAGCGTAGCTTGTATTCTTGGGGTGGTAGCCGCCCTCATCTGGCGCGCCGTCGTGCCACCAAACCGGGCCTCGCTCTCCAAGGGCGCGCTTGGCGGCATCGACGCCGGCGAGGGCCTCGACCATTGCCTCGGCGTCATCACCGGCCAGTTGCACCGCCCGGCGCGCCTTCATAAGCGCTTTGATCGCTGCGCGCCGCTCAGTATCGCCCAAGGAGGGATCGGTGCAGCGCCATAGCCGCGCGCGCGAGACGAAGTAGCGCCCGTCCGGCGTCTGCGGGTAATCCTTTTGCGGCATTAGGCGGCCTCGTCTGATTGCTGGCGATACCACAGGCCCGCATAGCGCCCGTCCTTCTCCAGCAGTTCGGTATGTGTGCCCTGCTCCACAATGTAGCCGCCGTCCAGCACAACAATGCGGTCGGCATCCGCTACGGTGCTGAGGCGGTGCGCAATGATCAAAACGGTGCGCCCCTGCCCCGCGCGGGCCAGCGCGCCCTGAATGTCACGCTCGGTCGCGGTGTCCAGCGCGCTGGTCGCCTCGTCCAAGAGCAGGATTGGCGGGTCCTTAAGGAGGGTGCGTGCAATGCCAACCCGCTGCTTTTCGCCGCCCGACAGCTTTAGCCCGCGCTCCCCGACGGTGGTGTCGTAGCCATCCGGCAGCGAGATGATGAAATCGTGGATCGACGCGGCCTTGGCGGCGGTGATCACGTCTTCCTCGGTGGCATTATCGCGCCCGTAGGCGATGTTGTAGCCGATCGTGTCGTTGAACAGCACTGTGTCCTGCGGCACGACACCGATGGCGTTGTGCAGGCTCTTTTGAGTCACGCCCCGGATATCCTGACCGTCAATCAGCAGCGCGCCCTGCGACACGTCGTAAAAGCGAAAGAGTAACCGCCCGATGGTGGATTTGCCGGACCCGGTAGGCCCGACGATTGCCACGGTCTGGCCCGGCTCGGCTGTCAGGGTGATACCTCCAAGGATTTCGCGGTTGGGATCATAGCCGAAATGCACGTCGCGCAATTCCACTTTGCCGCCCGTTACTTTGAGGGGGCGCGCATCCGCGGCATCCGTCACGTCGGGTGGCTGATCCAGCAGGCCGAACATTTCGCCCATATCGACAAGGCTCTGGCGGATTTCACGATAGACCGTGCCGAGGAAGTTCAGCGGCATGGTGATCTGGATCATGTAGGCGTTGACCATCACAAAATCGCCCACCGTCAACTTGCCGTTCTGCACGCCGATGGCGGCCATGACCATGACGATCACCAGCCCTGCGGTAATCAGCAGTGACTGGCCGAAATTGAGGAAGGACAGCGAATAAGACGTGCGAACCGCCGCACGCTCGTATCCTGCCATCGCCACATCATAGCGCGCCGCCTCGCGATCCTCAGCGCCGAAATACTTGACCGTCTCGTAGTTCAACAGGCTGTCGATCGCCTTTTGGTTTGCGTCGGTGTCTTGATCGTTCATCTCGCGGCGCAATTTCACCCGCCATTCAGTAACCTTGAATGTGAACGCGACATAAAGCGCGATGACGATCATCACGACCGCCAGATACCAAAAATCGAACGCGGCCCAGAGGACGATACCGACTAGAAACAGCTCAAGTATCAGAGGAAAGATCGAGAAAATCAGGAAGCGCAGCAGGAAATCGACGCCCTTGACCCCCCTCTCGATAATGCGGCTGAGGCCGCCGGTTTTTCGAGAAATATGGTAGCGCATCGACATTTCGTGAATGTGCCG
>JAGXGX010000103.1 GCA_024636515.1 Roseovarius sp.
ATCGGTCGCGGCTGAGGCGGCGAGGCATCCCTTTTTGTTGACTGGACCTGTCCATCGCGTTTTAAGGCGCAGGCGTGCCGTATGATGTATTCCGCAACCGGAGGAGCCAAGCCAATGATGCGACTTGTCGCAGGGATCGCAGCCCTCATCTGTCGGATCAATTGGCTCATTGGTCAGGTGTTTTCCTGGCTCGCGCTGGGTATCGTTCTGGTCTGCTTTACCGTCGTGGTGCAGCGCTACGTCTTTGCCGTCAGTTTCGTCTGGATGCAGGATTTATATATCTGGCTGAGTGGTGCGATGTTCACCGCCGTTGCCGGATTTGCCCTGATGCGCGATGACCACGTGCGTGTCGATATTTTCTATCGCCCTGCCAGCGTGCAATGGCGCGCTCTGGTCGATCTGGTAGGGGCGCTGATCTTTCTGTTGCCGTTCACCGCCATCGTTTATGCCTACTCAATGCCTTTCGTGGCGCGCGCATGGTCCTATACCGAGGCGTCGGCGAATGTGGGAGGGATGCCCGGGCTTTACATCCTCAAGTCGTTCATCATCGCGTTCGCCATTTTGCTGGCGTTGCAAGGGCTGGCGATGATCTGCCGCTCGGTCCTGATACTGGGCGGGCGCCGCGATCTGGTGCCGCCGCTGATGCAATATCCGGCGAATGCGCATGACGCCGCCGCTGCCGCAATCGAGGGATCGCACTGATGGACCCCATCCTGATCGGCGAAATCCTCGCCGGGCTCATGTTCTTTGGCATCATTGGTTTCCTGCTGATGGGCTTTCCAGTGGCGTTCACGCTGGCGGGTGTATCGCTGATGTTCGGCGCGGTTGGCTATGCCTTTGGCGTGTTCGATCCCAGCAACTTCGGCGCGCTGCCGAACCGCTATATCGGCTTTATGACCAATGAGGTGTTGGTGGCCGTGCCGCTCTTTATCTTTATGGGCGTCATGCTGGAGCGATCTCGCATCGCCGAGCAACTTCTGCTGACCATGGGCAAGCTATTTGGCAACTTGCGCGGCGGCCTTGGCATATCGGTGATCCTCGTAGGGGCGATGTTGGCGGCCTCAACGGGCGTGGTCGGCGCGACTGTGGTGACGATGGGCCTTATCTCGCTGCCTGCAATGCTGCGCGCCGGGTACGATCCCAAGCTGTCGACAGGTGTGATTTGCGCGTCCGGAACATTGGGCCAGATCGTGCCACCATCCACGGTCTTGATTTTCATGGGCGACATGCTGTCGGGCATCAACTCTCAGGTGCAGATGTCCAAGGGTAACTTCGCCCCGATGCCGGTATCGGTCGGCGATCTCTTTGCAGGTGCGCTGCTGCCCGGTTTCCTGCTGGTCGGACTCTACCTCGCCTACACCATCTTTAAGGCGATCACCGATCCCGAGTCCTGCCCGGCGACGCCCGTGCCCGAGGACGAGCGCGGCAATCTTCTGCGCGAGGTGTTCTCGGCGCTAATCCCACCTATGCTGCTGATCCTCGCGGTGCTTGGCTCAATCTTGGGCGGCATCGCCACCCCGACAGAGGCCGCATCGGTTGGCGCTGTCGGCGCGATGGTGCTGGCCGCGCTACGCTGGCGCCTGTCCTTTACCATTCTGCGCGAGACGGTGATCGCAACCGCCACGATCACCTCGATGGTGTTCATCGTGCTGCTGGGCGCGTCGGTCTTTTCGGTCGTGTTCCGCCTGATGGGCGGTGACAATCTAGTGCACGAATTCCTGGGCAATTTGCCGGGTGGCACGCTGGCTGCGGTCGCCGTGGTGATGGCGATCATGTTCCTTCTGGGCTTTATTCTGGACACGTTCGAGATCATTTTTATCGTGATACCGATTACTGCGCCCGTCCTGCTGGCGCTGGACGTCGATCCGGTCTGGCTGGGCGTGCTGGTAGGCGTGAATTTGCAAACGTCATTCCTGACGCCGCCCTTTGGATTTGCGCTGTTCTACCTGCGCGGCGTCGCGCCGCCCGATCTGCCGACCTCGGCCATCTACAAAGGCATCCTGCCATTTGTGCTGTTGCAAATCACGGCTATCGCGATCCTGTTCATCTTTCCCGGTATCGTGACGTGGCTGCCAAGGCTGATAGCCGGTTAACAAACCAGCGGCACAACGAAAAAGGCCCGGCAGCAATGCCGGGCCTTTCTTGTCTCAAGCGAAGTGTCCCTCAGAGGTCGAGGTACTTCGCACGGGCCGCCTGAAATGGCATGTCGATCTGCTCGGTCCGCGAGCGGACCAGTGCGAGCGCCTCCAGATAGCTTTCGGTGGTCTTACGAACCAGCGCGTCGTCGCTGGCCTGCAACTCTTCGATCACTTCCTTGGCAGCGACGGCACCGGCTTGCATGATGTCGTCGGGGAACTGGCGCACTTGCACGCCGTGATCCTCGATCAGCGTCTTCAGCGCGCGCGGATCATTGGCGACGAAATCAGCCGACACCATGTCATACTCCGCCTGGCTAACATCGCGCACGATGGCCTGAAGATCATCAGGCAGAGCCTGATACTTGGCCTTGTCAACGACGACCTCGGTGGCGAGGCCCGGCTCTACGAAGCTGGAAAGATAGTAGTTCTTGGCCACCTGATGAAAGCCGAGGGCGAGGTCATTGTAGGGGCCAACGAATTCGGCGGCGTCCAGCGTGCCGGATTGCAGCGCTTGGAAAATCTCGCCGCCCGCCATGTTGGTGACGGTCGCGCCCATCTTCTCCCACACGCGCCCGCCAAGGCCGGGGGTACGGAACCGCAGGCCCTTGATCGAATCGAGGCCTGTCAGCTCTTCGCGGAACCAGCCGCCGGTCTGGTTGCCGGTGTTGCCCGACAAGAAGCCTTGGACACCGAACTGGTCATAGATTTCGTCCCAGATTTCCTGACCGCCAAGGAAGCGGACCCATGCGGTCAGCTCAGCCGTGGTCATGCCGTAAGGCACCCCAGTGAAAAACGACAGGGCGGGCGATTTATTCTGCCAGTAGTAGGCGGCGCCGTGGCTCATCTCGGCGGTGCCGTCGATGACGGCGTCCAGGCTTTGCAATGGTGGAACAAGCTCGCCGGCGGAATAGACCTGTACCGTCAGGCGGCCACCTGAAGCGGCAGTGATCCGGTCGGCGAGGCGCTGTGCGCCGACACCGAGGCCGGGGAAATTTTTGGGCCAAGTGGTGACCATGCGCCACGTGATATTGCCCTGCGCGATGGCTGGCGCGGCCAGTGCAGTCGCAGCGGTGCCAATAGCGCCCGCGCGGATAAAGGAACGACGATCCATATAAAAACCTCCCAATTATGTCGGATCACGCGGGGGATGGGCGCCGTCGGCGCCCATCCCCCGCGATTATGGCGCGAATTAAGCAGCAGGCGTGCCGAATGTCCATTGGAACCTATGCGGCAGCGCGCCCTATTATGGATAGTCGCAGCACACGCCAAGCATCTCACAAACTGAGAGGCAGGCACAATCGCAATGGGCTAGCGGCAACCTGCGGCACCATCGCCTAGGCGCGTGATAGCACCGCACGCGGACGAGCGCGGTAGAGCGCCGAAGTGATGAGACCTGCCAGCACCGCCTTGACCGCGTCGCCGGGGATAAAGGCCGTGACCAGCAGCGCGGCCTCGCCCAGCGTTTTGTCCAGCACTTGGGCCAGCCCGATGATGCCAAAGATATAAAGGACGATCCCGCCCACCGCTGCGGCGACCCCTGCCGAGACGGCCAGCGGCACGCTGCGCCAGCTTTGTGTGATGAGGCCCGCGATAAATGCGGCAACCGGGAAGGCGATGAAAAAGCCACCAGTGGGCGATACGATCACGCCAAGGCCGCCGCGCCCGCCAGACAAAAGAGGCAGGCCGAGGCATACCAGCAACATGAAGAGCAGCACCGCCATCGTGCCGCGTTTCGCGCCCAGAACGGTACCGCACAGCATCACACCAAGGCTTTGCGCAGTGATCGGCACGCCGAAGGGCAGCGTAACCTGCGGGATCAGCCCCAAGGCAGCGATCAGCGCGGCGAATAATGCGACGAGGGCGATGTTGCGTTCCATTGGGCAGGCTCCTTTCGGGGGCTTAGGGGCTTAGGTGCGCTAAAATAGGGCTGCGTGGCAATAGGTAATTGACCAAGCGGCAGCGACTGCGCGTGCCGCTTCTCCCGGCTTGCGGTGTTCCTAGACCCCGCCGCGTGCCTTGATGGCATCGGCCACATGCTCGGCGTCGTCTATCGCGCATAAGGTAAACGGCAGCACGATCCGCCAGCCGGGCCTGCGTGCAGACCGCGCCCGCCACGCGCGGGCCAACTGGGTGCCCTTGCCCGCCAGCATAGGCGTAAACCGGATAACTAGTGCGATCCCCAGCTCTAGCGCGCGCGTACTCACACCAAAGCGGCGCAAGGGCGCCGCCAGCCAGCGGACCACGCCAATCATATCCGACAGCCGCGTCGTCATCGTGACAAGGTTTGCCAGCCCCACTGCCGTCACCAGCCGCAGCGCGATTACCGCGCCCTGTGCGGGCGTCGCTGTCACGATATGCCAAACCACGATGATCGCCAAAAACGGCCACAACATTCGCAGCCGTGCCATGCCAGCGTTGAAAAAAACCAGCCCCGGCGCAGCATAGAGCGCCAGCATAAGCGCGAAGGCTAGCGCATGCCCCACCACGCTACCCATCGCAAAAAGCGCCATCGTCGCGACGCATAGCGCCCCCAGTTTGGCGCCGGCGCGCCAGCGATGCGCCCAGGTTTCAACCGGCGAGGTCAGAGATATCATCCATCCCTCCCAGCCGCTGCATGTCAGCGGAAAATGCCTCCAGCACGTTCCCGGCGGCGCCGTCCCCTGCGATGCGGCCATCCGCTATCCAGATCACGCGGTCATAGCGCGCCAGTACAGCAGGGTCGTGCGAGATGTGGATTAAATGCGCCTCTGCGCCGTCCAGATAGCGCATCAGCTGCATCCGCGTGGGAATGTCGAGACCCGACAGAGGCTCGTCCAGCACGATCAGCCTGGGGCGCATGGCAAGGATCGCCATGAGGCATAGTAACTGCTTTTGCCCTTGGCTTAGCGGGTGAACCGCCGCGCCTGCCCAATGCCCCTTGCCAAAGCGGGCAAGTATAGCGCGCGTGCCGTCCTCAGCTTCGGCTGCGCTCTGGCCCAACTGGCGCAGTCCAAAGGCGATCTCCTCATCCACGGTGGGGAAAATGATCTGATGATCCGGGTTTTGAAACAGGATGCCGACGGTGCGGATCGCAGCGCGTCTGTCCTTTGCCACGTCGACGCCGCAGATCTGCACAGTGCCAGTATCGGGCGCTTGCAGCCCCGCGATGACGCGCGCCAGCGTGCTCTTGCCTGATCCGTTACGCCCAACGATGCCGATGCGCCGCTGGTCACCGCATAGGGTGACGCCGTGCAGGATGCCCTGCCCCTCAATGGTCAGCGACACGTCCCTAATGTCCAGCAGTTCTTTCAATTCACGCGCGCCCCCGTTCTTGCCCGCCTGACTTAGCCGGGCGGGACGGCGGAAAACAAGGCTTGAGGTGCGCGCAGGGCGCGGGCAAAGTGCGCGCCAAGACGCCGCAGACAGGAGTGCCCCGATGGATCGCGCGCAGATCGTGCATGAGAATTTCCGCGCCCGCGCCGCATCGGGCGATCTGCCGCAAGGTGCCGCGCCGTCGGGCGCGCTGAGCAATACGGACGCAGTGTCGCTCTTTCGCGCGCAATGTCTTAGCCGCGCGCTGGACCGCACCAGCCGCCAGATGCAAAAGGCGGGCCAAGGGTTCTATACCATTGGATCGTCCGGGCATGAGGGAATGGCCGCGGTTGCCCATGCGCTGAGACCCGACGACATCGCATTTCTGCACTACCGCGACGCCGCGTTCCAAATAGCGCGCGCAGGCCAGGTGCCGGGGCAATCGGTGCTATGGGACATGCTGCTCAGCTTTGCCTGCTCGTCCGAGGACCCGATTTCCGGCGGGCGGCACAAGGTGCTGGGATCGAAGGCGCTGATGATCCCGCCGCAAACATCGACCATCGCGTCCCACCTGCCCAAGGCGGTCGGTGCGGCATATGGGCTGGGATTGGCCCGGCGGCGCCCGCCAGAGCACCGCATGCTGCCACATGATGGCATCGCCATGGCGTCACTTGGTGACGCATCTGCCAACCATTCGACCGCACAGGGCGCCATCAATACGGCGGGCTGGACCAGCATCCAGTCGGTGCCTTTGCCCCTCTTGCTCGTGTGCGAGGATAACGGCATCGGCATCTCGACCCAAACGCCCAAGGGCTGGATCGCCGCCAGTATGCAGCACCGACCCGGCATCAAGTATTTCGCCGCGGGCGGCCTTGATATCTACGACACAGCCCGCGTGTCGGCAGAGGCGGCGTACTACGTTCGCACGCAGCGCAAGCCAGCATTCCTGCATCTGAATATGGTCCGTCTTTACGGCCATGCCGGAGCGGACCTGCCAACCACATATCTGCCGACGGCACAGGTAGAGGCGGAGGAGGCGAACGATCCGCTGCTGCACAGCGTTCGATTGCTGCATGCCTCAGGCGCGCTGGACCGCGCGGATGCCCTCGCCATTTATGACACGACGAACGCCCGGGTGGAGCGTGTTGCAGCAGAGGCCG
>JAGXGX010000104.1 GCA_024636515.1 Roseovarius sp.
AGGTTCGTCCACCAGCGCGGCCATCAGGACAAAGTCCTGCGTGCCAAGGCGGATCGTATCACCGATCTCGAGCGCCAAACGCGCTATAAGGGCGGGGGCCATCACCGCGCCGGGCACATTGCTCGCGCCATCCAGCGCCTCTGCCAACGGCATTGCCGGATCAAGTCCGACCGTTCCCAGCAGCGGATAGGCGGCATCGACGGCCTTGACCTGCGTGAGGGCACGATCGTCGCCGGACACGGCGAGCGAGCGGAAATCAACGATCTCGGATACGGCCTCGGCGCGGCTGTCCATCCAAGCGCGCTCCGCCTCGGATGCAAATCGATAGGTCAGCCCGATCTCGGCGTCGCCGCCTAACAGCTCGGCACCCTTGTCGCTCAGGCCCGCTTCGATACTAGCGCGGATCGTGCCGACGGCAGCGATGGCCGCAACGCCCAGCACAATGCAGGCCAAGAGGATACGAAACCCAGCAAGGCCCCCGCGCAGTTCGCGCCCTGCCAGCTTTGCGGCGACGCGCAGGTTCATGCGATGCGCCCGTCCTGAAGTGCTACCGTTCGGTCGCAGCGCGCCGACAAGGCCGCATCATGAGTGACCAGAACCAACGTCGCACCGTGTTGTGCGCTAAGATCAAAGAGCAGATCAATGATCGCGGCGCCAGTGGCGCTGTCTAGATTTCCGGTCGGCTCGTCCGCCAGTATCAGCCGGGGGCGCGGCGCGGTTGCGCGCGCCAGCGCGACGCGCTGCTGCTCGCCGCCCGACATTTGCGAGGGATAGTGCTTTGCGCGCGCGGCCAGTCCGACAGCCTTCAACTGCTCGGCGGCGCGGTCCATGGCATCGGCCACCCCCGCAAGCTCCAACGGGACGGCCACATTTTCCAGCGCGGTCAGCGTCGGAATTAGATGGAACGACTGAAAAACGACGCCCATATTCCCGCGCCGCAGTCGCGCCAGTGCATCCTCGCCCAGCTTGCCCAGATCCTGCCCCAGCGCACTGACCTGCCCAGTCGTCGCCCGCTCCAGCCCACCCATCAACATCAGCAACGAGGACTTGCCCGACCCGGACGGGCCGACCAGAGCGAGCGTCTCACCCGCGTTCACGTCCAATGAAATTCCCTTGAGTATCTCGACCGCACCTGCGCCTGATCTAAGTGTAAGGCCAGTATTTTGTAACGAGACAATTGGAGAAGACATGAACATGCGCCTATGTGTTGGGAAGTCATTGAAATGTGGGGCCCAAAGCCTGCGTGGCAAGGCGGTTGTCGTGGTTCTTCTGGCGCTGTCGCTGGTCGGTGCGCCTGCTTTTGCACAGGAAACCGCAGCGCCCAGCGAGGTGCGCGTGATGGCGTTTGGCGATAGCCTGACGGCTGGGTACGGACTACAGCAGAAGGACGGCTTTGTCGCGCAGCTAAGTGCATGGTTGCGCGAAAATGGCACGTCGGACGGGGTGCCGGTGCGACTGATGAATGGCTCGGTCTCGGGTAGCACGACGGCCGGCGGTGCGCGGCGCCTTGGCTGGGCGCTGGGTGACGCGCCCGATGCGATGATCGTGGAGCTGGGTGGTAACGACCTGCTGCGCGGCGTCGATCCCGCCGAGACGCGTGCTAATCTGGACAAAATCCTCGCCATTGCAACACAGGAGGGTATTGAGGTGCTCTTGGTCGGGCTGATCGCCAAAGATAACTACGGCCCAAATTATCGCGCTGCATTTAACGCCATTTATCCCGATCTGGCCAAGAAATATGGCACACTGCTGGAGTTGGATTTCTTTGCGGCGCTGCCCGAAAAGAAAGCGGATCAAGTGCCGTATCTGCAAGCTGACGGCACCCACCCTAACGCCAAGGGGATCGAATTGATCGTGGCCGATATGGGGCCGAAGGTACAAGAGTTGATCGGCGAGGTCCTGAAGAACCGCGAGTGACGCTTGCCAACATAGACCCGTAAAGAACGATCCAGTCACGAAAAAGGGGCCCCGCGGGGCCCCGATTTACCATTCTATCGCAAGAGGCTTATGCCAGAACAATGTTCGACGCCGACTCGCGGCCATCACGGCCTGCTTCGATGTCAAAAGTAACTTTCTGGTCGTCTGCCAAGCCGGTCAGGCCAGCACGCTCAACAGCGGAGATGTGGACGAAAACGTCCTTGCCGCCACCATCGGGTGCGATGAAGCCGAAGCCTTTTGTCGAATTAAACCATTTCACGGTGCCACTGGCCATACCGTAGTCTCCTTAGTCATATGCTGCCCGCGTCGTGCGGCAGCCCGGCTAGTCAGTGCAAGATCGAGTGCCTGTGCCGTGAGGAGCAGATGGTCGATAGAGGTAACGTCGCGTGGACGACATACGCCTCTCGGTGGTATTTTGCAAGTGGTAAACAAAACGTGTTGGCACGTATCCGCCGACTCAGTGCCACCAGAACTGCCTTGCCCTCACCCCCCGGAGCCGACGCCGCCATGAGACGCCCTGTCGTCTCAATAGCTGGCGCGCGCCCCGCTTTTGCGGCGCGCGCCACGGTGTTTTAGGGATCATACGTCACTAGATAGCGCGTGCGCACGCAGTTACCGAGCAAACTTCTTATGCTTCATGCGCTTAGGCTGCGCTGCATCTTCGCCCAATCGGCGCTTCTTGTCTTCCTCGTAGTCCTCGAAGTTACCCTCAAACCACTCGACATGCGCGTCGCCTTCGAACGCCAGCATGTGCGTGCAGATCCGGTCTAGGAAGAAACGGTCGTGGCTGATGACCACGGCGCAGCCTGCGAAATCGACCAGTGCATCTTCAAGCGCGCGCAGCGTCTCGACGTCCAGATCGTTCGTCGGCTCGTCAAGCAGCAGAACGTTCCCGCCCGAACGCAAGAGGCGCGCCATGTGGACGCGGTTCCGCTCACCGCCAGATAGGAGTGACACTTTTTTCTGCTGGTCGCTGCCTT
The DNA here is from genome assembly GCA_024636515.1 of Roseovarius sp. Taxonomy (GTDB): domain Bacteria; phylum Pseudomonadota; class Alphaproteobacteria; order Rhodobacterales; family Rhodobacteraceae; genus Roseovarius. The sequence continues at coordinate 2,919 of JAGXGX010000104.1, forward strand.
TGAAGTTGAACGCCCCGCAATAGGCGCGCGCATTCACTTCGGCATCGCCCAGCTTGATGATGTCCTGGCCGTCGGCGATCGCCTCCCACACATTCTCGTTTGGGTCCAGATCGTCGCGCGACTGATCGACGTATGACAGATCGACAGTCGTGCCCAACTCGATAGTGCCGGCGTCCGGCGTCTCCTCACCGGTCAGCATCTTGAAGAGCGTCGATTTACCCGCGCCGTTCGGCCCGATTACGCCCACGATCCCGCCGGGTGGCAGGGAAAACGTGAGGTCTTCGATCAACAGCCTGTCACCCATCGCCTTGCGCAGCCCCTCGACCTCGATCACCTTCGCGCCAAGGCGCTGGCCGTTCGGGATGACGATCTGCGCCTTTGCGAGCTTCTCGCGCTCGGACTGGTCGGCCATCTCGTTATAGGACTTGATTCGCGCTTTGGATTTCGCCTGACGCGCCTTGGCGCCTTGGCGCATCCATTCCAGTTCGCGCTCCAGCGTCTTTTGCTTGGACTTGTCCTCGCGCGCCTCCTGCATCAGGCGTTTCGCCTTCTGCTCCAGCCATGCGGAGTAATTTCCCTCGTACGGGATGCCGCGGCCGCGGTCCAGCTCAAGGATCCAGCTGGTGATGTTGTCTAGGAAATAACGGTCATGCGTGACGATCAAAATCGTGCCGGCGTAATCCATCAGGTGCTGCTGGAGCCACGCGATCGTCTCGGCGTCGAGGTGGTTGGTCGGCTCGTCAAGCAGCAGCATGTCTGGCGCTTCCAGCAGCAGCTTGCACAGGGCCACGCGGCGGGCCTCACCGCCGGACAGACTGGTCACGTCGGCGCCGTCCGGAGGACAGCGCAGCGCCTCCATCGATACGTCGATCTGGCTGTCCAGATCCCAAAGGTTTTCGGCATCGATCTGGTCTTGAAGGTTCGTCATCTCCTCCATCAACTCGTCCGAGTAATCCTCGGCGATCTGCATAGCGATCTCGTTAAAACGGTCGAGCTTGGCCATTTTCTTGGCAACGCCCAGCATCACGTTCTCGCGTACCGACAGGGCCGGGTCCATCTTCGGCTCCTGCGGCAGGTAGCCGACAGTGGCTTCCTTGGCGGCCCACGCGTCGCCCGTATAATCCTTGTCGAGGCCGGCCATGATTTTCATCAGGGTCGACTTACCCGAGCCGTTGACGCCGACGACGCCGATTTTGACGCCGGGCAGGAAGCTGAGATGAATATTCTCAAAGCATTTCTTACCGCCCGGATAGGCTTTGGACACGCCTTGCATGTGATAGACGTACTTGTTGGCTGCCATGACGCTACTCTTTCCTTTAGGACGGGCGGAAACGCCTCCGTCGCTGTGTTCGAGTGTCATGTAACTGCGCCAGCGGGCGAATTCAAATGGATGTATCGCGCCAGCTGTTTTTGGTAGCCACCGCGTCGCCGGGGGGCGACGGATCTGGGCAGGTCCGTTCCGCTGCTGGGACGTCGCGAACCGTGATCGGCGCTGGATAGGGTGTATGGTTGCGCAGCCACTCGCACAGCTCGGGCAGGGGCATTGGCCGCGCTAGGCCATAGCCCTGTGCCTGCGGGCAATTCGCACGGCTGAGGATATCCAGCTGGCCTTGCGTTTCGATCCCTGCGGCAATCACATCGACACCCAAAAGAGCGCAGAGCCGAATGACGGAGCGAGTGACGACCCGCGCGCGCATCGGTCTGTAGACGGCAGATAAGGCTGCGATCCAGCTTGATCGCGTCAATTTCGATGGCAGACATATGGGCCAGCCCGGCATAGCCCGTGCCGAAATCGTCCAGCGCCACGCGCACGCCCAGCGTGCGCAGCCGCGAGACGGCTGCGGTCACATCCAGCTCGCCCCGGTCCATGATCGTCGTCTCAAGTATTTCGATGCAGATCGCGCTTGGCGGTAGGTTGCGCGATTGCAGTGCCCAATCCAGCAACGCGGGATAATCGGCATCCGATAGAATCGAGCTGGACACGTTCAGCGACATGGCAAGCCCTGCAAAGCCCTCCGCGCGCAGCTGGGCCAGCGCATCCAGCGCCGCGTTCATGGCCAGATAGTCGACCTCACTTAGCAATCCGGCCTTTTCGGCAGCGGGTAAAAATGCGCCGGGTGACAGAAGGCCGCGTACCGGATGGCGCCAGCGCAGTAGCGCTTCGCAGCCAGTAACGCGTCTCTCCACGATGTTCAGGATAGGCTGGAGATATACGCAAAATTGCCGATGCTCGACGGCGGCCAGCAAATCCCGGCTTAGTTCCTGCTCGGCCCGGTAGCGGCGCCC
>JAGXGX010000017.1 GCA_024636515.1 Roseovarius sp.
GGTCTTAACCTCGACGGTATAGTCGTCAATCGCGGTGGCCGAGGTCCAGCCCGAGAAGATGCCCTTGAAATCAGCCGAGGATTTCAGGCGCTCGATGGTCCACACGACGTCTTCGGCAGTCATCGGGTTGCCAGAGTGAAATTTAACGCCTTCGCGCAGTTTAAAACGCATGGTGGTGTCGTCGACACGTTCCCATTCGGTTGCCAAGCGGCCATCAAAGCCGAGATCGGTGTTCCAGCGGACCAGCGGATCAAAGACCATGTGGCTTAGCTGGATCGTGCCGCCCGACAGTTGCTCGTGTGGGTCGAGCGAAACCGGGTCGGCGTCATAGGCAAAATTAAGCGTCTGTGCCGAAACGAGGCTGCCGGCGCCCAAAAGTAACGCGGTGGCCGTCGCCGTGGCGAGGTGTCTGAGTGTTTTCATGAGAAGTCTCCCTGATCTTTGTCGGGGCGGGCACCATTGATGACGCTCCGCCTTCGCGAATAGGGAAAGGTGTCCCGATTCTTGGCCAGTGTAAAGGCTGCCGATATCGCCGCCGCTGGCGGATGCGGACGAAAGCATGCGGGGAATCAGGTATTTGGAATGATTTTTGGGCGCCCGTTCACCGCTCGACCAGAGTGCCAAGGCGACCTTGACCCTCACTGACGCCGCCATTATTGATCAAAACGCTCAGGCATAGGCGCCGGGCAGCAAGGGGCGCTTTCTTGACCGAACGGCTGATGTATTGTCTGGCTTGGGCCGTCGCTGCGCTGTGCGTTGCGCCTATCGTCGCGGCGGCGCTGGCTGCGCTGGGCGGCGATCTGGCGACGTGGCGCGATGTGCTGTGGTCGGTCCTTCCACGCTATACCGCGACCACGCTGGCATTGGTCACTATCGTCGGCACCTGCACGGCGGTCATCGGCACAGGGACCGCTTGGCTGGTCACAGTTTACCGCTTTCCTGCAGCACGCTGGCTGGAGATCGCGCTGGCACTGCCGCTGGCCTTTCCGGCATATGTGCTGGCCTATGCTTATACGTCGCTGCTGGATCACCCCGGCCCAGTGCAGGCGCTGCTGCGAAACGTCACCGGATGGGGCCCGCGCGATTACTGGTTTCCCGAAATTCGAAGCCTTGGCGGCGCGGCGCTGATGCTGACCATTGTACTTTATCCATATGTCTATCTGCTGGCGCGCGCGTCCTTCCGCCAGCAAAGCTCGAACGCGTTTCTGGTGGCGCGTACGCTGGGCCGCTCGCCACTGGCCGCGTTCTGGTCCGTCGCGCTGCCGATGGCGCGGCCAGCCATCGTGGGCGGCACTTTGTTAGCAATCATGGAGACGATTGCCGATTTCGGAACCGTGGCGTTCTTTAACGTCCAGACATTTGCCACAGGCATCTATCAGGCATGGTTTTCGCTGGGCGACCGCGCGGCAGCGGCTCAGCTGTCACTATGTCTGCTCAGCTTTGCGCTGCTGCTTGCCGGGCTAGAGCGGGCGCAACGTGGCAAGGCGCGCCGGGCCAGCCGCGGTGGTGCCCGCTTTGAAGTGCTTGCCAAGCCGCGCCTGACGGGATGGCGCGGCTGGGGCGCGACGGCGATCTGTTTAACGCCCGTTTTGCTGGGCTTTCTGATCCCTGTCGTGATGTTGGGCACTATGGCGTGGGGATCGGGGCAAAGTCTGCTTCAGCCACGCTATCTGAATCTGATGACCAATTCGGTTACGTTGGCTGCCGTTGCGTCTGTGCTGACTGTGGTCGGGGCGATCCTGATTGGCTTTAGGGCGCGCACCTTGCCGGGGCGCGCGTCACGCAGTCTCGTCGTAGGTGCGGGCCTAGGCTATGCGGTGCCGGGCGGCGTAATCGCAGTGGGGCTGATGGTACCGATGGCGGGCCTCGATAATGCCATCGACAGCGTGATGGAGGCGAAGTTCGGTATCGACACCGGGCTGCTGATCACCGGGTCGATCTGGCTAATGGTGCTGGCCTACATGGCGCGTTTCATGGCCGCCGCCCTGAATGCCTACGATAGCGGGATGGCGACGGTACCACGGCATTTTGACGCGATTGCGCGCAGCCTGGGGCAGGGACCAGCGCGCCTGTTGTGGCGGGTCCACCTTCCGGTGGCGCGCACATCGGTCTTGACCGCGCTGCTGATCGTCTTTGTCGACGTGATGAAGGAATTGCCTGCGACGCTGATACTGCACCCCTTCAACTTTGAGACGCTGGCAGTGCAGGCCTACCGCCTCGCGGCGGACGAGCGGCTGCGCGAGGCTGCCGTGCCGTCACTTGCGCTGGTGGCGTTCGGCCTAATCCCAGTGATACTGCTGTGTCGCACCATTGGACGCGAAAGCGCGACATCCTAGCACAAGTACAAATTCCCGACGCGCCCTTGCGGCCACTTGGGCGCGATACTAAGACTCTTTTAGGACCTGGTCAGGTATGGATCAGACACAATTCAGCAGGCAAGGCGGATTATGACAGACCCGATGGACACCTATATGAACACACTCGTCCCGATGGTGGTCGAACAGACCAGCCGCGGCGAGCGTGCCTACGACATCTTCTCACGCCTCCTGAAGGAGCGTATTATTTTCCTCAGCGGACCCGTCCATGACGGTATGTCCAGCCTGATCGTTGCGCAGTTGCTGCACCTGGAGGCGGAGAATCCGTCGAAGGAAATCAGCATGTATATCAATAGCCCCGGCGGTGTTGTGACCTCGGGCCTCTCGATCTACGACACGATGCAGTATATTCGGCCCAAAGTGTCGACGCTGGTCATCGGCCAAGCGGCCTCAATGGGCTCGCTGCTACTGACGGCTGGTGCACCCGGCATGCGTTTCTCGCTGCCGAATTCGCGCATCATGGTCCACCAGCCTTCTGGCGGGTATCAAGGCCAAGCAACGGATATCATGATTCACGCCGAAGAGACGCAAAAGCTGAAAAAGCGGCTGAATGAGATCTACGTCAAGCACACCGGGCAGACCCTGAAAAAGGTCGAAGAGGGGCTGGAGCGCGATAACTTCATGTCACCCGAGGACGCCAAGAAATGGGGCCTGATAGACGAGATCGTCGAGAATCGAATCAAGCCCGAAGACGAAGAAAAGCCCAAGCCTAAAGGGTAGATACGTAAGGCAAAGGGCGCGGCATTTTGCGATTGTCGCCGCCCGGCGCCTGCCATAAGCTAGTGATGACGGCGGCCCGGCACCCGCGCCGGGCCCCCCATGCAACGCACCGCCCGAAAGGTAGATCATGTCGAATAGTTCAGGCAGCGACAGCAAGAACACCCTATATTGCAGCTTCTGCGGCAAGAGCCAGCATGAGGTACGTAAGCTAATCGCGGGTCCGACCGTGTTCATTTGCGACGAATGCGTCGAATTGTGCATGGACATCATTCGCGAGGAAACGCGTACTGCAGGGCTGAAATCATCCGAGGGCGTACCGGCGCCGCGCGAGATCTGTGATGTGTTGGACGACTATGTGATTGGGCAGGCGACCGCTAAGAAGGTTCTGTCGGTCGCGGTCCACAATCACTACAAACGCCTCAACAATTCTGGCAAAGGCGGCGATATCGAGCTGCAAAAGTCGAACATCATGCTGATCGGCCCTACTGGCTGCGGCAAGACACTTTTGGCCCAGACCTTGGCGCGCATCCTCGACGTTCCGTTCACCATGGCGGACGCAACCACGCTGACCGAGGCCGGCTATGTCGGCGAGGATGTCGAGAATATCATCCTCAAGCTGCTGCAATCGTCCGAATATAACGTCGAGCGCGCGCAGCGCGGCATCGTTTACATCGACGAGGTCGACAAGATCACGCGCAAATCGGAAAACCCCTCGATTACCCGCGACGTGTCGGGCGAGGGCGTACAGCAGGCGCTGCTGAAGCTGATGGAAGGCACGGTCGCGGCTGTACCTCCTCAGGGTGGGCGCAAGCATCCCCAGCAGGAGTTTTTGCAGGTCGATACGACGAACATCCTCTTTATCGTTGGTGGTGCGTTTGCCGGTCTGGACAAGATCATTGCCGCTCGTGGCAAGGGTAGTGCGATGGGCTTCGGCGCTGACGTGCGCGACAAGGACGATCGCGGTATCGGCGAGGTCTTTAAGGATCTGGAGCCTGAGGACCTGCTGAAATTTGGCCTTATCCCAGAATTCGTTGGCCGTTTGCCGGTAATCGCGACGCTCGAAGATCTGGACGAGGACGCGTTGATCACCATTCTTACCCAACCGAAAAACGCACTGGTCAAGCAATACCAGCGCCTGTTCGAGTTGGAGAACGCGCAGCTCAGCTTTACCGACGATGCGCTGACTGCCATCGCCAAGCGCGCGATTGAGCGCAAGACGGGCGCGCGCGGTCTGCGGTCGATCCTAGAGGATATCTTGCTCGACACGATGTTTGAGTTGCCTAGCATGGAGAATGTCTCAGAGGTCGTGGTCAATGAGGAGGCTGCGACGTCGGCCGCCGCACCGCTGATGATCTACGCCGAAAGCGCCAAAAAAGGAGGCGCCAGCGCGGGGTAATCCGCCGGGCGCACAGGCAATATAAAAGGCGGGCCAATTGGTCCGCCTTTTTTGCATATTCGGGGGCGCACTAACCCGCTCAAAGCAGCCTGCGCGCTGGACCTTTGCCCGGCGATACGCCATATCAGAGGCAACGATTGCCGGAGGACGACATGGGTATTCTCAATTCGCTGCTGCGCTCCGTGACTTGGTGGCACGGGCAGACCCTCAATACGCAGCTCTACACATGGCGCAAGGGCACCAAAGTGGGTGAGGACGCGCAGGGCAATATTTTCTATCGGTCCAAGGACGGTGCTCGGCGCTGGGTTATTTATAATGGCGAGCCTGAGGCGACCCGTGTTAGCCCCGAATGGCACGGCTGGCTGCACCACACCTATCAAGAAGCGCCAACAGACGCGCCGCTACCCCGCCAAACTTGGGAAAAGCCGCATCTGGAAAACCTGACTGGTACAGCGCTGGCCTATGCGCCCGCTGGGTCCATCCGCCGCAGCGAGCCTAAGCCGCGCAGCGATTACGAGGCGTGGCGCCCCGAATAACGCGCGCGCAGGTGGAGACTTCAAGTGGCTGAAAACAAGAGTGAAATCATCGCAGGTGGCGTCGTGTTGGCCGTTGCGCTGGGTTTTGTCGTCTATGCAGCCAAACTTACTGGCGCGCAGACTGGCGGCGGCAGCTATGAGTTGGTGGCCAGCTTTCGATCCGCTGATGGCATTACTGTGGGGACCGACGTGCGCCTTGCGGGCGTTAAGGTGGGGCGCGTCACGTCGATGGCGCTGGACCCCAGCACGTACCGCGCGGGCACCACAATCAGCGTGACAGAGGGCATCGACGTGCCGGATGATAGTGCGTTGGCGATTTCATCCGAGGGCCTTTTGGGCGGAAATTACGTTGAGATTTTGCCGGGTGGCTCACCACTTTATTTTGCGCCCGGCGACCAGATTGAATTTACCCAAGGGTCGATCAGCCTGGTGTCGCTGCTGATGAAATTCGTTGGCGGCGATGACTCGGCGCCAGTCGAATGAGGGTGATCGGGATTCTCCTTGCTGCACTTTTACCGTTGGCGGCAGCCGCGCAAGAGAGCGCAGCGGTCGGCACGGGCGCCGTTCTGCGCGGCTTGGAAAAACTGTCGGGCGACGTGATCGAAATTCCCCTGGGTCCGGGCGAGCAGGCTCAGTTTGGGCCGCTCACAGTGGAGTTGGCGCAGTGCCGCTATCCACAGGGTGATCCGGCCGCGGACGCCTTCGCCTTCCTGACCATTCGCGAAGAGGGGCAGGACGCACCGATATTTTCCGGCTGGATGATTGCATCGTCGCCGGCGCTGAATGCGCTTGATCATCCGCGCTACGACGTCTGGGTGCTGCGCTGCAAGACTGAATAGGGCGACGTATCCAGCGCAAGCTGTGTCACTGCCGCTGGCCTACCCAGCGCCTCTGCCAATTGCGTGCGGTATGAGGCGCGGCTGATTTCCACAGCGCCGAGCCTGGCCAGATGATCCGTCAGGAATTGTGTATCAAACAGAACGAAGCCGCACCGCCTGAGGTGGTCGGCTAGATGCACGAGCGCCAGTTTTGATCCGTCCGTGCGCCGCGAAAACATGCTTTCTCCGAAAAAGGCCGCCCCTAGGCTAACGCCATAAACGCCGCCAATCAGCGCGCCATTCTGCCAGATTTCTAGGGAATGGGCATGCCCCAGCATGTGTAGCGTAATGTATTGCGCGCGGATTTCTGCGTTGATCCACGTCTCGGGCCGGTCTGCGCAGGCATCAACTACTCCAGCAAAATCGGCGTTGAGGGTTGCCTCATATCCGCCGCGTCGCATCCGCTTGGCCAGACTGCGCGAGATGTGCAGGCCGTCCAGCGGAAGCACCCCGCGCTTAAGCGGGTCGACCCAAAATATTTCGGGGTCATCGCGGCCTTCGGACATGGGGAAAACGCCAGAAGCATAGGCATTCAGCAACAGTTCGGGCGTCAGGGAGAAGTCGGCATCCTGCATCATTTCCGCCCGTGATCCTACCCTCGCAGGTTTGTCTCCAGCCAATGCTCCAACCAGTGAATGTTGTATTCTCCGGTTACAATATCCTCTTCCTGAAGGAGCGCGTGGAAGAGGGGCACCGTGGTTTCTACACCGTCGATGATAAGCTCGCCCAAGGCCCTTTTTAGCCGGGCCAGCGCAGCGGGGCGGTCGGGGGCGTGGACGATCAGCTTACCGATCAGCGAATCGTAGTATTGCGGGATGGTGTAGCCGTCATAAAGTGCGCTATCCATGCGCACGCCGAGGCCGCCGGGCGCGTGAAACTGCGTGATCTTACCGGGGCGCGGCGCAAATTCTGGCAGCTTCTCGGCGTTGATGCGGACCTCAATGGAGTGGCCATTGATCTTTAGCTCGTCTTGTTGGAAGTCCATTTCCAACCCAGCAGCGACACGAATTTGCTCGCGCACCAGATCCACGCCGTAAATTGCTTCGGTTATCGGATGCTCGACCTGCAGGCGGGTATTCATTTCGATGAAGTAGAATTCACCGTTTTCATACAGGAATTCGACCGTTCCGGCGCCCGTATAGTTAATGCGCGCGACTGCGTCGGCACAGACTGCTCCGATGCGCGCGCGCTCTGCTTCGGTGATTGAGGGGCCTGGCGCCTCCTCGAATACCTTTTGGTGGCGCCGTTGAAGAGAGCAGTCCCGCTCGCCCAAGTGAACGGCGCGGCCCTTGCCATCGCCAAATACCTGAATTTCGATATGGCGCGGCGTGGTCAGATATTTCTCGATATAGACTTCGTCATTGCCAAAGTTCGATTTTCCCTCGGCGCGGGCGGTCTGGAATGCGCGCTCCATTTCGCCGGCGTTCTGGGCGACCTTCATGCCCTTGCCGCCGCCACCAGAGGTCGCCTTGACGATGACAGGATAGCCCACTTCTTCGCCGATGCGTTTGGCCTCGGCCAAGTTCGGAACGCCGCCTTCGCTGCCTGGGACGCATGGCACGCCCAATAGGCGCATCGTTTCCTTGGCCGTGATCTTGTCGCCCATGACGCGGATATGCTCGGCCGTGGGGCCGATAAAGGTCAGGCCGTGATCCTCGACAATCTGAACAAACGCGGCATTTTCAGACAGAAATCCATAACCGGGGTGGATCGCCTGCGCACCCGTCACCTCGCACGCCGCGATGATCGCGGGGATAGACAGATAGCTGTCGATGCCAGGGGGCGGGCCTATGCAGACTGATTCGTCAGCCATGCGTACATGCATCGCGTCGGTGTCGGCGGTGGAGTGCACGGCGACGGAATGGATGCCCATCTCGCGCGCGGCGCGGATGACCCGGAGGGCGATTTCGCCTCGGTTGGCGATCAAGATTTTATCGAACATTGCGACTACCTTATTCGATGATCATCAGGGGCGCGCCATACTCAACAGCGCCGCCATCCTCGACGAGGATCCGCTTGACCGTGCCGCCGCGTGGGGCGGGAATATGGTTCATAGTCTTCATCGCCTCAATAATCAGCAGCGTGTCGCCCTCGGACACCTTGTCGCCGACCGATACGAAGGACGGCGCGCCCGGCTCGGCCTGCGTATAGACGGTGCCAACCATGGGCGAGGTTACCGCGCCGGGGTGGCTGGCGGGATCTTCGCCTTGGGCGGCGGGTGCGGGGACAGAGCCTGCGACTGGCGCGGCAAGCTGCGGCACGGGCGCCTGCGCCAAGTATTGCGGCGCCGCCTCAACCTTGCGGCTGACGCGTACGTTCAGGCTGTCGTCCTCGCCATATGCGCGCTTGACCTGAAGTTCGGTCAGCTCGTTTTCATTGAGCAGCTCGGCCAGCGCTTTGATGAAGGCGACGTCGTCGTCATGCGTTTTCTTGGGCATTGGTATCCTCGAACGGCTTGCGCATCTGTTGGCGCGCTATGATTTCGACCGCTTATATGGCATGCCGTCGCCATAGAAAACCGGCTTTGTGCATGGGAGGGCCTGCGCATCGCTGCGGCACGGCGAAAGGGGCCTAAAATGACGGTTTTAGCGGGGAAACTGGCCTATAACGTGACCGGCACGGCCCATGCCTGTCGATGGCCGCTGGACCGCCCGGTAAAGTCCACGCGGGTTGCCTTGGGCGCGGCGCGCGCTTAAATGCGGGTCATACGCGGTCGCAGCCTACCCGCTCAAAACAAGGACACGACATGAAGGTTATAGTCATCTGCTCCGGCGGGATGGATTCTGTGGCGCTTGCCCACCGCATCGCAGCGGAGGGCAATTTGCATGCGCTGCTCTCGTTCGACTACGGCCAGCGTCATTCCAAGGAGCTGGATTTCGCCGCCGGATGCGCGCAGCGTTTGGGCGTGCCACATCACATTGTCGACATCGCCAACGTCGGGGCCGCCCTTAGTGGCAGCGCCTTGACCGACGATATTGAGGTACCAGACGGCCATTACGCCGAAGAAACGATGAAGATTACCGTGGTGCCGAACCGCAACGCGATCATGCTGGCTATCGCCTTTGGCATGGCCGCCGCGCAAAAGGTGGACGCGGTGGCGACTGCCGTGCATGGCGGCGATCACTTTATCTACCCTGATTGTCGCCCCGATTTTATCGCCGCGTTTCAGACGATGGAGGATCGGGCGATGCACGGCTATGCCGAGATAAAATTGCTGACGCCTTACGTGCGCGGCTCAAAGGCCGATATCGCAGTCGATGGCGCAAAGTATGGCACGCCGTTTGACCAGACATGGTCGTGCTACAGGGGCGGCGATCTGCATTGCGGGCGCTGCGGTACCTGCGTGGAGCGCCGCGAGGCGTTTCATCTGGCGGGCATTGCTGACCCGACAATCTATGCCGACGCCAACTTTTGGCGCGCTGCTACCGGAACGGAAGGGTAGAATATGTACCGCATTACCAAGGAATTTCACTTCTCGGCGTCTCACCAGCTCTTTGGTCTGCCCGAGGATCACCAATGCGCGCGGCTGCACGGGCATAACTATGTGGCAGTGGTCGAGCTGGCATCGAAGACACTGAACCAGCCCGGTTTTGTCCGCGACTACCTCGAATTGGCGCCGCTCAAGCGGTACATCGACGATGTGCTGGACCATCGCCATCTGAACGATGTTCTGGGTGATGACTGCGTCACAGCCGAGCGGATGGCCAAGCATCTTTATGATTGGTGCGCCGCCCGCTGGCCGGAAACGGCAGCCGTAAAAATCAGCGAAACGCCGAAAACATGGGCCGAGTACCGGCCATGAGCGACGCGATCCGCGTATCCGAGATTTTCGGCCCCACCATACAGGGCGAAGGCGCTCTGATTGGCGTGCCAACGGTTTTCGTGCGGACGGGCGGCTGCGACTATCGCTGCGTCTGGTGCGATAGCCTGCATGCTGTCGATAGCGAATACCGCCATGATTGGACCCCAATGAGCGCGTCTGCGGTCATGGATGAGGTGCGCCGCCTGTCGGGTGGCCAGCCTCTGACAGTGACGCTGTCAGGTGGCAATCCAGCGATCCAGCCCTTTGGTGATTTGATCGCAATGGGGCGGGCAGAGGGCTATGGCTTTGCCCTAGAGACCCAAGGATCAATATCCAAAGATTGGTTCTCGCAGTTGGATATGCTGGTTCTCAGTCCCAAACCGCCATCGTCGGAAATGCACACTGACTGGGCAATGCTGCAAGAGTGCGTGGATGCCGCGCAGGGCGCCCCCACCGTGCTAAAAATCGTGGTGTTCGATGACGCCGACTATGCCTATGCCCGCGATGTGGCCGTGCGCTATCCCGATTTGCCGGTTTACTTGCAGCCGGGCAATCATACGCCGCCGCCACCGGGCGATGATAACGCCGCCGTCGACCTGCAGGGTATCGACGCGCGGATGCGCTGGCTGGTCGATCTGGTGATCGCGGATCGCTGGCACGCCGCGCGCGTGCTGCCGCAACTGCATGTGATGCTATGGGGAAACAAACGCGGCGTTTAGGCCGATAGGAGATGAGATGAGCGACAGTATTTACAGTGATCTGAAACAGCTGGGCGCAAACACCGCGCTGCCCGATGATCCGGCCAAAGCCGAACTGGAGAGGGTTCAGAACCCGCAGGCAGACGCGCTCTACAACGTGCGTTTTGTCGCGCCCGAATTCACGTCGCTCTGCCCGATGACGGGCCAGCCCGATTTTGCGCATCTGGTGATTGACTACGTGCCGGGCGATTGGCTGATTGAGAGCAAATCGCTGAAGCTATATTTGGGCAGTTTTCGCAATCATGGCGCATTCCACGAGGATTGCACCGTCAGTATCGGACGCCGCATTGCGGAGTTTACGGAGGCGAAATGGCTGCGCATCGGCGGCTATTGGTATCCGCGCGGCGGCATCCCGATCGACGTGTTCTATCAGACGGGCGCGGCCCCCGAGGGGGTTTGGATACCCGATCAGGGCGTGCCGCCCTACCGCGGGCGCGGCTGATTTCATAGCGCCCCGCTGCGTATTGCGCAGCGGGGCGCCCTCAACTAGCCAAGGCTTTTGCGGCCTTCGATCAAATCATCGACCACCGCTGGATCAGCCAACGTCGATGTATCGCCCAAGGTGTCAAAGTCATTTTCGGCGATCTTGCGCAAGATGCGGCGCATGATCTTGCCAGAGCGGGTCTTGGGCAGGCCGGGCGCCCATTGAATCAGATCGGGCTTGGCGATGGGGCCAATTTCGGTCCGCACCCACTTCTCCAGCTCCTTGCGCAGCTCGTCCGTCTGCTCCACCCCGTTCATGACGGTGACATAGGCATAGATGCCTTGGCCCTTGATCTCGTGCGGATAGCCGACAACTGCGGCCTCGGCCACGCTCGGGTGCGCGACAAGAGCCGATTCGACCTCTGCCGTGCCCATGCGGTGGCCTGATACGTTGATGACATCATCGACCCGGCCGGTGATCCAGTAGTAGCCGTCCGCATCGCGTCGGCAGCCGTCACCGGTAAAGTAGTAGCCTTCGTAATCGCTGAAATATGTCTTTTCGAACCGGTCGTGATCGCCGTAAACGGTGCGCATCTGGCCGGGCCAGCTGTCTTTGATACAAAGGACACCCTCGGCCTCGACGCTGGTGATCTCTTCGCCCGACGTTGCATCAAGGATGACAGGCTCAACGCCAAAGAACGGCTTGGTGCAGCTGCCCGGTTTTGTCGCCGTGGCACCGGGCAGGGGGGTCAAAAGGTGGCCGCCAGTTTCGGTCTGCCACCACGTGTCGACGATGGGGCGCGTGCCCTTGCCGACGACCTCATTGTACCAATTCCATGCCTCGGGGTTGATAGGCTCGCCCACAGTGCCCAGCACCTTGATGTCAGACAGATCGCATTTTTCGACGAACTCCTTGCCTTTTGCCATGAGCGCGCGAATTGCGGTTGGCGCGGTATAGAACTGGTTTACCTTATGTTTTTCGCAGACCTGCCAAAAGCGACTGGCATCGGGATAGGTCGGCACGCCTTCGAACATCACGGTGGTCGCACCATTCGCCAGCGGGCCATAGATGATATAGCTGTGCCCCGTCACCCAGCCCACATCGGCAGTACACCAAAACACGTCACCATCGTGGTAATCGAACACGTATTTATGCGTGAGGCCTGCATAAAGCAGGTACCCGGCAGAGCTGTGGACGACGCCCTTGGGCTGCCCGGTAGAGCCGGAGGTATAGAGCACAAACAGCGGGTCTTCGGCGTTCATCGGACGCGCGGGGCAGTCGGGGCTGGCTTGCTCCATCTGTGCCTTGACGTCGATATCGCGGCCCTCGGTCCAAGTGGTCTGGCCGCCGGTATGCTTGACGACGAGGCAGCGCACTTTGTCGTCGCAACGCAGCAAGGCCGCGTCGGCGTTGGATTTCAGCGCAGTGCGGCGCCCGCCGCGGGGGGCCTCATCGGCGGTGATGACAACCTTGGCGCCCGAATTGTTGATGCGGTTGGCCAGCGCGTCGGGAGAGAATCCAGCGAACACGATGGAGTGGACGGCGCCGATGCGCGCACAGGCCAGCATGGCGTAGGCCGCCTCGGGGATCATTGGCAGATAGATCACCACACGGTCGCCGCGCATGATGCCTTGGCTCAGCAGCACGTTGGCGAAGCGATTCACCTTTTCGTACAACTGGTTATAGGTGATGTGCTGCGCGGGGTCCGTAGGCTCGTCCGGCTCGAATATGATCGCGGTCTGATCGCCGCGCGTGGCCAGATGGCGATCAATGCAGTTGGCGGCGACGTTCATCACGCCGTCTTCAAACCAGCGGATATCAACATTGCCCAGTTTGAATGAGGTATTTTTGACCTTAGTAAACGGCTTTATCCAGTCGAGGTTCTGAGCGTGCTCTTTCCAGAACCCTTCGGGATCTTTGATCGAGGCCGCGTACATCTTCTCGTACTTGTCGGCATTTATGTGGGCCGACTTGGCGAAATCTGGGGAGGGCGGATATGTTTTATCAGGCATGCGTAAGACCTTTGTAGCTTTGAGTGCGGACGGATAAGGCGCGGGCCGAAGGCGGCCGTCGGCTAGATCGCCAGATATTCTGCGCGCAGCTTCTCGTCGTTTAGAACCTCGGCAGCGCTACCGTCAAAGACGATGCCGCCAGTGTCAAGGATCACGGCCCGGTCTGACAGCTCAAGCGCGCGCACGGCGTTCTGCTCAACGATCACCGTGGTGATGCCTTGGGCCTTGATAATGCGCAGAGTTTTCTCAATTTCGTCAACAATGACAGGTGCCAACCCTTCGTAGGGTTCGTCCAGCAGCAGCACCTTGATGTCGCGGGCCAGCGCGCGCGCCAAGGCCAGCATCTGCTGCTCGCCGCCCGACAGTGTGACGCCGTCCTGCTTGCGCCGCTCGGCAAGGCGGGGGAACAAATCGTAAAGACGCTCAAGCGACCAGCCGATGGGCGGCGCGATTTGGGCCAGTTGCAGGTTTTCCTCGACCGTGAGGCCGGGGATGATGCAGCGGTCTTCGGGCACGAGGCCGATACCCGCGACCGCCGCCTCATAGCTCTTCATTTTGTGCAGGGGCTGGTGGTCCAGCCAGATCTCGCCATGGTTCAGCTGCGGATTGTCCATGCGGGCGATGGCGCGCAGCGTCGTCGTCTTGCCTGCGCCGTTGCGGCCCAGAAGGGCCAGAATTTCGCCCTCATGGACGTTAAAGCTGATGTCCTGAACGATGTAGCTTTCGCCGTAATAGGCTTTCATGCCCCAGACCGAAAGAAAGGCGGGGGCAGTTGCGGCCAGATTGGCGTTATTTGAAAAATCGGGTTTGTCGGTCATTTAATCGGTCCTCGTGGGGGGCGTCTGGGGCGTATCTGGCGCGCGTAGGGGCGTCAGTCGGCAGACTCGCCCAGATAGGCTTCGCGCACCTTGGGGTGGCCCTTGATCTTGTCCGGCGTATCCTCGACCAGCGGTGATCCCTGTGCCAGCACAGTGATCCTCTCGGCAAGGCTGAACACCACATGCATGTCGTGCTCGATGATGGCGATGGTGATGTCGCGCTCTTCCTTGATCTGCTTCAGCAGGTCGATGGTGTTGTTGGTGTCGGCGCGCGCCATGCCTGCCGTCGGCTCGTCCAGCAGCAAAAGGCGCGGCTCTTGCGCAAGGCACATTCCGATTTCCAGCCGCCGCTTGTTACCGCGGCTCATCGACGCCGAATGATTGTGCCGTTGGTCGGCCATGTTCAGGCTTTCCAGCATTGCTTCGGCCTGCTCAATCACCTCGCGCTCGCTTGCGACGGCGCTGATCGCGTGCATCCGAAACGAGCCGTCCCGTTTGGCAAAGATCGGGATCATCATGTTTTCCAGCACGGTCAGATCGCCAAAGATTTCGGGCGTCTGGAACACGCGGGAAATGCCCATCTGATTGATCTCGTACGGCTTGCGCCCTAGTACCGACTGGCCGTCGAACATGACCGATCCGGTGTCAGGGATCAGCTTGCCGACCAGCACGTTTAGCAGCGTAGATTTACCCGCGCCGTTGGGGCCGATGATGGCGTGGACGGTATTTTCCGCCACGCTCAGGTTTACGTCCCCCAGCGCCTGAAGGCCGCCGAAACGCTTGTTCACGTTCTTGACTTCGAGAATGCCCATGCCTGCGTTTCCTTATTCAGCCGGAGTGGTTTGATCGGACGGTTTGGCGCGTTTGCCGCGAAAGAGGCGCGATATCCGCTGCCCCCCCTCGACCAGACCGCCGGGCA
>JAGXGX010000105.1 GCA_024636515.1 Roseovarius sp.
CGTTCATGATCGCCGAAATTGCCAGCGAGATCGCCAAATAGAACAGCATCAGCAAAAGAACGCATTCGATTGCGCGGCCCGTCTGGTTCAACGTGATCCCTCCCAGCGTGGCTGTGATATCGGCATAGCCGACGGCGATGGCGAGCGACGAGTTCTTGGTCAGGTTCAGGTATTGCGAGATCAGCGGCGGGATAATGACCCGCATTGCCTGCGGTAGCACCACAAGGTTCATGATCCGGCGTGGTCGAAGGCCGAGGGCGGCTGCCGCCTCGGTCTGGCCTTCTGAGACGGCCTGAATACCTGCGCGCACGTTTTCAGCAATAAAGGCGCCAGTATAGATCGACAGGGCGAACCACAGCGCGATCAGTGGCGCGCCGATCTTGATCCCACCGCCGAAGTTAAAGCCCGACAGGACCGGGATATCGAGGCCGATGGGGCGCCCGAAGATGAAGAAAACCAGTAGCGCAGGCACCAGCAGGATCGCCAGCGACGGCCAGCCCGTTGGCAGCAACCTGCCCGTAGCAAAGAGCAGCTTCTTCGCGTAGGCGCGATAGGCGAACATTGCGAAGATCGACGCGATAAAGACGCCGACAACCACCATAGAGCCGGGATTGAAAACAGGCGCAGGGATGTAGATGCCGCGATTGGTAAAGGCGAACATGCCCAGAAGCATCGTGCTGGCCGGATCGTCGCCGCGGAATGCGTTGGGCGCGGGCAAAGACACTGTCATGATCGCGTAGATGATCAGGATCCAGATCAGTACCGGCACATTGCGGAACGCCTCGACATAAACGGCCATCAGGCGGGACACGATCCAGTTCTTGCTCAGGCGCAGAACGCCTGCAGCGACGCCTAGAATGGTGGCGGTGAAACAGCCTAGCACAGCGACCAGCAGCGTGTTGAGGATGCCGACCTTGGCGGCCTGCCAGTTAGACGATTGGCTGGTATAGGGGATCAGCGACTGACCCACATCATACCCTGCCGCCTCGTCGAGAAACCCATACGAGAAGTTAAGGCCGGCAGCGCGCAGATTCTGGACCAGATTATTACCCAGATAATAGAACGCAGCGACAAGCAGAAAGAACGCGATGACCTGAAAGGTTATGGCGCGATAGCGCGTGTCGCTCAGCAGTTGCGATACGCGGAATCCGCCCTTGTCGGGGTCGGTTATGGTGCTCATGAGACTTCCCTGGTTTTCCGGACGGTGTCAGGCGGAGACGGTTGATCCGTCCCTCGCGATGTGCGGAATTTATTTTTGAGTGGCAGCTTCGTAGACTCGGCCTGCCGATAGTAGAAGGGCGCGACAATCGCCGCGCCCTTCACAATGGTTCTTAGCGGAAGGGGGGCGAATACAGCAGGCCGCCATCCGTCCATTGTGCGTTCAGGCCGCGTGCCAGACCGATGGGAGATGCTTCGCCGATGTTCTTCTCGAAGATCTCGCCATAGTTGCCACTTGCCATGATGGCGTTCTTGGCCCAGTCAGCGCTGAGACCCAGCATCTCACCAAGGTTGCCCTCGGTGCCGAGCAGGCGGTTGACCTCGGGCGAATCGCCCGCTTGAGCCGACAAATCACCGATATTGGCGCTTGTGATACCCATCTCTTCTGCTGCGATCAGCGCATTCAGCGTCCAGCGGACAACGTCTGCCCATTCGCTGTCGCCGTGACGAACCAGCGGTGCCAGCGGCTCTTTCGAGATGATCTCCGGCAGCAAGATGTGATCGGCCGGTGTTTCGAACGTGGCACGTGTGGACGCCAGACCTGACATGTCGGTGGTGTACGCATCACATGCCCCAGCCAGATACTGCTGGTTGCCTTCGGCGTTGGTTTCGATCGGGACCGGCTCATAGCTGATGTTGTTTTTGCGGAAATAGTCAGCAAGGTTCAGCTCGGTCGTGGTGCCAGTTTGTACGCAAACGGTCGCGCCATCCAGATCCTTGGCCGAGCTGACGCCCAGAGCCTTGGGGACCATAAAGCCCTGACCGTCGTAGTAGTTGACGCCAACAAATTCGAACTTCAGGTCGACATCGCGGCTGAAAGTCCAGGTTGTGTTACGTGCCAGCAGGTCGATCTCGCCCGAGGACAGCGCGGTAAAGCGTGTCTTGCCAGTGGTTGGCACAAACTCGACAGCGTTCTGATCGCCCAAGACGGCGGCAGCGACGGCGCGGCACACAGCCACGTCAAAGCCCTGCCAGTCGCCATTGGCATCCGGTGCGGCGAATCCAACGAGGCCCGTCGTCACACCACAGTTCAGCTTGCCACGTGCCTTCACGTCATCAAGCGTCGCTGCAGCGGCGGCGCCAGCGGAAAGCCCGGCAACTGCCAACACACCAAAAA
This sequence comes from Roseovarius sp., assembly GCA_024636515.1. GTDB lineage: Bacteria > Pseudomonadota > Alphaproteobacteria > Rhodobacterales > Rhodobacteraceae > Roseovarius. The sequence goes on from JAGXGX010000105.1 coordinate 2,336, forward strand.
TTAGGGATTTTTTCATTCTTACCTCTTCCTGATTGTCCACCCACTTCGACAGGGTGGTTTATTCAGCCCATTGCGGGCCAAAGCATAGCGCAGAGGCTTTTCCCCCTGAGTGGGGCTGAGTGTGGTGGGATTCATTCCAAAAGGTCAAGGGTTGCATGTCCAAAAATGATACTTCGACAGCAAGCTGCCCTAGCGTCATCAGGCTTGGCTTAAGCGGAATTTTCACTCAGAAGGCAGAAAAATTCATGTGCATGTAGAAATGCTGCGCGCTTGATCGCTGCCATGTCCTCGGCCTCGTCGTCGGCGCCCCAGAGTTCTGCCTGCCATGCCTCGTCCAAGCGCGATGTTTGCCACAAGATATCAGGTGGATACGCCCCGTCCAGCGCCGCCAGTCCAATTACTAGCGAGCCGGACAGCGCGACCAGATCATGGAGGGCCGTCAGCGCGAAATTATCTTGCGCATGCACGCGTGCGCGCAACCGCGCCAGTGCGGCGCCGTCCTGTTTTGTGGGCATAACGCCGGGGGTCTGCCTCAGTCGCGCGTTCAGGGCCGAATCGGCCCAGTCGAGCAGCGGGTCCCACTCTTCGGACTGGCGCAGGACCAACTCCTGAGGTGCGGTAGCGCGATGACACAAAAGGTCCGTTGCGCCATAGGCGGCCAGCATGTCGGCCACTTCGGCGTGCTGGTGTGCAACCTTGTCGATCGCCGCATTGGCCGAGCGTGTCATCGGCATCGCGCGAGGATCAATCCGTTCTGACACTGCGTTCCACTCCGCCGCGATGGCCTGCGCCAGAGCGCGCGTAGGCACCACCAGCGCGGCCTTGGCCGGGGTTTTCACCGGGCGGCTATCCAGCGCGATGCCGTGACCGGTTTCGGCATCGGTAACGAACGCCTCTTTCCAGAACCGTTTGGCCGCCCATTCGCTCATGCGGGCGCCCCCCATAGGAGGTCCAAACATGCAGGCAGATCGGACCATGCTGAAAGCATATGATCGGCCCGCAGATCAGCGGCAGGGTGATAGCCCCAACTGGCGCCAATGGTGCGGATCCCCGCCGCGCGGGCCATGTCCATGTCATATGTCGTGTCGCCGATCATCACGGCATCCGCCGCGTCTATGCCCGTCTCAGACAAGGCCGCGTGCAACATGGCGGGGTGCGGCTTAGACGGATGGTGGTCGGCCACCTGCGCCGTTACGAACAGCTTTGTCAGGCCGTGCCCTTCTAATAGCTTGTCCAGCCCACGCCTCGACTTGCCAGTGGCAATACCCAGCAGCAGATCGGCGCGGGTGCCAAGGCTCTCAAGCATTTGGCGCGTTCCGGGGAAAAGCGGCGAGGATTCCGCAGCCCCCGCCTCGGCGCGGCGCCCCATATAGCTGCGTTTGTACTCCTCAACGAGGGCATCATGCGCGGCGGCCTCCAAACCGGGCGCAAGGCGGGGCATAGCCACGTCCAATGACAGGCCGATAATGCCTATGATTGCCGCGCGCTCGGGCGCCGGCGCGCCAATGGCGGCAAAGGCGTGGTTCATCGACGCGACGATATCGCCCTGACTGTCGACCAGTGTTCCGTCGACGTCAAAGATGATCAGGCGCAGCGGGGCATTTGGCGCTGCATTCATTCCAGATCCTCAAACGGATCGGCGGGCACCTCGGACGGCAGCCATTGGAACGTGTCCCATGTATGCTGCATATGCGCCGGCAGCGGCGCGGTCAGGTGCAGCATCGCGCGCGTTACTGGATGCTCGATTTTTAGCGAACGGGCGTGCAGATGCAGCTTCTTGCTGATGTCGCCGCCCAGTTGCGCGCCCCAACCATCGCCCAGGTTTTCCTGCCCGGACCCGCCGTATTTACCGTCCCCGACGACAGGATGTCCCAGCTCGGCCATATGCGCCCGGAGCTGGTGCGTTCGGCCAGTGATAGGCACCAAGGCGCACCATGATGCGCGTGCGCCCACCGCCTCTAGCACGGCGTAATCAGTGGTGGCGTGCTTGGCGCCGGGGGTATCCTCAACGTCGCGGGGGTGCAGGGCGTGCATCTTCTCGCCCTCGCCCTTGGCGCCGTGGCCGGGCGCCTTGACCAGACCAAACTTGATCGTGCCCATGCGCGGCGTCGGGACGCCTGCGACGGCAGCCCAGTACAGCTTGCGGGTATTGCGGTGGCGGAATGCGGCGGTCAGCCCCTTGGCTGCCTCGCGTGTGCGGGCCAGCATCAAAACGCCGGACGTGTCCTTGTCCAGCCGGTGCACAAGGCGCGGTTTTTCCTCCATGCCAAAACGCAGTGCCTCGGCAAGGCCATCAACGTGGCGCGACTGTTTAGAGCCGCCTTGCACGGGCAATCCCGGCGGCTTGTTCAGCGCGATCACATGGTCGTCGCGGTAGATCACGCAGGCGCGGATCATTGCGGCGTCGGCGTCGGTGACGTGGGCGCGCGCCCGCGCGTTCGCCTCGGTTGCGTCCGGCAGCGGCGGAATGCGCACGGCCTGCCCGGCAACCAGCCGTGTCGCGGCCTTGACCCGGCCACCATCGACGCGCAGATCACCCTTGCGGCACATCTTCTCGATCCGGCCCTGTTGCAGGTGCGGGAACTGGCGGCGGAGCCAGCGGTCCAGCCGCTGATCGGTGTCATCATTCGTCACATAGATCGTCTGAACGCCGCTCATGCCAGTGCCCCCCGCATTAACCAAAATCCCAGCGCCAGCGCGCCAATCGACAGGCCCACTGACAACCCGACATAGAGCAAAGCAGAAGCCGCCTGCCCCCGCTCAATCAGGGTGAGCGCCTCCAGCGAGAACGCCGAAAAGGTGGTGAAACCGCCCAAAATGCCTGTCATTACAAATGGGTTCAGTCCGGTATACCCGCGCTCCACCGACCAGATCGCAAAGGCACCCATCAGGAACGATCCGATCACGTTGACCGACATTACCCCCAGCGGAAAGCTGGTCGCGATCACGCGCGCCGCCCACAGCCCAACGCCAAAGCGCAGGCTGGCGCCGATCGCACCGCCGAGAGCTACCGAGAGTAAGGTCATGAACATCGCCGCTCTGTCGCGCGGCACCCGGCAATTGTCAAGGCGGGTGGGCGCGGCGTTGCCCTTGCGAAACGGCTTGTTCCGCGCGGTGCGACCGCTAACATGGTGCAGATTGACCTGCTAGCGAGGCCGCCGTTTTCACCGCGCCGACGGGGCGTGGTCGAGATGTTTGAAATTCGTTGTAATTGCGCTAAGTTAAGTTCCTCTGTGCCGGGTGCTGCCGCCCGCGACCAGTCAACTTGAGGACCAAACGTCATGTACCGCCGCACATTCACCGCCATCGCTGCCGCCCTTCTGCTGGGGGTAACGGGTAGCATATCTATTGCCCAAGACACCGCGCTGAGCGCATCAGAGGTCGAGAGCCTGCTAACGGGGAACACCGCTCAGGGTCAGTGGGACGGTAACAACTACAGGTCATTTTTTGGGGCAGACGGCGTAACGATCTATGCACCAAGCAAGGGCGACACCCTGACCGGCAAGTGGCGCGTCAATCCGGAAACTGGTGAGTATGACAGCTTTTGGGATACCATTGGCTGGACGGCCTACACTGTCCTACGTACCGAAGAAGGCTTTGCCTGGCAGCGCGGCGACAAATCCTACCCATTTTCAGTACTTGAAGGGCGCAGATTGGGCGATTGACCACTTACATGGTCAAGATCAGCCGCCCCATTTCAGCAGCGTAATCTGCGTATCGCCATAGCGGCGGCGATCTAGCTGCGCACAGCCGCGCGGCGGGATAATGGCGGCGCTTTCCTCCCATACGATCACGGCGGCCTTGGCCAGCCAACCGCCTGAGATCGCGGAGCCCAGCGCGGCCTCGCCCAACGCCCGGCTATATGGCGGGTCCAAGAATACCAGCGACGCGGGGGTGCCCTGTACAGCGCCCAATTGGGTCGCATCCCGGCGCAGCACCTTTGCGCGATCATCGACGCCAACCAGTCCGATGTTTCGGTCCAGCAGCGCCAAGGCAGGGCGCCCATTTTCGACGAATCTCGCAGATGCTGCACCGCGCGACAGTGCTTCTAGCCCCAGCGCGCCGGTTCCGGCAAAAAGGTCCAGCACCTCTGCGCCCTCTAGCACGTCCATGCTGTGTAGCATGCTGAACAGGCTCTCGCGCACGCGGTCCGATGTTGGGCGCAACTGCGCGACCGTGTCACCCTTGCCCAAATCTGCCAAGCGGCGGCCGCGCGCATCGCCAGCGATGATCCTCACGCCAGCAGCGATTTCAGCTCGGTCGCCGGATCGGCGACAGTCTCTGGTGCGGGCGATTTGCCCGCCTCGATCAGACGCTTACCCACCATATAGGCGCGCGGATCGTTCATCGCGTCGACTGCCAGCAGCGTGTCCCCGGCGTAGTACCAGAACGAGGCAGAGCGCGCACCGGTCGAGGGCCGCACCGCGATACGGTCGTAGCCAATATTCAGCCCCGCAATCTGCAATTTGACATCATACTGGTCCGACCAAAACCACGGCTGCGGCACATATGCTGCGCGCGCACCCATCAGGTTGCCTGCCACACATTCGGCCATATCGATGGCGTTCGGCACGCTCTCCAGCCGCAGCCTGCCGCCCTTGTACGGAAACGACGCGCAATCGCCGGCAGCCCAAATCGCCGGATCACTGGTGCGGCCCAGTGCGTCGACAGCAATGCCATTGTCGAGGTCCAGCCCTGCCGCCTCGGCCAATGCTGTGCCGGGCGCGATGCCCACGCCGACAATGACAAAATCGGCGGCCAGTTCGCTGCCATCGCTCAGGCGCGCGCCGGTGACGTGGCCATCGCCCAAAAGGCGGTCCAGCCCCACACCCTCGCGAATGTCGACACCATGTTCGGTATGCAGCGCGCGGAAGAAATCTGACGTCTCTGGCGCGGCGACACGTTGCAAAATACGGTCGGCCATCTCAACCAGCGTGACTTGGAGGCCCTTTTTAGCCGCCACCGCCGCAGCCTCCAGCCCGATATAGCCGCCGCCGACGATCAGAACCTTGGCGCCGGGGCCAAAGCGCGGACCCATTGCATCGACATCCGCCAGATCGCGGACGACATGCACGCCCTCCAGCGCACCGCCGATGCTTGCCGGAAGGCGGCGCGGCGTCGATCCGGTGGTCAGCACCAGCGCATCGTAATACAGCGCCTCGCCGCCGATGCGCACCACCTGCGCGCCGCGGTCAATGGCATCGACGCGCGTGCCCAACCGCAGATCGACATCAATATCGCCATAAAAATGTTGGGGGCGCAGGTAGAGCCGCTCCAGCTCCATGTCGCCCAAGAGGTACGCCTTGGACAGCGGCGGGCGCTGATAAGGCGGTGCCGTCTCCTCGCCGATCAGGGTGATGCGGCCTACATGGCCATCCTTGCGCAGCCGCGCCACCAGCGACGATCCCGCCTGACCTGCTCCGATCACAACAATATCCGGCATGCGCTGATTTCCGATCTTTTAAATGGCCTAGTCGCCGCGCAGCCTATATCGGTTCGGTATATCAGCGCAAACATCAGACGAGGACTTTATCATGAGCATTTCCGTGGGCGACAAACTTCCGGCTGCCAGCCTGACACATTTGGGCCCTGACGGCCCCGAAGCGGTCGATCTGGCCGAACGTACGAAAGGCCGCAAGGTCGTCATATTCGCCGTACCGGGCGCGTTTACAGGCGTTTGCCACAATGCGCATGTGCCCAGCTTTGTGCGCACCAAGGACCAGTTCGACGCCAAAGGCGTGGACGAAATCATGTGCATCTCGGTCAACGATCCCTTCGTCACCGGCGCATGGGGCGAAATCACCGGCGCGACGGCCGCTGGCATCACGATGCTGGGCGATCCAGTTTCGGACTTCACCAAGGCGATGGGGATGGAATTCAGCAATCCTAGCGTTGGTCTGATCGACCGCTCCAAGCGCTATGCGATGGTTGTCGAGGATGGCACGATTACGCTGCTTCATGAGGAAGACAACCCCGGCATGTGCGACGTGTCGGCGGGCGAGGGCCTTCTGGCTGAAATGTAGGAAGCCTCCCCGCTGCCTCGCACCGCAAGCACGCGGGGCAATTTTTAACTGTTCCGCAGCAAAAAGCGGCCCGGATGCAGTCCGGGCCGCTTTGCGTTTGGGCAGGGATCAACCCGCCAGAATATCCATCTTGCGCGCCAATTTTGCGTCCAGTGCGCTAAGGCCGTCGACGTCATGCGTCGTCAACGTCACTTTGACCTTGTTATAGACGTTGCTCCATTCGGGGTGGTGGTTCCACTTTTCCGCCCAGACGCCCGCACGCACCATCCAGCCCAGCGCGTCGACAAAATCGGCGAACTTGAACTCTTTGGTGATGGCGTCGCGGCCCTCCACCATGGTCCATCCTTCCTTAAGCAGCGGATCGATCATTGTCGTGCGGGCGGTGTCGCTTAGTTTCTCGCTCATTCGTGGTCCTCCTTCGGTAATTTCCTGAACGGCCCGTAGGACGTCAGAACCTCAATGTCTTCCTCTACCGCCGCGCCTTCGGCCCTCAGGTACTGCGCGACGGCATCGGCAAACCCCGCGTCGCGCACCCAGTGCAGCGAATGGGTCGCCACCGGCAGATAGCCGCGCGCCAGCTTGTGCTCGCCCTGCGCGCCCGCCTCGACGCGGCCTAGTCCATGGGCCAGCGCGTAATCGATGGCCTGATAGTAACACAGCTCAAAGTGCAGGAATGGGTGGTCGTAGGCACAACCCCAGTAGCGGCCATATAGCGCCGAGGCGCCGATAAAATTCACCGCGCCCGCGACCGGCGTATCGCCGTCCATGGCGAGGATCAGCAATATGTCATCACGCATAGTATCATGCGCAATCTCAAAGAACTCCCTCGTCAGATAAGGCGTGCCCCATTTGCGCGCGCCGGTATCTTGGTAAAACTCCCAGATGGCATCCCAATGCTCGGGCTTGATATCGTCGCCGCTCAGCTGCACGATATTGCCGCCAAAGTCCTGCGCGATGCGCCGCTCCTTGCGGATGTTTTTGCGCTTGCGCGCACTGAGTGCTGCGAGAAAACCGCCGAAATCTCCGTAGCCTTCGTCGATCCAGTGAAACTGCTGGCCGGTCCGCCGCATCAGGCCCATGGCGGCGCCTGCGCTGGCCTCGGCGTCGGTACAAAAGGTCACATGCACCGACGAGACGGCATTGCCCTCGGCGATCTGCACAGCGCCCTGTATCAATGCGGCGCGGCCCGTATCCTCATGCCCCGGCCGGGTCAGCAGCCGCCGCCCGGTGACTGGGGTAAAGGGCACAGCCACCTGCAATTTGGGGTAATAGCGACCGCCTGCGCGGGTGTAGGCATCGGCCCAGCCGTGATCAAACACATACTCGCCCTGGCTGTGCGACTTGGCATAAAGGGGCGCACAGGCAATCATCTTCCCGTCCTGCTCGGCGGTCAGGTACTGCGCCTGCCAGCCTGTGCCGGGGCCGACCGATCCGCTATCCTCCAGCGCCTTGAGGAATCTATGGGTGGTGAACGGGTCTTCGGGACGGGCGGCATCTGCCGCCTCGGGGCATGCGCAGGCATCCCAATCGGCAGCCGCGATCCCGCTCAGCCCTGAATGCGCGCGGATGGTGATTTCACTGTTTTCAGTCATGCCTCGCCCGTCTCGCTGCCCGCATCTAACCTGTGCCCGAAGCGGGCTAATTCAAGCGGGCAGATCGGGCAGATAGCCCTCGAAGGTGATATTGTCCGCCACGCGCCTTGCAATGCTCGCCGCGTCTGGCGAGCGGATCGTCCAGCAGAGGATATCTGCGCCCACCTCCTTTAGCTCGGCCACGCGGGGGCGGTCCAGATCATCCCATTGGTGGCTGATAAAACTAGCCTTCGCCGCCACCATATCCGGAATGTCGCGCAGGCGTTTGCGTACGGCGGCGGGCAATTCTAGAAAATCTAATGCGGTATAGGCGCAGGTGACGATGCCGCGCGGCACATCCGGGGCCAACGCGGCCAGCCGGATTACCGAATGGGGGTTGAAAGACATGAGGCCCGCCGGCCCCGCATACCCAGCCAGATCGCGCGCTACCGATGCCTCCAGCACGCCGTCCGTTTCGCCCATCTGGCCATGCTGGTCCTTGACCTCGATCAGCAGGGGCACGCGCCCCGCGACCAGCTCCAGCACCTCGGCCAGTGCCGGGATACTCTCGCCCGTACCTTTGAGCGTGACAGCCGCAAGGCCCGCCGCGCTGCGCGCACGGATCGGGCCTCCCGCATCTGTCAGGCGGTCCAGATTATAATCGTGGAACACCATCGCGACGCCGTCGGACGACATCTGAACGTCGATCTCAATGCCATAGCCCGCAGCAATCGCTGCGCTGATCGCAGCGCGCGAATTCTCCAACCGCCCCGCCACCCTATCGTGCAGGGCGCGGTGCGCTAGGGGCAGGCGCAAAAACGCCTCGTTCAGCGGCGTCATGCGATCTGGAAAATGCCTTCGATCTCGACCGCAACGCCCAGCGGCAAGGAGGCCGCCGATACCGCAGCGCGCGCATGTTTGCCCGCGTCGCCCAGCGCCTCACCCAGAAAATCGGACGCGCCGTTGATGACCTGAGGTTGCTCGGTAAAGTCCGGGGTCGAGTTGACGAAACCGCCCAGTTTGATGACCCGCACCAGCCGGTCCAGATCGCCGCCGCATGCCGCCTTGACCTGCGCCAGAAGCGCTATCGCGCAGCTACGCGCGGCATTGGCGCCGGTAGCAGTATCCATGTTATCGCCCAGCTTGCCAGTAATGAGGCCGCTGTCGTCGCGCGAGATTTGGCCCGACACATAAAGAGTATCGCCCACCTGAACGTAGGGCACATAATTTGCCGCCGGGGCAGGTGCATCCGGCAGGGTCACGCCCATCTCGGCCAGTTTTGTTTCAAAATTCGCCATGTGACTGTCATCCTTTGCGCTGATAAATTCCACTGAACGCTAACGTCTGCGCCGCCGGATTGAAACGGCAAAAGGCGCGCGGCGCGGGCGCTGAGTAAGGCGGGCGCGCCACTTGCCACAGGGCACGAAAAACTGTAATTCAGGCCCCTTGGGGGATACAGGGCTGCCGCACTGTCCACTTTTGAGTCGCATTTGCGCAACGCACCTTCGTCATTCGTCGGGGCGCCACGTGCCGGAGGCGGCGGCATCCGCTAGATCCCCTGAAAAGCTCTTGTAGTTTCTTCTTATGATTCTTGGCCTGAAAGTGATCCGGTGACACGTATTCTTAGCCCTCTTGCACCCCGCGCCGCCATTTGCGCCATTTTGTTTGCGCTACTGTCTGCCTGCGGCGACCAGCCTGATCCCGCCGTCACGCGCGGCGCGACCTATGATCCCTACGAGCAATCGAATCGCCTTAATCATGAGCGGAACAAGAAGATCGACCGCGCCGTTCTGCGCCCGATCGCCAAGGGCTATAGCGCTTTTGTGCCGGATGACGTCGAAACCGTCATCAGCAATTTTTCGATCAACCTGTCGCTGCCGGGCGCGATGGTGAACAGCGCGATGCAGGGCAACGGCGTTGGACTGACGTCCGATTTCTATCGCTTTCTGGTGAATTCAACGATCGGTCTGGGCGGACTGATCGACGTCGCCACCGACCTGAACATGCCTGCGGCGACCGACGCCGATTTTGGTCAGACGCTCTATGCCTGGGGCGTGCATGAGGGGCCGTACGTTGTGCTGCCCCTCATTGGCCCGAATACCAGCCGCGCAGCGGTGGGGCGTGTGGTGGACATTTTCACCAATCCATTGGCCTATGCTATCGAAGACCCCGAGAGCTATTATGTGGCCGGCACGCGCGTTTCTCGCGGCCTGACGGCGCGCGGGCGCTACGCCGATTCGATCGACGCGGTGCTATACGACAGTGCTGATAGTTACGCTGCGGCACGCTCACTTTATCTGCAAAATCGTCGATACAAGGTGGGCAATCGCGGTAGCGAGACCTATCTGGACCCGCATGACATGACCACGGGCGCAACCGCCAATCCGGGTGCAGGCCCCAGCGTCAGCGCAGATTTCGAGGATCCATATGACCAATAGCATCACACGCCGTCACCTTATCGCGGCAGGGACGGGCGCCGCATTCGTCGCCGCCCTACCCCAAGGCGCGCTGGCGCTCAGCGACGCAGGCGCACGCGCGCTGGTCGACAAGGTGGTAAGCGACATCAACCGCGTTATCGCGACAGGCAAACCGATCGGACAGATGATCGGCGATTTCGAAGGTATCTTGCGGCAGCACGCCGATGTCGATTTGATCGCGCGCAGCACGCTGGGCGCTGATGCAAACCGCGCAACGCCGGCCCAGATGGCGGCCTTTACGGACGCATTCCGTGGCTACCTCGCGCGCAAATATGGCAAGCGGTTCAGGGAATTTGAGGGCGGCCAGATTGAGGCGACAGGCGTGCGGAAGGTTAAATCCTGGCACGAGGTTCAGGCCCGCGTGAACCTGCGCGGAGAGGCACCCTTTGACGTGCGTTTCCTCGTGTCGGACCGTTCGGGACGCGACTTGTTCTTTGACATGGTGATGGAGGGTATCAGCCTGCGCCTGAGCGAGCGGACCGAAATCGGCTCGATGCTGGATCGCCGTCAGGGCAATATCGACGCGCTGATCGCGGATCTGCGTCAGGCCGGATAAAGCACGGTTTTAATTTTGACGTTTGCGCGCGGCTCGAAAGGGCCGCGCGCTTTTTTGTCTGGCATCAATGGCGGCGCCCGACGGCATGCGCGCTTGCAAAGCTCGCCGGGTTCAAGCCCGTCTTCTAGCCGCCAAGCAGCTTCCGCAGAATGTTCGCGATCGGTCCCTCGCGGCTGTCCTGCCGACGTTGGTTACCTTGCCAGCCCTGATCGCCTTGTCGGCCCTGATTTTGCTGTCGTCCTTGCGCGCGCGGCTGTTCGACCTGCGGCTGCGGCGCTGGCTGTACGACCCGCACCTGCGGCTGCGTCATGGGCAGGGGGGTGGCGGGCATCCCGTCGTGGACGCGCACCATCACCTCGTGCCAAATTTCGGCAGGCAGACCGCCGCCCGTCACACCGGTTAGGGGTGTGTTGTTGTCGTAGCCCATCCAGACACCCGCGACATAATCAGCGGTAAAGCCAAGGAACCACGCATCGCGCGCGGCCTGGGTCGTGCCGGTCTTGCCCGCCGCCTCGCGGCCGGGCAGCTTGGCGCGCGATCCGGTGCCGCTCTCGACGACGCGGCTCATCATCCAGATCAGCTCACTTGCGGCATCCTCGCGGATCACCCGCTCTCCGATGCCGCCGCCCGCGCCCATCACGGCCTCGTCCTGGCCCAGCAATTTCAACTCGACCAGACCATAGGGCTTGACCGAGGAGCCACCGTTCAAAATGCCCGCAAACGCGCCTGTCATCTCTAGCAATGTGCTTTCGGACGCGCCCAGCGCCAGCGCGGGGCCAGCGGCCAAGTCACTCTGAATGCCGAAATCGCTGGCGACCTTGCGCACCAGATCCAGCCCGACGCTCTCGGCCACCTTCACGGCGGGAATGTTGTAGGATTTCTCCAGCGCCTTGGCCAACGTCACGCGGCCATGAAAACGGTTGTCGTAGTTGCTGGGGCACCACTGGCCCGATCCCGAGATGTTCAGGCAGTATGGCTCATCGACCACGGTATCCTGACTGGAATATCCCAGCTCCAGCGCTGTCGCATAAACGAACGGTTTAAAGCTGCTGCCGGTCTGCCGATTGGCCTGCGTCGCGCGATTGAAGGCGCCCGACACCTTGGTCTGGCGTCCGCCGACCATGGCACGCACGGCGCCATCCGCACTCATCACCACGACGGCGGCCTGCGCCTTGGACCCGTCACGCACCTTTTCGTCGAAAATGGCGGCCAGCCCCTCTTCGGCGGCGCGCTGAATACGCTGGTCCAGCGTGGTGCGGATGATGACGTCTTCGGTTGTGTCGCGGGTGAAAAACTCTGGCCCCGACGACATCACCCAATCGGCAAAATAGCCCCCTGCCTGCCGCTCGGCGGCCTCCGACAGCTCAGCAGGGTTGGCCAGTGCCAATGCGGCCTCGGTCTGGGTCAGGTAGCCCTGATCCCGCATCAAACCGATGACAACCGACGCACGGTTCTGGCTGCGCTCAATATTGCTGGTCGGGGACAACGTTGAAGGTGCGGTCAAAAGCCCGGCCAGCATCGCGCCCTCGGATGGATTCAACTGCGCCGCTGATTTGCCGAAATAGCGCTGCGCAGCGGCCTCGGCGCCATACGCACCGCCGCCCAGATAGGCGCGATTCAGATAGACTGAGAGGATCTCTTCTTTGGTGTATTTCGCCTCCATCGCCAGCGCATAGATCGCCTCCTTGCCCTTGCGCGCCAGCGAGCCACGGCGGCAATCGGCCACAAAATCGGCCTCACTGTCCCACTCGGCCTCGACATACTCGGTGCCGAGGCACAGCAGCTTGGCCGCCTGCTGGGTTAGGGTCGATCCGCCATGACCCGACAGGGGGCCGCGCCCCTCGCTAAGGTTGATGCGCACGGCACTGGCAATGCCGATAGGGTCAATACCGGGATGCAGGTAAAAGCGTCTGTCCTCGGTGGCGATAACTGCATTTCGCAGGTGTTTCGACACCGTACCTGCATTCACCGCGCCGCCAAATTGATCACCGCGCCACGCGAACACGTCGCTATCGCGATCCAGCAGTGTGACGGAGCCGTTCGCGCGGCCATCCAGCAGCTTAGAAACCTCAGGTAGCGTGACGTAAACGTATGCGGTGGAAATACCGACGATCAATAGAACGACTGCCGTCAAACGCCAGCCAACCCCCCAGACAATGCGCCAGACACCACGAAGAAGTCCAAACACCGCGCGCGTCAGGAAATTGCCGCCGCGCGGTTTGGCGGGCGCACGTTTGCGCGCCTTGCGGGGCTTTGCCTCCGGCTTGGCTTTCGTCTTGGTTTTTCGCCTGTCGGCCACCAAGGGTGGCTTGCGCCGTCCGGAATTGCTCATGCTTGCCCTGCCCGCATTATCGGGGCTTCGACCCCTTTGGATTGCGGCCAAGCTAGCCCAGATTGATCCCGATGTGGAGGGGCCGCGCGCACCGGGGGCGGTTTTTTACCCATCAAATGCGCAGCGCGCACGGCTGGTCGAATCAAACCTCGCTATGCTAAGTCTTGTGGTATGATGCACCATGCCCCCCATATCGGCCAAGACAGCCCCATTATTCGCCAGTTGGACGAGGCAGCGATCAATCGCATCGCCGCTGGCGAAGTGGTCGAGCGGCCTGCGTCTGCGGTCAAGGAACTGGTTGAAAACGCTATAGATGCCGGCGCCCGGCGCATTTTGGTCGATATAGCGGATGGCGGCAAAACCCTGATACGCATCAGCGACGATGGCTGCGGCATGGCGCCCGGCGATCTTCCGCTGGCGCTGGCAAGGCACGCCACGTCCAAAATCGACGGCACTGACTTGCTGAATATCCACAGCTTCGGTTTTCGCGGCGAGGCGCTGGCCTCCTTGGGCGCGGTTGGGCGTCTGACGATCACGTCGCGCGCTTCGGGCCATGACGGGGCGGAGATCGCGGTGACGGGCGGCAAGGTGGGCGCGGTGCGCCCCGCTGCGCTGAACGGCGGCACGGTCATTACCTTGCGCGATCTATTCCATGCCACGCCCGCGCGGCTGAAATTCATGCGTACCGACCGGGCCGAGGCGCAGGCGATCGGCGACGTTATCAAGCGGCTTGCGATGGCCGAGCCGTCTATCAGCTTTACCCTGCGCGACGTGTCGGGCGGCGGCGAGGGGCGGCAGACCTTTCGCGCCGATGCAGAAACGGGCGATCTGTTTCATGCGCTCCATGCCCGGTTGGCGCGCGTCATCGGGCGCGATTTCGCGGATAATTCCATGCGGATCGACGCCGAACGCGATGGCTTTCGCATGACTGGCTGTGCGGGCCTTCCGACCTACTCGCGCGGCACCGCTGTCGCTCAGTTCCTATTCGTCAATGGCCGCCCGGTGCGCGACAGGATGCTGATTGGCGCCCTGCGTGCGGGTTATATGGACGTTCTTAGCCGCGATCGGCACCCCGTCGCCGCACTCTTTATCGATTGCGAGGGCGCGCTGGTCGACGTCAACGTGCACCCGGCCAAATCCGAAGTGCGCTTTCGCGATCCCGGCACGGTTCGCGGGCTGATCGTATCGGGCCTGCGCCACGCATTGGCCGAAGCAGGACACCGCGCATCCTCGACCGTTGCGGCAGGCACGCTGGGCGCGTTCACGCCCGAACAGACTGGCGCGCGGGTCTATCAAATGGATCGCCCATCGCAGCAGGCCCGCGCGGCCAGCTATGCCGCGCAGGCCCCCGGCTTTGCGGATATGGCAGGCGACTACAGCGCCCGTAGCGAACCCGCGCCGACCGGTGCGCCGATGAACACGCCGCTGGGCGCCGCCCGCGCGCAGGTGCACGAGAATTACATCATCGCTCAAACCGAAGATGGCATCGTCATCGTAGATCAGCACGCAGCGCATGAGCGGCTGGTTTACGAGCGGCTGAAACGCGAGCAATCGGGTAACGGCATCGCTGCGCAGGCGCTACTGATCCCCGAAATCGTGGATCTAAGCGAGGCCGAATGCGCCACGTTAATAGACGCAGCGCCCGACCTCGCCGTGCTGGGCCTAAGCATCGAGGCTTTTGGCGGGGGCGCTGTCGCCGTGCGCGAAACGCCGGCCCTTCTGGGAAATGTCGACGCGCGCGCGCTGATCCTCGATGTGCTGGACGAGTTGACCGATCAAGGCGGCAGCGACACGCTGCGCGCCCGGATCGATGCGATCCTCAGCCGGATGTCGTGTCATGGCTCCATCCGGTCGGGCCGCCGAATGCAAGCCGATGAGATGAACGCGCTTTTACGCGAGATGGAGGCGACGCCGCTATCTGGCCAATGCAACCATGGCCGTCCCACCTATGTCGCGCTGAAGCTCAGCGATATCGAGCGATTGTTCGGGCGCAGCTAGGCGGCATTTGCGGGTTGCGGCGCGGCGCCTTTTGCGTTCATTTGGGAACAAATATCGAACACGAGGTAAAGGCGCATGGAGCAGTATCTGGATCTGACACAGGCCCAGTGGCAGGGGGTCGCGGCGGGGGCCGCCGCCGTCGCCCTGATCCTAGCGCTGATGGCGATCATCGCCGCGCGGCGCGCGCGGCAGGCGCAATCGGACTCAGCCGCACTGCGCGAGCGCCTCGCCGGCCTCGCCCCTCAGGCCGAACGTGCCGCCGCGATGGAGGCCCGGGCCGAGGCGCTAATGGGCGATCTGTATCAGGAACAGATCACCGCCGCCGCGCTGGAACAAAAGCTGGTGAGCTTGCAAGAAACGCATGAGCAACGGCTGGCCGACATGGCCGATATGAAAAAGCAACTGGAGGACCGCTTTCACGCACTCGCCTCCGGCGCATTGTCGGCCAATTCCGAGAAATTTCTGTCGCTGGTGTCCGAACGGTTCAAGACGCACAAGCAATCCGCCGACGACGACCTGAACAGGCGTCACGCCGCGATCCGAGATTTGGTAAAGCCGCTGGACGACAAGCTGGGCAAGTTCGACCTGCGCATGGGCGAGATCGAGAAGGCCCGCAATGAGGCCTACGGCACGATCAAGCAGCAGGTGCTGTCGCTAACCGAAGGACAGGCCAGCCTTGGCCAAGAAACCCGCCGCCTCGTGCAAGCCTTGCGCGCGCCCAAGACGCGCGGGCGCTGGGGCGAGATGCAGTTGCGGCAGGTGTTTGAGATGGCCGGCATGACCGAGCGTGTCGATTTTCATCTGGAAAAGAGCTTTGACACCGACGATGGCAAGCGCCGCCCCGACGCAATTGTACATATCCCCGGCGGCAAAAGCATCGTGATCGACGCCAAGACGCCGCTATCAGCCTATCTGGACGCGCTAGAGGCGGACACACCCGAATTGCAGGGCCAATTTATCAAGCAGCACGCGATGCAGGTGCGCAAGCATGTCAACGATCTGTCGTCCAAGGCCTACTACGACACGCTGGGATCGACCCCTGATTTCGTGGTGATGTTCATTCCCGGCGAGACGTTCGTCTCGGCTGCCGCCGAGGCCGATCCGGGGCTGATCGAATACGCGTTCGAGCGCAAAGTGCTGATCGCGACGCCGACCACCCTGATGGCGCTTGTCAAGGCAATCGCCTACGGCTGGCAGCAGGACAAGATGACCGAAAACGCCGAAGAAGTGCAGAAAACGGCCAAGGAAATCTATGACCGTCTGCGCATATTTGCCGAGCATCTGGGCAAGGTCGGCAGATCACTGGGCCAGTCGGTCGATCACTATAACAAGGCTTTGGGATCTTTGGAGGGGCGAGTTCTGCCCTCGGCCCGCAAATTCGAGGAGTTGGGCGTTGTTGCCGCGACGTCCGACAAGGTCGAAAAGCCCAGCAATATCGAGCATGAACCGCGCCGCCTGACCGCGCATGAATTCACCGAGCAGGACGAAAGCGAGAGCAGCTAACGCTTCGGGGCGGTGCTCAGCTCGTCTCCAGACAGTGCCTGCGGAACGCGCGCTTTAGCATGTCCAGCTCTTCGCGAAGCAATGTCACTTCGGTCCGGATATCATAGCCCAGCGCGTCGCCCGACATCAGCGCAAAGCTGTCGAGCACTACATCCGTCCGCTTGTCACGGATCAAAAAGGTTTGCACCCCGTCGGTGATGACGCTGGACGGGATCGGCACGCGCAACGCCCATGTGCCGCCATCCTCGCCCTCGATCAGTTCAACGCCGGGCAAGGCCTTTTCCAGATGCGTGACCTCAATCTTGGGCTGGGTGTTGCCCTCGCCCTCATGGATCAGTTGTCCCTCCCAGATGCCCTCAAACAGGCGAGTCTTGGTCAATGTGAGGTTGGTCATTTCCATGCCTTTCCGGCTGTCAAAATGCGGCTCATTAAAATTCTGCGCGCGGGCGGCGGCTAAAGGTCAGATCGCGCAGCACAACTTGGCTCATCTCAGGGTTCTCAAATATCAGGTCGACCCATGCCCGCTCGATCCGCTTTTCGTTCAGATTGGAGTAAGCGAGGTCGAACTCCACCACTATTTCGTCCTCGTGCAATGGCAGCTCGCGCACGATCTGTTCGGTGTTGGGGCCGTGCTTGATGTTCAGCCGCGCAAAAATCTCAAGCGGTTTTTCCAGCTCGACAATTGTGGACATGCGCACAATGTGCCGTTTTTTCAGGCCATCAACCGCACCATGTGGCAGGTCCAGCACCACCGAGAGGAACGAGCCGTCGAAGGCAAAGACGTCCATACGCAGACCATAAGGTGCTAAATCCGCCTCGCGTGTGTTGCGGATCTGGCGCAATGTCAGCTCGGACCGTGCGCAGTCATGAAACAATGTCAGTTCGTCGCCCAGCTTGGACTTGCTGGGGGCGGACGATATGCCGGGGCTGGCCAATGGCAGGTTCCAAAGCGCGGGGCGCCATTCCCAATCGGTCCCGTGCGGTTTTGGAAATGCGTTTGACCCAATCATCGGCAGCGCCAGACGATTATCGGCGATCGCAGTCATTTCATTCAACGAGTACATCAACTTGCGCGCCATGCTGCGTTGTTGCCGCAGCTCTGCCAGCGGCATGTCAGCGGCGCGCCGGGCGGCATGCTTCCAGCGGCGTACCCCGCGCCGATGCACGATCCAGTCGATCAACGCGCTACGCATCCGCATCTGTCACCGCCCCTGCCTGCATCCGTCTGTCCCTAACCTGCCCCGCCAATGGCTACCATAGGATTAAGCTGGATTGCGAAACAATCCTTGGAAGCTAGTTTTCTAGTCGCGCGTCCGTCTGGCGGGCCCGGGTTTGGCCGCGGCGTTGGCATCTATGCTGCTGGGCGCGGCGGTCTGTATCACTGGGCGACGGGGGCTAGCATCCCGCATCGCCCGGGACGTTGTGATCAGTAGATCGCGTCCTGTCTGCGCGCGGCTGCCAGCGTTACCATAAGCGGCCAAGCCGATCATATGGCCGTTAGTCACCATAGCGCCCCGCCAATGACGCGGATCGCCGCCTGGCAGCAGTGTATCGCCGCCGCGCTTCAACTGGATAAGGGAAATACCCTCGGCGTCAATTTTTTGCACGACACCCGCATTGGCCCACGGCGCGGCGAGACGGCTGGCGGTGGGCGCGGTGGCCGCAGCATCGCGGGCCAGCACTGATACGGTAATGACCGCCGGCGGCACTGTATCGCCCGCAGTGCGCCCCAAGTGGCTGCAACTGGCCAAAAGCGCAAATGCCGCATCGCGCCGCTGCTGCACGCTGCCGGGATCGACGCAATAGCCAGACGGGCCAGTCACGACCACGTCCCCGCCAAAGAATGCCACACCGCGCGGTGCTTCGGCAGCTTTGCCACCTTTGGGCAAAAGCCCCATCGCGCCCTCGCCGCCGACAACGCAGGCAGCAAGGGGCAGGATCAGCGCGCCGCAGATCGCAGCGCGCATCACGGATCGCACAGACCGCAAAGGTCTAGATATCCATGTAAATGTGACGCTCGGCCTCGGCGCCTGGATGGGTGACGGCGCCCTTGTAGGTCGCGCCAACCAACTGGGCGAATTTCCAGATCGCGCCAGAGGCATACATCGTCTCGCGCGGGCCGGGCCATGCTTTTTTCCGCTCGGCCAGTTCGTCATCGGTGAGGTCGACGGTTATGGTGCCGTTTATCGCGTCGATTGAGATCATATCGCCATTCTTGAGAAGCGCGATAGGCCCGCCATACGCCGCCTCTGGCCCGACATGGCCGACGCAGAAACCGCGCGTCGCGCCTGAAAAACGGCCGTCGGTTATCAGCGCCACCTTCTTGCCCATGCCCTGCCCCGACAGGGCGGCAGTGGTCGACAGCATCTCGCGCATACCGGGGCCGCCTGCGGGGCCCTCGTTGCGAATAACGATCACTTCGCCCTCCTCGTAGCCGCGGTTTTGCACCGCCTCAAAGGCGTCCTCTTCACACTCAAACACGCGGGCGGGGCCGGTAAATGTCTGGTGTTGGCTGGGGATACCCGCAACTTTCACAATAGCACCTTCAGGCGCCAGATTGCCCTTGAGGCCGACAACACCGCCGGTTTTCGTGATCGGCGCATCGATGGAATAGATCACTTTGCCATCCGCCTCGCGGCTGATCAGGTCCAGTTCTTCGCCGATGCTACGCCCGCTGGCGGTGATGCAATCCTCGTGGATTAGGCCGGCCTTGCGCAGCTCCTTCATCACCACGGGAATACCGCCGACGTCATAGAGATCCTTGGCCACATACTGTCCGCCCGGCTTTAGATCGACGAAATAGGGCGTGTCGCGGAAAATCTCGCACACATCGTCAAGGAAGAAGTCGATGCCGGCCTCATGCGCAATTGCAGGCAAGTGTAGGCCCGCATTCGTCGACCCGCCAGTGCAGGCGACGACCCGCGCGGCGTTTTGCAAGGACTTCAGCGTGACAACATCGCGGGCGCGGATGTTTTGCTCGAGCAGGTTCATCACGGCGCGGCCCGACGCCTCGCCATACTGGTCACGGCTCTCGTAGGGTGCCGGCATGCCGGAGCTGTTCATCAGCGCAAGGCCGATGGCCTCGGACACGCAAGCCATCGTGTTGGCAGTAAACTGGCCACCGCAGGCGCCCGCGCTGGGGCAGGCGACACGTTCCAGCATGTCCAGCGCCGCGTCTGACATCGTGCCGTTCTGGTGACGGCCAACGGCCTCGAACATGTCCTGCACCGTCAGGTCGCGGCTACGAAAATCCTCGGGGATCTCTTCGACTTGCGGCGCGCGGCCCGGCAGGATTGAGCCGCCGTAAATGAATACCGACGGTGTATTAAGCCGCACCATCGCCATCATCATGCCCGGCAGAGATTTGTCACAGCCAGCCAGCCCGACGATGGCGTCGTAGGCATGACCGCGCATGGTCAACTCGACCGTGTCGGCAATCGCCTCGCGGCTGGCAAGGCTGCTGCGCATCCCCTCGTGGCCCATCGCGATGCCGTCGGTGACCGTGATCGTGGTAAATTCGCGCGGTGTGCCGCTAGCCGCCTTGACGCCCATTTTGACCGCTTGCGCCTGACGCGACAGCGCGATGTTACACGGCGCGGCCTCGTTCCAACAGGTCGCGACGCCGACGAGAGGCTGATGAATTTCCTCCTCGCTCAGGCCCATGGCGTACATGTACGAACGGTGCGGCGCCTTGGACGGGCCTTCGGTGACATAACGGCTGGGCAGTTTGGATTTGTCGAACTTGGTCATGATGGCCTCGCGGTAATTTGGGCTGGAAGTTTGCTGTGACTGGAATAGGCGAGCGGCCCGTGCCGTGCAAGTCTGGCCCTGCATATACGCGTGCGATTGCGAACCCTTCCACGCGGGAGTAGCGTCGCGACATGCGATATCCAGCCTATAAACCCCTCGTTGATTCTGCCCGCGCGACGGCGTCCCTGTGGCGGCTGCTGCTGGGCGCTGTGCTGACAACTGCGCTGTTTCTGGCGCTGTCGGTGGGGTATGGCTGGCTCTGCACCACACTGCTTCCACCCGAGACGTGGGGGCTGGATGGCCAGGGCATCGAAAACGCCACCACTGCGGGCGGCGCGCTGGTCAACCTCTTTGCTTTCGGGCTGCTGACCCTCGCGCTGGCCGTCATTCTGCCGCTAATTCACAAACGCAGCCTTGGCACGCTGATCGGTGCCACCAGCCTTGCCACCCGGCAAGGCCTGCGCGTGATTCTGTACATGAGCGGCATCTATGTCGCCGCGTCGCTGCTGCAACTGCTGGACCCCGTCCCGCTGGAGCGGAGCCTCACCTTGGGCGACTGGCTGCCACTGCTGCCGCTGACGCTGCTGGGCCTCGTCATTCAGACCGGAACCGAGGAGATCGTCTTTCGCGGCTATATCCAAAGCCAGCTGGCCGCGCGGTTCCATCACCCAGCGGTGTGGATGGGGCTGCCTGCGGTGCTGTTTGGGATGTTGCATTACCAGCCGGGCGTGATGGGCGATGCGACGTGGCTGATCGTGATCTGGGCGATCCTTTTTGGCCTTGCTGCTGCCGATTTGACAGCACGCTGCGGCACGCTCGGGCCTGCCATCGCGTTGCATCTGGTGAACAATTTCAGCGCCATCGCACTGGTCGCGCCGACGGGGTATTTTGACGGGCTGGCGCTGGCGACCTATCCCTTTGGCCCGGATGACACCGCCCTGTTGCTGAAATGGCTGCCGATGGATCTGATGATCTTGCTTTGCTCATACCTTGCCGCGCGGCTGGCCTTGCGCGTC
>JAGXGX010000018.1 GCA_024636515.1 Roseovarius sp.
GCCATTATCGTCAGCAGTTCGAGAATGAATGCATCGTCATCGACGGCAAGAATTTTCATGCATACCTCAGAATTGAAGATTTTCTAGCTGGCTGACATAGTGAATTGACTGATCATGGCACTTCTTGCGAGCACCAAATGGGTACCAGCTAGGGGTCGCGGGCTTCTAGATGAAGCTAAGGGTTGATATTTGCTAGGTCAGCTTCAGAAGCCCTTAACTTCGAGCGTATACATCCTCGTATCGGATGATGTCGTCCTCGCCGAGGTAACTGCCGGTCTGCACCTCGATCAGGACCATCGGCAACTTGCCGGGATTTTCCATCCGGTGGACAGCGCCGAGCGGAATATAGACAGATTGGTTCTCGCTTAGCAGTTGGACGTCCTCGTTCACCGTGACGCGGGCAGTGCCTTCGACCACTATCCAATGCTCCGAGCGGTGGTGATGGCTTTGCAAACTGAGCGCCGCACCGGGATTAACCACAATCCGCTTTACCTGAAATCGCCCGCCGATGACGAGGCTTTCATACCAGCCCCAGGGGCGGTAGTCGCGCGGCAGTTGCACCGCTTGTGAGGCACCGCGCGCTTTAAGTGCGCTCACTGCCTCCTTGACGCGCTGCGCCTCGGATTTATGCGCGACCAACACCGCATCGTTCATCGCGATGGCCACGATATCCTTTAACCCGATCCCGACCAATTCCAGACCGGGCGTTTCCGAGCGCAGCAGCGTATCCTCGCAGGAAATCGCGGTGGCGTGATCCGAGCACACGTTGCCCTGAGCGTCGGGGCCAGACTCCAGCCAGACAGCATCCCAACCGCCCAGATCAGACCACCCGGCGGCAAATGGCATGACGGCCAGCTTGCCTGCCTTTTCCATGATCGCGTAGTCGATCGAGATGTCATCGGCCATGGCCCACGCGTCCGGGTCGAGCCGGGTAAAGCCCAGATCCCGGTTGGCGCCAGCCAGTGCCTTGCTTACCGCGTCCAGCATTTTGGGCGCGTCCTTGCGGTAGGCCTCGATGCCGGTTTTGGCGGTAAAAAGGAAAATACCCGCGTTCCACAGAAAATTACCGGCCGCCAGCATGTCCTTGGCGTGCGTTGCGTCCGGTTTCTCAATAAAACCGGCAAGGCTTTGGGGGGTGCCAGCACTGGTATCAGCACCGGGCGCCAGCTCCAGATAGCCATAACCGGTTTCGGGGTGGTCCGGCACAATCCCGAACGTGACCATATCACCGGCATGCGCGCGCGGCGCCGCGGCGGCGATGGCCGCGCGAAAGGCGTCTGCGTCGGGAATGACATGGTCTGAGGGCGCAACCAGCATCAGCGCGTCCGGGTCCGTTTCGGCCAGCCACAGCGCGGCGGCCAGCACGGCGGGGGCGGTGTTGCGCCCCTCAGGCTCGATCAGGATGCCTTGGGGGGCCAGCGCGGCCTGAGCCAACTGCTCGGTCACGATAAAACGGAAAGGATCGCCCGTTACGATCAGCGGCGCGGCAAAACCATCGCCAGACAGGCGCCGGGCGGAGGCCTGAAACAGGCTCTCGTCGCCCATAAGATGCGCAAATTGCTTGGGGTATGACTTGCGCGATAGGGGCCATAGCCGGGTGCCCGAACCGCCACACAAAAGAACCGGATGAATCATTACACAACCTTTTCAGTGTCTCATAAGGCGGGACCAGGCCGCGCGTCCTGGGATGGGCACCGGGGGATGGATCGCCGCGAACCTCGATCTTGCCACGGCCCGCCCTCGCAGTCTACTGCGGCGGATACTATAATAGACCAAGTACCAGCCATCAGCTCTTGAGTAGGCCAAGCAGGTAATCTCCGTAATCGTTCTTGGCGAATTTCGCCGCCCGCTTGCGCAGATGATCGACGCTGATCCAGCCTTTGTTATAAGCGATCTCATCGGGGCTGCCTGTCTGCAATCCCTGCCGCCGCTCCAGCGTGCGCACGAAATTGCCCGCATCCAGCAGGCTGGCATGCGTGCCGGTATCCAGCCACGCATATCCCCGGCCCATCTGCTTTACGCTGAGTTGCCCGTCGGCCAGATACATTTCCAGCAAGGTGGTAATCTCCAGCTCGCCGCGCTCGGACGGTGTGACTTGGGCTGCGCGCGCGGGCGCCGTCCCGTCTAGAAAGTAGAGTCCCGTCACCGCATAGGATGAGGGCGGATCGGCCGGCTTTTCCACGATAGCGCGCGCCTTGCCGTTCTCGTCGAAATCGACGACGCCG
Source organism: Roseovarius sp. (assembly GCA_024636515.1). Taxonomy (GTDB): domain Bacteria; phylum Pseudomonadota; class Alphaproteobacteria; order Rhodobacterales; family Rhodobacteraceae; genus Roseovarius. The sequence goes on from JAGXGX010000018.1 coordinate 2,226, forward strand.
TAGCGTTCGGGATCGGACACGCGGTAGCCAAAGACCGTGCCGCCCACAGTCTGCTCGCTGGCCTCGCTCAGCAATTCGGGCAGGCCATGCCCAAAGAAAATGTTGTCGCCCAGCACCAGCGCGCTGGCGGCGCCGTCTAGAAAATCCTCGGCCAGAATATACGCTTGGGCCAATCCGTCAGGGCTGGGCTGGACAATATAGGTCAGCTCCAGCCCCCATTGGCTACCATCGCCCAGCGTGCGCTGGAACTGTTCTTGGTCGTGGGGGGTGGTGATGATCGCGATCTGCCGGATGCCGGCCAGCATCAGCGCGCTGAGCGGGTAGTAGATCATAGGCTTGTCGTATATCGGCAAGAGCTGCTTGGACACGCCGAGCGTCACTGGATATAGCCGCGTTCCCGACCCGCCTGCCAAAATGATACCTTTGCGCTGCGTCATGGCTTGGATGCTCCTAGATCGGTCAGAATGTCGGCCAACCCGCCGCGCCAGTCGGGGCGGGGGATGCCAAAGGTGGCCATGGCCGCGCTACAGTCCAGCCGCGAATTCATCGGGCGCTGCGCGGGCGTGGGATAGGCGCTGCTGGGGATATCAGTGACCGTACAAGAGAGATCCGCCTGCGCGAAAATCTCGCGTGCAAAATCGGCCCAGCTGACATCGGGCGCGCCCGAGAAATGATAGGTGCCCGCCTTTGAAGGCGTCGCAATAAGCTGCCCCGCAATGGCAAGGCAGGCATCCGCGATACTCGCCGCCGGGGTCGGCCCGCCGATCTGGTCGGCAACGATATTCAGCGCGTCCCGCTCTGCCCCAAGGCGCAGCATCGTGCGGACAAAATTGCTGCCATGGGCCGATACCACCCATGATGTGCGCAAGATGGCATGGACGCCGCCCGCTGCGCGCACTGCCTCCTCGCCTGCCAGCTTGGTGCGTCCGTAGGCGCCCAAGGGGGCTGTGGGATGGTCTGGTGCAAAGGGTGCCTGCCCTGCCCCGTCGAACACATAATCGGTCGAGATATGCACTAGCGGGATACCGCGCTCTGCGGCTGCCTGCGCAATCGCGCCGGGGGCATCTGCGTTGACGCGCAGCGCCGTCGCCTCGTCCTCTTCGGCGCGGTCGACGGCGGTGTAGGCGACCGCGTTGATGATCGCATCCGCATCCGTTTTGGCGACATGCGCGGCGCAGGCGGCGGGACCCGTAAAGTCGGCCACATCGCGGCCCAGCACCTCTAGCACGGCATCCCCTGCCCTGCGCTGCACCTCTTGGGCGACTTGGCCCGTCTGTCCGAACAGCAGGATCTTCATTGCGCCGCTCCTGTCGTTTTAGGCGCCACCTGTTTAGCACCAGTCATGATTTATGGCCCAGCCGCTGGCCCACGCCCGCGCGGTCCTGCAAGGGGCGCCACCAATCCTCATTGTCCAGATACCAGCGCACTGTCTTCTCCAGCCCTTCTTCGACGCTCACGCTGGGCCGCCAGCCCAGCTCGGCGCGGATGCGGGCCGGATCAATCGCATAGCGCGCGTCATGGCCGGGCCGGTCGGTCACAAAGGTGATCAGATCAGCGTAGGAGCCGCCATCCGCCTGCGGGCGCAGCCGGTCCAGAATGGTGCAAAGGGTCTGCACCAGCTCGAGGTTTGTGCGCTCATTCTCGCCGCCGATGTTGTAGGACCGGCCCACCGCGCCCTTGTCCAGCACGCAGAGCAATGCGTCGGCGTGATCCTCAACATAGAGCCAATCCCGCACATTAGTGCCGTTTCCGTAGATCGGCAGCGCCTTGCCGGCCAGCGCGTTCAGGATGATCACCGGCACCAGCTTTTCTGGGAAATGGTATGGCCCGTAATTGTTCGAGCAGTTGGTCAGCAGGATCGGCAGGCCATATGTTTCGTGCCAGGCGCGCACCAGATGGTCCGACCCGGCCTTGGACGCCGAATAGGGGCTGCGAGGGTCATAGCTAGTGTCTTCGGTGAACTGCACCGACGGATCGTCTGGCAGCGATCCAAAAACCTCATCTGTGCTGATATGGTGAAAGCGGAACGTGTCCGGCCTGCCCTTCCGCTCCCACAGGGCGCGGGCCGATTGCAGCATGTTGAGCGTGCCCATCACGTTCGTTTCGACAAAGACGCCCGGCCCATCGATGGATCGGTCCACATGGCTCTCGGCGGCCAGATGCATGATGGCGTCTGGCGCGTGGGCAGCAATGCAGTCCTCCAGCGCGGCCGCATCGCGGATATCCACCTGCTCAAAGGCATAAAGCGGGCTGCCGGACACTGAGGCCACATTTTCGAGGCAGGCCGCATATGTCAGCGCGTCGAGGTTGACGACTTCGTGCCCCCGCGCCACCGCAAGGCGCACCACCGCCGATCCGATGAACCCGGCCCCGCCGGTGACCAGCAGCTTCATTGCGCTGATCTTTCGGCAGGCCTCTCATAGGTGAATGGGCTTTCAAAGCTGTCCAGAGGAGGCGCCGTTTCATCCTTGGCGGATAGAATGGGGGTCGCGCCGTCCAGCGGCCAGTCGATGCCGCAACTGTCCCAATGCACCGCGCCATCGCAGTCGGGGGCATAGTGATCGGTGCATTTATAGACGATTTCGGTATCGGGCTTTTGCGTAACAAACCCATGCAGAAACCCTGCCGGCACCCACATCTGGCGCCCATTCTCAAAACTCAGCTCGACGCCCGTCCACTGGCCATAGGTCGCGCTGCCCCGGCGGATGTCTACGGCCACATCAAAGAACTGTCCGCGCCCGCAGCGCACCAGCTTGGCCTGCGCATGGGGGGGCGCCTGAAAATGCAGCCCGCGCAAAGTGCCCACCTTCGCTGACAGCGAATGATTGTCCTGCACGAAATCGGGCAGGTCCAGCCCGGCCTCAATCAGCCGCGACTTGTTCCAGCTCTCCGAGAAGAAGCCACGGTGATCCCCGAAGCGCGCCGGGGTCAAAATCAACACTCCCTCAAGGGCGGTTTTTTCGATCTTCAAGGCAGGGCTCTCCGGATGTTGTATAATGTATGCGTTGCCAACTGATTAGCAATCTCGCCCGCGAATGTCACCCGTGATGTGGGGGCGTCTTGTCCCTCGCTTCGGGCCCGTATCTATAATCTGCGGCCCAGCAGGGGCAATTCTGTGAGAGGCTCTGAAATGGGCGTTTTTGAGGGGCGCCACCGGTCAGTCGGCCCCGTACAGATCGCGCGTGAATATCTTGTCTACGCAATCGCGGATGTCGTCTGTCACGCGGTTGGCGACGATGATGTTGGCCTCGGCCTTGAACGCGGCCAGATCGCGTATGACTCGCGAGCCAAAGAAATGATCCTCTTGCAAAGTAGGCTCGTAGACAATGACCTCGATCCCCTTGGCCTTGATTCGCTTCATGATGCCTTGGATCGACGATTGGCGGAAATTGTCGCTGCCGGCCTTCATCACCAGACGGTATACGCCCACGACGCGCGGCCGCCGCGCGATGATCTGGTCCGACAGGAAATCCTTGCGCGTGCGGTTGGCGTCCACGATGGCGCGGATCAGGTTCTGCGGCACTTCGGAATAGTTCGCCAGCAGCTGCTTGGTATCTTTGGGCAGGCAATAGCCGCCATAACCAAAGGACGGATTGTTATAATGCGCGCCGATGCGCGGGTCGAGGCCGATGCCGTCGATGATCTGGCGCGTGTCCATGCCGCCTGCCATGGCGTAGCTGTCCAGTTCGTTGAAAAAGGCGACGCGCATGGCAAGGTAGGTATTGGCAAAAAGCTTGATCGCCTCGGCCTCGTCGGAATCGGTAAAGAGAACCGGCGCATCCTTGGTGATTGCGCCTTCCAGCAGCAGATTTGCGAACACGCGGGCGCGCTCTGACTGCTCGCCGACGATGATGCGGCTGGGGTGCAGGTTGTCGCGCAGCGCGCGGCCCTCGCGCAGAAACTCGGGCGAGAAGATAATTTGATCTGTCCCCAGCGCCGCGCCCAGCTCGCGGGTGAACCCGACAGGCACGGTCGACTTTACGACGATCGTCGCGGAGGTGTTTACCGCGATGATCTGCCGGATCACCGCCTCGACCGAGGATGTGTCGAAATAGTTCGAGTGCGGGTCATAGTTTGTCGGCGTTGCGACAATGACGAAATCGGCGTTTTGATAGGCACTATCGCCATCGGTGGTGGCCGTCAGGCGCCGGGCGCCATTGGCCAGATATACCTCTATATCAGGGTCTACAATGGGACTGCGGCGCGCGTTTACCATTTCGACCCGCTCGGCCGAGATGTCGACAGCCGTGACGTCATGCGCGCCTGCCAGAAGCACCGCGTTGGACAAACCGACATATCCGATGCCTGCGACGGCTATTTTCATCGTATCACTCTCTAATATTGGGCCGCTAAATATGTGCAACCTTTGCCTTAAAACGGGGCTCTCGAAGCCAGAGCATTAGAGCCTCATCCCGGCAATAGCGCGGCAGGGAGTGGGCAAAATACGGGCGCGTCCCGCCTTAACCCGCACTGCGGACGGCATCTGCGATGGTGCCCACGACATCGTGCAGCATGGCCTCATCCTCGCATTCGGCCATGACGCGGATCAGCGGCTCGGTGCCCGACGGACGGATCAGCAGGCGGCCATTGCCCTCCAGCCGCTTTTCCTGATCGGCAATGACGCGCTGGACGTCGGCATCCGATAGCGGCGCGGCGCCGTTGCTGAGCGCCACATTCCGCAAAAGTTGCGGCACCGGATCAAAGCTGTGCAGAAGCGTGCTGGCAGGTTGTCCGGTCTGTGCCATGACGGCCAGAAAATGCAGCCCCGCCAGCAGGCCATCGCCGGTCGTGGCATAATCGCTCATCACGATGTGGCCGGACTGCTCGCCGCCCAGGTTAAAGCCGCCGGCGCGCATCCGCTCGACCACGTGGCGATCACCGACCTGCGTACGCTCTAGCGTGATGCCGATACCTTGCAAATACCGCTCCAGCCCCAGATTAGACATGACCGTCGCGACCAGCGTGCCACCCGCCAGCGTGCCTGCCTCGGACCATTGCCGCGCGAATAGGGCCATGATCTGATCGCCGTCCACCACGCGGCCCATCTCGTCGACCAGAATGATGCGGTCGGCGTCGCCATCAAGGCAAATCCCCAGATCGGCGCCATGATGGCGCACCGAATCCACCGTCGCCTGCGGCGCGGTCGAGCCGCATCCAAGGTTGATGTTAAAACCGTCGGGGTCGCACCCGATCGGGATCACGTCTGCCCCCATCTCCCACAGGACATCGGGGGCGGCGCGGTAGGCGGCCCCGTTGGCGCAGTCGACGACCACCTTGAGGCCGGTTAGCCGGGTGGCGCGCGGTACAGTCGTCTTGGCGTATTCCACATAGCGGCCGCGGCCATCGTCGATCCGCCGGGCGCGGCCGATGTTGATGGGTTTAGCGGGCGCAATCTCGGTTGACAGGATACGCTCGATCTCGTCTTGCGACGCATCGTCGAGCTTGAATCCGTCAGGACCGAACAGCTTGATCCCGTTATCGTGGTGCGGATTGTGACTGGCCGAGATCATGATGCCCAGATCGGCCCGCATAGAGCGTGTCAAAAACGCGACTGCAGGCGTCGGCACCGGGCCCAGCAGCAGCACGTTCATGCCCGTCGAGGTCAGCCCGGCGGTCAGCGCAGTTTCGATCATATAACCTGAGCGCCGCGTATCTTTGCCGATCACGACGCGGTGCCCGTTCATGCCGTCGCGGCGAAAATGCCGGCCCACGGCCGCACCGACGCGCAGTGCCATTTCGGCGGTCATCGGATAGGTGTTGGCGGTGCCGCGAATGCCGTCGGTGCCGAAGATCTTGGCTGTCATGTCTGGTGCCTTTCGCCGCTGGTGGCCTGAAGTGTAGCGTCTATATCGCTCTGGCGCGATCTTGGCGAGGGTGACAGGCCGGGCGTGACTTGGCGAGGGTTCGTTTGTCAGATACCTAGGTATCAAAGGCCCGCCCTGCGGCCAGGCCGAAACGTCGTCCGAAGCCCCGGCAAAGTGGGAACGCAAGCTATGACACGCAAGATCCTGATCACCGGCAGCGCCGGTTTCATCGGCTTTCATCTGGCCGGGCTGCTGCTCAAGCAGGGCTGGCAGGTCCACGGCCTAGACGCCATGACCGATTATTATGATGTCCGCCTGAAACAGCGCCGCCATGCCGCGCTTTTGCAAAACCCCGGCTTTACCTGCACCATCGGTTGGGTCGAGGATATGGATCTGCTGACCCGCATCGGGGATGAGTTTGCACCGGACGTGATCGTGCATCTGGCCGCGCAGGCGGGCGTGCGCTACAGCCTCGAGCAGCCGCGATCCTATATCGAGAGCAATATCGTCGGCACCTTCAACGTGATGGAACTGGCGCGCGCCCTGCCCGTGCAGCATCTGCTGATGGCCTCGACCTCCTCGGTCTATGGCGCCAATACCGAAATGCCCTATGCCGAGACGCATAAGGCCGATCTGCCGATGACGATCTACGCCGCCTCGAAAAAGGCGACCGAGGCGATGGGCCACTCCTACGCGCATCTATATGATCTGCCGACCACGATGTTCCGTTTCTTTACCGTCTATGGCCCGTGGGGGCGCCCCGACATGGCTCTGTTCAAATTCGTTGAGGCGATCGAGAATGATCGCCCCATCGACGTCTATAATCACGGCGAGATGTATCGCGATTTCACTTATGTCACTGATCTGGTGCGCGGTATCGCCTTGTTGATCGAGGCAGTACCGGTGCGCCCAGACAGCCCCGCCGACATCGCAGCCAATGACAGCCTGTCACCGGTCGCGCCGTGGCGCGTGGTCAATATCGGCAACTCGGGTAAGGTGCGTCTGCTGGATTTCGTCGACGCTGTAGAGGCGGCGATGGGCAAGCCTGCGATCCGCAACTACATGGATATTCAGCTGGGCGAAGTGCCTGTCACTTGGGCCGATGCGTCGCTGCTACATGATCTGACGGGGTATCGCCCGAACACGGATATCGCCGCCGGCATTGACGCGTTCGTGCGCTGGTACCGCGAGGAATACGCCCCCGGCCGCGACTGAGAGGTGAACTCTACGCGAACCCGAAGGTCAAGAATCACGATAATCTCAGCGAAGGCGAGCAAACCTATGTGGACCGCCCCGACTTTACCGGAGGGTGATTTTCTCCTCGCTTACGCGGCCTTGCGCAAAAAATTTGATGTCGAGATCGCACGCCTCCGCAAAAACAATCGTGGCGGGCTAAAACCATTTCGTACGTTTGCCACGTCCATCGGCAAAAATGTAAAATTCTCTGCGCCTCAGTCGGCTAGCGGATTTTGTCACCACGCGCAAACCATCCAGACTAATTGTTGGAGGCGGGCCACTATAGTGCCTCTAAATCGGGCCTTGTTCTGCGTCACCAAATCCCACCAATAGGCAATTTTCGGAGTTGGACGAAAATTAATTTATGCCCTTGGAACTCCAAATTTATCATCGCAAGATCGGCTCTAAAGGATGCTCGGTAAGGGGTGCGACCCTGCAGATCAATTTTCACAGGCGAGCGAGGAAGTCGCCGAAGATTCGGGCGGCGACCCAATTGAGCGGCGAATCTGCATTACGCATATTGTGGAAGCGTCAGATGCCATCTTATCGTCAAAATACAATTATATAGCGCCAAGAGGAATAGCTTAGACATTCCATAATAACCACCCATTAAGCTCGGAGATTACCTCTTGAAATTTCGTATTCTAGTTACTGCAGTGGCCCTTACCGCGTTGTCCGCGTGCGCCCAATCAAGCATCCAGCCCATGTCTCAAGACACCTTTAAGGTTGCGACGA
>JAGXGX010000106.1 GCA_024636515.1 Roseovarius sp.
AGACGACATTAAGGACGCGGGTAGTGCACCCGCGCCATCCAAGGAAAAATCCGAAGAATCGGCGCCGGAGCCAGAGGGTAAAGACGCTACACCGCCGACATCCGAAGCGCCCAAGAGTGCCGAAGGCGAGCGCATCTTTGCCTCGCCACTCGCGCGCCGAATTGCAGCGGACAAGGGGCTGGACCTGAGCCAGATCGACGGATCGGGCCCGCATGGTCGCATCGTCAAGGCTGACGTTGAGGGCGCGGAGCCGACCAAGAAGGCAAGCGTAGCCAAGTCGGACGCGGCAGGCGCGCCTGCTGCAACTGCGGCGGCACCTTCCGGCCAATCCGCCGATGCCGTCGCCAAAATGTACGCGGATCGTGAGTATACCGAGGTCAAGCTGGACGGAATGCGCCGCACCATCGCCGCACGCCTGACCGAGGCAAAGCAGACCGTGCCGCATTTCTACCTCCGCCGCGACATTCGTTTGGATGCGCTTTTGAAATTTCGTGGGGACCTGAACAAGCAGCTCGAAGCGCGCGGCGTAAAGCTGAGCGTCAACGACTTCATCATCAAGGCATGTGCGTTGGCGCTGCAATCTGTGCCTGCCGCCAACGCGGTCTGGGCAGGCGACCGCGTGCTGCAACTCAAACCGTCGGACGTCGCTGTTGCTGTCGCTATCGAGGGCGGGCTCTTCACGCCGGTTCTTAGGGATGCGGACATGAAGTCGCTGTCGGCCCTGTCGGCCGAGATGAAAGATCTGGCAGTTCGGGCGCGTGATCGGAAATTAGCCCCACACGAGTATCAGGGCGGCAGTTTTGCCATCTCGAATCTTGGTATGTTCGGGATTGATAATTTTGATGCGGTTATTAACCCACCGCATGGTGCGATCCTTGCTGTCGGCGCAGGTGTCAAGAAGCCTGTCGTAGGTAAAGATGGCGAGTTGTCCGTGGCGACAGTTATGTCTGTCACGCTCAGCGTCGATCACCGCGTGATCGATGGCGCGATGGGCGCCGACTTGCTCAAGAGCATCGTCGAGAACCTCGAAAACCCGATGGTGATGTTGGCCTGATCGGATAGATCAACGGCTGTAATCCGGCAGAATGAAAAGTAGAAGCACGCCTCCGGGCGTGTTTGATGCCGATGTGGATAATGTAGGGTTAGGTGTCACGATACTGCTGGGTTCGCGTGAGCATGGCGTGCTGCTCAAAAGCGTGGCCGACACGGTCATAACGCCCCGTCACGATGCGTTGTCCACCTTATTCGACAGCGTCTTTTAAAATTTCGGCACCGCCAAAAAAGAAAGCACCGGAGAAGACCCGATGCTTTTTATTCCAACCAAACATGCTCAATGCGCCTTTAGGGCATGCGACCCTTACCGCACACCCAAAAGTTGATCCATCCTAACTGATGGCTGATCGCATCCAGCTTCGCCCACGATACGAGCCGGAACGCCGGCTACGGTCTTGCATGGTGGCACCTCTTCCAGCACGACTGAACCAGCAGCGATGCGACTGCAACGGCCAACCTTGATGTTGCCGAGGACTTTGGCGCCGGCGCCGATCAGCACGCCGTCAGCGATCTTGGGGTGACGATCCTCTTCTTCCTTGCCCGTCCCGCCCAGCGTGACGGAGTGCAGCATTGACACATTATCGCCCACCACCGCCGTCTCGCCGATGACGATGCTGTGGGCATGGTCGATCATGATACCCTTGCCAATCTTGGCGGCGGGATGAATGTCGACGCCAAATACCTCAGACACGCGCATCTGGAAGAAACGGGCCATATCGCTCCGGCCCTCGCCCCACAGCCAATGAGCGATGCGATAGGCCTGAACCGCCTGAAATCCTTTAAAGAACAGAAGCGGCAGAATGTACCTGTCGCAGGCTGGATCGCGTTCATAGACCGCCACAATATCGGCCCGGGCCGCAATGCCGATGCTTGGATCGCAGCGATACGCCCAATCGCAGATTTCGCGTAGAATTTGCTCTGGCATCTCGTTAGATGCCAGCTTCATCGAAGTGCGATACGCTAATGCCGATTCCAATGTTTTGTGGTGCAGGACGCTGGAATGGATCAGTCCGCCCATCAACGGCTCTTCGCTGATGGCATCCTGAGCCTCCACCGTCACTTGGTGCCAAACCGGATCGCATTCGGACAGATGTGCATGTGATTTTTTCATGGCGAGGCTCCTGTTTCGTCGCCCTAATATATCACATGCCAACGATTGGCAAAATGCAATGCAGTGATGAACGACATCACACCCGTTGAACCAACTCAGGTGCAAGACGCGTAAGCAGTTTCAGACGCGCGGCTGGGCTGTGGCCCAACCGCGCGAAAGCTACATCTCGCCCAGCGGTTAACTCGCGACAATGATCTGCGCAAATACACCCGGCCCGAACTTTGCCGAAATCTGCGCCACGTGTACCTCGAATGGTGTCGTGGTTCCATCCTCGGCCTTAAAACTTGCATCATATCGCCATTCAGGTCGGGTCAGCGTAACCTCACGCAGTACTGTGCTGCCTCGAACGACCCGCAATAGATAGCTTTCAGCCTCTTCGCCCAGCGGCACCTCAGGAGTGTCCCAGCGATCACCATCGACACGGGTGCGGCGGATCCATTGGATGTCAGTGCTGCCATCGGCGGCAATCATCGCACGTAGATGCGCAGGGCTATAGGGCCGCAGCCCAATCCCCTCAAACGCGAGGACCGCATGCTGATAGGACGGATCATCTACGGCGCGTCCAGCTGGGCCAATCCTGTAGTGTTGTGCCCTGCGCCGCAGTGCATCGGGCAGGTCGATTTGACGGGGAATGCGGTTCATCACTACTAGATAACTGCCCTCCGGCCAGCCATTTGCACCTGCCTCTTCTGTGCCCAGCTGCCCTCGCAAACGATGGCTTAGGATGTAAGTGTCGTTATCCACTAGTACCGCATCGCGAAACTGCACCATCTCCCATCCATCAGGAGTGCCATCACCGATTGCGCACAGGTTCGCACCTGATAGCAGTGCATCGTTATCCACGCTCTCCATCCGTCCGGTCAGCATCCGGACTGTCAGGCCATCGCTTCGGTCAATCGTCCCGGCACGGGCAGGCATCAAAGCTGACTCCAACACGCCAACAGCCGAACGCGCCTCAACCAGTTGGTTCACTCTGTAATTCGCGTCACTCGGCGACGAGTAGAGCGCGACTGATCCCGGCCAAGGCCGCGCAGTAACCGCCAGATGCGGTGCATGCGGCACTTCCTCTCCGGTCATTAGCGGCAGGTCTAGGAAAAGCGGCATCACTGGCACTGGCGGCACGAAGCGGCGCACCTCCGGGTGCGTCTCAGTGATGTCTATAGGGCGATAACTCTCGGGCTCTATCCGAACTCCATCAATGCGCTGAGCATTGCCCATCTGCTCGATCCGGTCGATCCTAAACAACCCCTTGCCGCCTGCCTCGTCCAGCCCGATCACGTCACCCGCCCCAAGTGCCAGCTGAGAGGGAGGCAGAGTAAGTCGTACGGAATCGATGGACACGCGTGCCTCTGACAGCCACCGTTCAGTTACGGCACGTCCTTCGGCCCTCGTCATTGCCAGCGGCACCTCCGATGTAGACACTGCATGCGTCGAGTCATCGGGCAGCACTGCTTCTTCCGATATTACCTCGAAATCACCATCAGCCTCAATGAAACGCAAGCGCACACGTCCGGCGATTTCCGCCGCACCACCGCGCGTCTCCTCTAGTCGTGTTCCGCTCTCCGCATCGCGAACCAGATGTTCCATGCCGATCTGCCCATTCACTAGGCCGTCGCGCATCCGGAACACCAACACACCATCCCTCTCAATCGCATCGAACCCATACCGCAGCATCAGGGGTTGCAGCGCCGACCGGGCCTCGCCTCCCTGTTCCACAGAATAACCACTGACATAGCCGTAAAGCTGCGACGTATCGATATGCCGCAGGCCAGCGCGCCCCGCAATCTCCTGCACCACTGACGCAAGCGACTGCGCTGATGTGCGCCCGTTTAACCAGTGTCCACGCGCATAATTTGAGCCGTCATCCCATAGCGAGCGGTTGTTCGGGAAGAACGGAAACGGCCGCACGTCCCATGCCCAAACATAAGCGCGCTCCATATCGATCATCGGTGCGCCATATTCGTCCGACACCGGGTTATGCGCCGGATTGGTCCAATAATCGTGCATCGCGCGCAGATACTGCCGCTGGATCAGATCATCGCGCCGCCCATCCGAAAACTTGGGCAACGATGATTCGGACGACTTCGGGTCAACAAACTTGTTTGGCTGGTTCGTTCCCTTGTCGACTGCAGCGCAGCCTATTTCGGTGAACCTGATCGGCTTCGATCGGGGTACCCATGCGCTGGGCTGCGTAACGCGTACACCGTCCACCCGGTCGTGATGCAGGTTTCCCCACCATCCTCTGATATCTTTGTACCGCCACACCCAAGGTTCGCCATAAGCGTCGTCGGTAATGGGTGTGCGGATCTGCGCCTCTGTCGCCTCGGGCGAATGATAGTACCAATTATAGCCCTCGCCGCCCTCGATATTGGATTTGAGATACTCCAAATCATAGATCGACCCCCATTCGGAATCGGCATGGTCCTGCCCATCGCGCCAGTCCGACAGCGGCATGTAATTGTCGATACCGATGAAGTCGATATTCTTATCTGCCCATAGCGGATCAAGGTGAAAATACCTGTTCCCCGTTCCATCCTGCGGCTGATATCCAAAATACTCTGACCAGTCAGCGGCGTAGCCGATCTTAACGTCTGGCCTCAGCAGCGCACGCACCTCGGCTGCCAGATCAATCAAAGCATGAACGGCGGGAAAGCCACCCGCGCCGCGAATTTGCGTCAGCCCGCGCATTTCCGACCCGATGCAAAAACTCTCTACACCGCCCGCAACAGCGCAAAGCGCGGCATTGTGCAGTATGAATCGCCGATAGCTCCACTCATCAGGCCCGTGGTACGTGATCGGGCTGCGCGGCTCGGGTGGGGTAAGCTTCAGCAAGTCAAAATACTCGTTCCGCCGCGCGCCACTGATTGGCGCTTCAGCTTCCTCTTCCTCGTAACCGATTGTGAAATCGCTAGCGCTGGCCGTACCGAAGAACGCGGCAACCTCTGCATCTGCTAGGCTCGAACCGTCCGGAGTGCCAATCCGTCCTGGAGCTTCAGTCAGCGTGATGCGCCCGCGCCAAGGAAGGGCGGGTTGGCTCTTGGCATCACTATAAGGATCGGGCAGGGCGTTGTCCGCGACCTGATCCATCAGGATAAACGGATAAAACATCACGTCTTGGCCTGCGCTCTTAAGGGCGGTAATCGCCTCTATCACGGACGTATCAGTCGGCGTTCCGCCGTAAATTGGATCGCCGCTTGCCGTTTGCGGTACAGTTAGCGCGGTCTGCCGCCTCAGCCCGGCAACCGTCCACGGCATATTTCGTGCCTCATACTGCTTTTGCTCGACCTTGGGCCGCAGGCTGCACGTGCCGCATCGCAAGTCGTCGCCAAACCAGCTGACCACCAGCGATGTGCTGCCGCACCCCGGCAACTCACCAGACAACGCGTCTAGAGATGTCGCAAAATCAGTCTTGCCTGAAGGCGTGTTCACATTGGCAAGCGCCGATGCGCCCGCTCCGTAGTTCAGGGTGACAGGTGTGGTGGCTAGTACATATTCACCGCTCCCTGGCAGCAGCGCGACAGCGCGCACACTGCGAGTGGGATCCAGATCGCTGCCGTCTTCACCGCGCTGTGATGGTCGCATGACTTCGAATGTAAACTGCGGCACGCGGTTACCATAGGCACCCAGATCCAGATCTTCGATCACCACATAGGCGGTGCCACGATAGGCAGGAACGGTTCCCGCGCCCTCCACCGCTTCGATCCGTGGATCGGGAAGCTGGTCGCTTGTACCAGGGTAAACGCGCATGTTCAGCCCGGCGCGCGCTACCTCGCTGCCATCCGCCCAGACGCGACCAACATGGCTGATTTCACCTTCGCACAGCGCCAGCGCGATGCTGACGGAATAGCTGAACTCTCGCACTTTTGGTCCGGTCGGCGCGCCTTTGCCGCCACCGCCGCCGGTCACAGTTACGTCTTCTCGAAACTCGGTGGTCCATATGATCTGGCCCGCCACACGCATCCGCCCATAGATCTGCGCAATGGCATCACCCTCACCCGATCCGGTCAGGCGAAGGCGGCTTGCGCGCCCCGTTTCGACCACGTCCGAGCCTTGTCCCAGTAACCGCTGATCGATCGACCGCCCTATAACGCCGCCGGCAAAGCGCCCGACAGCGGCCATAGACAGGCCCAGAACTGAGCCGCCGACAGACCCGCCAATGGCCGCACCGGCGGCAGAGAGTAGAATGGTCGCCATCAGATCAGCTCCTCGGGAAATGTGAAACGTGCGACGATCCCGCGCCGCCAAGGCAGGCTCAGCGGGCTTTCGACCACCGCGTGACCTGAATAGGCATGAATGAAGGACGCATCCGCGCCCACGCGACCGGCAATGCCCAGATGCTTGGCGACTGCCCCGTCTCGCATCCGAAACAGTAGAACGTCGCCGGGCGCATCACAGTCCAATTTCTTGGGTGTCAGATGCCGTGACGCCGCCTGCCATAGCGCCTCAATTCGTTCGGGCTCAGACCAGTCCATCGAATAGGCGGGGGGTACTTCAGGCTCGGTGCCGAGCACCTCGCGCCAGACACCGCGCAGAAGGCCCAGACAATCAGTCCCAGCTCCCTTGCACGACGCCTGATGCAGATATGGTGTGCCGATCCAGCCGCGTGCG
>JAGXGX010000107.1 GCA_024636515.1 Roseovarius sp.
CTTGGCTACGATGGATGCATGTCGGCATGAAATTGGGCGGCGGGCAGCGCAGATCATCGCGGACCGGGCGCAGCCGGGCGCGGATCAGTCGCCGCAGCGCATCGCGCTGGAGCCGACAATTAGCTACGGCGATACACTGCGTAGGCCATAGAGCAGGCACTGTCGCGTTTTCCGCCCCGGCTGCGTCATGCGCATGACGCCCAGCTAGGGGTCTGGTTTCTGCTTGGACCGGCAGGCGAGCCAGCATGATCCGGCCATACAGAGGTGCCGCATTGGTCGTAGTGATCTGCTTGATTCATAAATTCGGTTTTTTGATGCGCGTCGCAACGCCGCCGGCGTGCTGGGCAAATAAAAAACCCCGCTCGGGTTGAGCGGGGTTTAGTAATTTTGATCTAGGCAAAGCCGCTATTAATGCTTCTTCTTGCCCTTTATTGGCGCCCAAATCCGCTTGTTCGTCAGATAAAGCAGAACCGACAGAAGCGTCAGAAAGATTACGCCAGTCAGGCCCGCGAACTTGCGTGCCATCAGCTTGGGCTCGGCCGTCCATGTCAGGAACGCGGCCACGTCCTTGGCCGAGTTTTCCAGATCGGCAGGGTGACCATCGTCAAATTCGACCGAATCCTCATAAAGAGGCTGCGCCATCGCGATCCAGCTACCGGGAACGGTTGCGTGACCATTCTCGTCCTTGCACTCTTCGGGATAGCCGCCAGTGGCAAAGGCGGAGTTGTAGCTCCCCGGGAAATCTTCGGGCGCGCAATCAGGCGCCTCATGATAGCTGGTCAGCAGAGTATAGATGTACTCAGGTCCGCCCATCCCCTTCAGAAACTGGTTGATGCCGCTGCCGTAGGGGCCATGAAAACCAGCGCGCTTTTTCGCCATCAATGACAAGTCAGGCGCGGTTTCCAGCCCTGACTTGGGGAAATGGTCAGCCGGAGTCGCAGGGCGGAAATCGTCCAAGTCAGCGTCGAAGACTTCGAACTGGCTTGCATAGGCGCGAACCTGATCCTCGGGCAGTTGCGGACCGCCGTCGTCATGCAACGTGCGGATCGGCACATACTGCAACCCGTGGCAGGCCGAGCAGACCTCTGTGTAGACCTTGAGGCCGCGCTGAAGCTGGAGCGGATCGAAGCTGCCAAAAGGACCCTCAAAGGAGAAGTCGATATCCTCGACATGGACTTCGCCGCCCGCCGCCAGCGCTGCACCACCTGTTAAGGTAAGTGACAGCGCGATCGCGGCTGGTGCGCCAATTTTACGGAACAATTCGTTCATCATTCTGCCCCTCATTCGGCCGGTTTGACGATGGTTTGTGTACCACCGGTTTCGGCGTAATGCGCATTGAAGTCTTCCTCGATGGTCGCGGGGATCGGCAACGGTTTCTCGATCACGCCCAAGAGGGGCAGAAGGATCAGGAAATACGCAAACCAATAGGCCGACGCGATCAGTGAGATGATACCGTAGATACCTTCGGCTGGCATGGCCCCCGCCCACATCAGGACAAAGAAATCGAGCACCAGCAGCGCAAACCACCACTTGAACATTGGGCGATAACGGCCCGAACGTACGCTGGAGGTGTCCAGCCACGGCGCCAGCGCCATGACAGCAATCGCGCCAAACATCGCCAGCACGCCAAAGAACTTCGCGTCCACGATGCCGCCGGTGATCCAGCTGGCTGCCATTACGACCCATACGTCAGAAGTGAAGGCACGCAAGATCGCGTAGAACGGCAAGAAGTACCATTCCGGCACGATGTGCGCCGGCGTGGAGAGCGCGTTCGCTTCAATGTAGTTGTCGGGGTGGCCCAGATAGTTTGGCATGAACCCAACGATGGCAAAGAACACGATCAGGATGATCGCCAGCGCGAACAGATCCTTGATTACGAAGTAGGGCCAGAACGGAACGGTATCCTTTTCGGCCTCCGCCTTGGATGTGCGGCGCACTTCGACACCTGTCGGGTTGTTGTTACCAGTCGTATGGAACGCCCAGATATGCACTGCCACCAACGCCGCAATGATGAACGGCAGCAGGTAATGCAGGCTAAAGAATCGGTTCAGCGTGGCGTTGTCTACTGCCGGTCCGCCCAGCAACCATGTCTGGATCGGCTCGCCAATAAACGGGATCGCGCCAAAGAGGCCAGTGATGACTGTCGCACCCCAGAATGACATCTGGCCCCAAGGCAGGACGTAACCCATGAACGCCGTGCCCATCATCATCAGATAGATGAGCATGCCGATGATCCACGTCACTTCGCGAGGCGCCTTGTACGAGCCGTAGTAGAGCCCGCGGAAAATGTGTGCATAAACCGCGACAAAGAACAGCGAGGCGCCGTTCATGTGCAGATAACGGATGAAATGCCCGCCATTCACGTTGCGCATGATGTGTTCGATCGACGCAAAGGCGAGATCAACATGCGGCGTGTAATGCATCGCCAGAACGATGCCTGTGATGATTTGCAGCGCCAGACAGAACGTCAGGACGATGCCCCAGATCCACATCCAATTAAGGTTCTTGGGCGTCGGAATCGTCAACGTGCTATAGAGCAGGCCGACAATGGGCAAGCGCTGGTGAAGCCACTTTTCGCCCCGCGAGCCAGGCTCGTAATGATCGTGCGGAATACCACTCATCTAATCGTGTCCTTATCCCAATTTGATCGTTGATTCGTCGGCGAATTCGGCGACGGGGATCCACAGATTCTCGGGCGCGGGCCCTTTGCGGATACGTCCGGCGGTGTCGTAGTGCGAGCCGTGACAGGGGCAGAACCACCCGCCGAAGTCGCCGGCGCCGTCACCGATCGGAACGCAGCCCAGATGGGTGCATACGCCAATCATCACCAGCCACTCCTCGGCGGCGTCGCCTTCGGCGCCCGGCATAGCAATAGTGCGGTTCGCATCGGTCGCGGGCTGAACGCCGTTCAGATTAAGGTTTTGCGAAGTCGGGTCGATCAGACTGTCGACATCCACATCGCGTGCGGCGTCAATCTCGGCCTGCGTGCGACGGCGGACAAACACTGGCTTGCCCAAATACTTGACGGTAATCTGCGTGCCCGGCTCAACGCCGCCAACATCAACCCGGATCGAGCTGAGCGCCTGAACATCTGCCGAAGGGTTCATCTGATTAACCAGCGGCCAAATGGCGGCACCAGCGGCAACAGTGGCAGCGCCAGCGGTCGCGTAATAGAGGAAATCCCTCCGGGTGCCTTCGTGATCGTCTGCGTGGGACACGAGGTTTACTCCAATCTCAGGGTCTGTTTGGTCAGCCCCATACGGGGTTTGCGGGCCACAGGATTCCCGCGACCGGTCAGAAACGGGTTTTAGCGAGGGTTTTCCAGCCCGTCCAGTGCGCAATGCCGGATATTGGGCACTGGCGCGGATGTGTCGCGCCAGAGGCGCGCTAACTTTGCTGGCCAGAGGCGCGCTAACGTTGTTGACCAGAGGCGCGTGAACTTCGTTGGCCAAGAGGCGCGCTGCCTACCAAAGCTAAAGGCGCTTTAACTGCAACAACCAGAAGAGCGCGACACTGACGCGCTTGAGGCGGCACGTCACGCAGTGTAATAACGCGCTATATTTTCCGCCTCATGTGAAAGCCTCGCCCATGTCCATCATGTCGAAAACCGCTATCGCCGCCGCCCTGCTAGTGGTCGCCTCCCCTGCTGCCGCCGAGCTGGAGTTAAGCTTCTATCTGGGCACGCAGGCTGTCACCGACAGCACCGCGTCAGGCACGTTGCCAAATGGCACCGCGTTTAACCGTAGCGTGGACTGGGAAGGCAAAGCGCTCGACAATCCATATTACTACGGTGGCCGTGCTATGTGGTGGACCAATAATGACCTCGGATTCGGCGTCGAAGGCACGCACACCAAGGCATATGCCAGCGCCGGTGACCGCGCCGCTCTTGGTGTCAGCCGCCTAGAGTTCACGGACGGGCACAACATCTTCACCGCTAACGTGATGAAGCGCTATCCGGACGCATTTGGCGGCAGCCGCTTTACCCCCTATGCGGGCGCGGGCATCGGCATTGCGATGCCGCATGTCGACATTCAGGTCATCGGCGCGAGCAACCGAACCTATGACTATGAGGTGACAGGGCTTGCTGTGCGCGGCATCGCAGGCATGAAATACGAGTTGAGCGAGAACTGGTCGCTCTTTGGCGAATATCAGATCGTGTGGTCGGACAACGATGTCACGATCAACGCCGATCCCGGTGTGCCCGGCCAAGCCGATGGCAAGCTCCGTACCGACTTGCTGACCCACGCCGTGAACATCGGCATCAGCTACAATTTCTGATCGCAAGTCGCGCAGATGCGCTTACGGCCCGGCCTATTCAGGCCGGGTCTTTTGCATTGATTCGCGCTGATCGAATTTCGTGTGCCATGCGCTTAGCTGTGGATGTGCGGCGCGCCATTCGCGGTCCGGCTGGCGAAACTCGATATAGCTCAGGGCACAGCCTACGGCGATCTGGCCTATGTCCAGCGGCCCTGCCAGATGGCTGATCCAGCGCGCCTCCAGCGCGTCCATCGCCGACGTGATCTTGGCCCATTGCGCGTCAATCCAGCCGTCCCACTGCTTGTCTTCGGGTCTCAAGCGGACCTCGTAGATCATCGACACACCTGCATCCATGATCGCATCGCCAGTCGCCTCTAACGTCAGCGTCTCCCACAGGCGCGCATCGGGGTAGAGCGTACCGCCCGCCTGCGCATCCAGATATCGGCAAATCACTCGGCTGTCATAAAGTGCTGACCCGCCCTCACGGATCAGCGCCGGGACTTTCCCCAGCGGATTGGCAGCGGCGATGGCGGGATCAGTCTTCACCGGGGTAGTGGCGATATTCGCCACCTCAACCGAATCGGTCATACCAAGTTCGTGCAGCACGGCAACCACTTTGCGGCCAAATGGCGAGGTTGAGCCAGTCAGAAGTTTCATCAAGATCGCTCCTCTCAGGATATCGAGTGCAGCGTATGGACGGGCGCGAGCGCTGTCCAGAGTCGAGGATCTTCAGGCGCCGCGCATAAGGTCGGCCAGCAGCCGCACCTCCTGGCCCATGCCAAAGGCGTCGACTTGATCTGCGGCGCGCAGGCGAACGTCGTCCGGCTTGTTCTGGTTCAGCTTCCAAGTGCCATGCACCTCGGCCACACGCATTCGGCAGGGCACAATCTGGCGCATCATGCGGTCCAGCACGTCCGGCGTCATCTTGGCGGCAGTCCATGGCGCTTTCGGCGTGAGGCGTGCCTCATACGTCTCGGTCTGGCGATCTAGGAGCGCGCGCAACTCATCAGCCGGGCGCAGCTCTATTCCGCCGATCAGATGCACGGCGATATAGTTCCACGTCGGCACTTGATCCTCGGCACCGTACCAATCGGGCGAAATGTAGGAATGGGGGCCTTGGACGGCCAGCCGTGCAAGCGCAGGCGCCGTGGCCAAGCGCGCGATGGGATTCGAGCGGACGAGGTGAAAATCCGCGATATCGCCCGCATCGTTCAGCACAAACGGGATGTGACTGATCAGCGGCGCACCATCGGCTGCCACCGCCAACATGCCAAAGCCCTGCTGCCGCGCGAAATCGAGGTTAAATTCCGTGCTCGCGCCGCGATAGACGGGATTGGGATGCATGTCAGCCCGCCACCAGCTGCGTGCCGCGAACGCCACTTATGCGCGCGGCGACAATCTGGCCCTCAGGTCGAGGTGCATCGAATGTGACTTCGGTAAATTGCTCGGTCCTGCCCATATGCGCGCTCTCCATTAGCACAGCATGGGTTCGGCCCACCTGCGTGCTCAAGTGACGCGCTACCTGTGCCTCGCCGGCGCCGCGCAGCCGCGCCGCTCGCTCCTTGATCGCCCGCCCGTCCACCTGCGGCATCCGCGCGGCGGGCGTGCCGGGGCGGGGCGAATAGGGAAAGACGTGCAGCCACGTCAGATCACACTCCCGCACCAACGCGAGGGAATTTTCAAAATGCGCCTCCGTCTCGGTCGGGAAGCCGGCGATGATATCGGCGCCGAACGTCATGTCTGGGCGCAGCCGCCGCGCCTCCTCGGCAAAAGCGATGGCGTCATCGCGCAGATGGCGCCGCTTCATGCGCTTGAGGATCAGGTCGTCGCCGTGTTGCAGGCTGAGGTGTAGATGCGGCATCAGGCGCGGCTCGGTCGCGATGGCGGCCAGCAGGTTTTCGTCTACCTCGATCGAGTCGATCGAACTGATGCGCAGACGCGGCAAATCCGGCACCAGACGCAGGATGCGCATGACCAGATCGCCCAGTTTTGGCGTGCCTGGCAGGTCCGCGCCCCAGCTGGTCAGGTCTACCCCAGTCAGCACCACCTCGTTATAGCCCGCATCCACCAAACGTTTGATCTGGTCGATGATGACACCTGCGGGCACGCTGCGCGAATTGCCGCGACCGTAGGGGATGATGCAGAACGTGCAGCGATGATCGCACCCGTTTTGTACCTGCACATAGGCGCGGCTGCGCGTGCCGAAGCCGTCGATCAAGTGACCGGCGGTCTCAGTCACGGACATGATATCGTCAACCTGCACGGGCTCGGTTCCGAAATCACCAGCGAGGCCTGCCCATGTGCTGGCCTGCATCTTCTCGGTATTGCCGATCACGCTATCGACCTCGGGCATAGCGGAAAACGTCGCAGGCTCGGTCTGGGCTGCGCAGCCAGTAACGATGATGCGTGCGTTTGGATTATCGCGGCGTAGGCGGCGGATATCCTGGCGCGCCTTGCGCACGGCCTCGGACGTGACGGCGCAGGTGTTGACCACGACCGCGCCTTGCAGCCCGGCGCTAGCGGCCAGTTCCTTCATCGCTTCCGTCTCATAAGCGTTCAGACGGCATCCGTGGTTAGAGAATATCGGCGCGCTCATATTGCGCCTGCCAAAAACTCGGGCGTTAGGGTGCCACTGGCGACATGCATCGTCGACCCGGTCATCCAGACCCCGTCGTCGCGCCAGTCGATCATCAACGTGCCGCCATCCAGATCGACGCGTACTGCGCGTCCCGTCAGCCCCCGCCGCGCCGCAGCCACGGCAACCGCGCAAGAGGAGGAGCCGGAGGCGAGCGTCACGCCGACCCCGCGCTCCCACACGCGCATACGAATGTGATCTGCACCAACGACACTGGCAACCTGTACGTTGGTTCGCTGGGGAAACAGCGGATGATGCTCATACCGCGGGCCGAATTGCTCTAGCGGGATGGCCTCGGCATCGGCGACAAAAAACGTGCAGTGCGGATTGCCCATTCCGGTGGCGACGGGGCCGCCCTCGATCGGCAGTTCCAGCGTGTCCATTTCCTCGGATAGCGGGATGTCCTGCCACTCTAATTGAGGAGCGCCCATATTAACCGACGTCAGGCCATCACCCGCGTCCTGCGCATAGAGATCGCCGCGCTGCGTTGTTAGATGAAGCGTATCTGTGCCGGCCTCATCCATCAGGTAGCGCGCAATACAGCGGGTGGCGTTACCGCACGCGCCCGCCATGCTGCCATCGTTGTTCCAGAATGTCAGATGTGCATCACCAGCACCTGTGCCAATCACTGCCAACTGGTCGAAACCGATACCACGATGCCGGTCGCCTAGCAGGATCGCCAGCGCGGGCGTCATCGCCATATCCGGCCTGCGCGGGTCCAGCACACTCAGGTCGCGCGCATCCAGCACGACAAAGTCGTTGCCCAGCCCGTGCATCTTCATGAAGGGCAAACCAGTATCGCGGCGCGTGTCCATGTTGCGCGCTATACCCCCCCACCGGAAATGAATCCAGAGATTGCGCGCCACTGCCGGCGGAATTGGGGTTGACCCTAGGCGGCGCTCTTTCTAATTACGCCCGCAGTGGGCCCTTAGCTCAGTTGGTAGAGCAACTGACTTTTAATCAGTGGGTCACAGGTTCGAATCCTGTAGGGCTCACCACTTATATCAAAGACTTAGCGCTTGATTTGCACTGAATGCCGTGTCGGCAATGCGCTTAGGCCGCACGGTAGCTACGCATTTGCGCCCGCTATTCGCGAGCCTGAGTAGGCAAATCTGAACGGATCACGCTTTTTTCCGGAAATGGGCTTTGATGACGCGCCGAGTTATTGTGCATTCCCGACAACCTAGTTGCGCACAGGCCGCAAGCACTATGGTCGGTACAAAGGCGAGTTCGAATTTGTCTGACACGACCCCTCTGCCTTTAGACATCAAATGCGTTTTACTGGCTCGTCAAAGAAGGTATGCACCTCAAATGAAATCAAAATCGCCACACGCGCAGCCTAGCACAGGGCGAAACGATCCATCGGGCGCACCCGCATTTCTCTGGGCGCTCGTTGGAGTCATGAGCGCGATTGAGATTGTTGTCAGTCTATCAGAAATTGGGCTATTCGGGTCGTCGAACTGGCGTTGGTTTACAGTCGCAATCGGCGCTTTCTGGCAGCCGCTTTTCTCTGGCGAAATTGCCCCCATGTATCCCGGGCAACAGTTTTTGATGTTCATAACCTACGCATTTTTGCACGGCGGCATTGGCCATCTTGCGCTGAACTGCGTTGTTCTGTTGTCACTAGGGAAGTTAGCCACAACACGCGTGGGAGCAGGTAGAACCCTTCTTGTCCTCTTTCTATCGGCTGTTGGGGGCAGTCTAGCGTTTGGATTACTCTCACCCAGCAATATCCCAATGATCGGGGCGTCGGGTGCTGCGTTCGGTCTGATTGGGCTTTGGCAGGCTTGGGAATATGGCATCCTGAAACAATCTGGTCAGTCACTAAGACCAGTGATTTCCGCGATCATAGCGCTTGTCGCAGCGAACTTTGTCTTCTTTTATATGATGAATGGCGGTCTGGCGTGGGAGACTCATCTAGGTGGCTGGCTGGTTGGTTGGCTTTCAGGCCGGAGTTTTGCCCGAATTTGAGGTGGGACGAGTTAAGTGCATATTGTTGATTCTACAGCGAGCGCCGCCACCAGCACGGCTAACCCTTTAGCCGGACGTGTCCGGCACTATCTGTGCCAAATCGCCGGGCAGGCGCGCCCCATCACTTATCAGGCTCTTGCCAAAGCCTTGGAACTCTCGCCGCCAAATACGATCAATCAACTCACAGTCGCGCTGGAACATTTAATAGAGGAGGATGCCGCCACCGGCCGCCCGCTGATTGCGGCGCTCGTGGTCAGCAAGGCACGGGGCGGATTGCCCGCGCCGGGCTTTTTCGATTGTGCGCGGCGCGTTGGACGTTTCGACGGCGATCTGGCTGGACCCGAGAGCCCAGCGTTTCACGCGGCAGAGTTCGAACGTGCCATCGAATTCTGGGCGGCAGCGGGCGACACAAATTCCACGGATCGCGACACATAGAAGCCGGGCGGATAATGCGGGCGTAGGTAGCCTTGGTCGCAAAGTAACCGTCGGCTTGCCCGAAGCATTCTGCGTCGGTATCAATCACAGCAGGGTCTGGTCGAGGGAAGGAGCGCCTTGTGCCGCAAAGTACATCCACACTGACGCTTTTTCGAAACCAGACGTTTCGTATGTTATGGATTGCGGCCCTTGCCTCAAATTTCGGCGGGCTTGTCCAAGCCGTCGGCGCGGCGTGGATGATGACATCGCTGACCCAATCTCAGAGCATGGTCGCGCTGGTGCAGTCCTCCGTGACGCTTCCCATCATGATCTTCTCACTGTTGGCTGGCGTGTTTGCCGACAATTTCGACCGACGCAAGGTTATGCTCATAGCACAATCCTTTATGCTAGTGGTGTCGATCGCGCTTGCCATTATGGCTTACGAGGGATTGCTGTCGCCTTGGCTGTTGTTGGGATTCACGTTCCTGATCGGGTGTGGCACTGCATTGCACAATCCCTCGTGGCAGGCATCTATGGGCGATATCGTGTCGCGAGAGGAGTTGTCGGCAGCAGTGTCGCTCAACAGTATGGGCTTCAACCTGATGCGGAGTATTGGGCCCGCTGCGGGTGGCGCGATCGTGGCCATCGCAGGTGCAGCGGCTGCATTTACGGTAAACGCATTCAGCTATGTCGGCATTATCACTGCCCTTTGGTTTTGGCGGCCAGGCACGCCGCAGCGGCGCTTACCGCGCGAGCGGATGGGCAGCGCGTTTTCCGCTGGCCTGCGCTATGTCGCGATGTCGCCAAACCTAATGAAAGTGATCTTTCGTGGCTTTCTGTTTGGCCTCTCCGCCATTGCGATACTGGCGCTCCTGCCACTGATCGTCAGGGAATTGTTGAACGGCGGCGCCTTCGTCTACGGCGTCCTATTGGGGTGCTTCGGTATGGGCGCGGTATGCGGCGCGCTGCTGAACGCCCGCCTGCGAGCGCTATTTCAGAACGAGCGAATTACCCAAGCCGCATTTATTGCCTTCGCGGTCAGCAGCATCACTCTGGCGCTGAGCCGAAACTACGCGTTCAGTGGCGCGGCCCTACTACTTGCTGGCGGCAGCTGGGTCATTGCCCTCTCCCTGTTCAATGTAACGGTTCAGTTGTCTACACCGCGCTGGGTCGTCGGCAGGGCCCTTGCACTGTATCAGACCGGCGTCTTTGGCGGCATGGCAGGGGGAAGTTGGGCGTGGGGCGCAATAGCTGAAAACTTCGGTGCGGACCGTGCGATGTTTGTGGCAGCCGCCCTGCTGGTGTTGGGGGCTTTGGCGGGACTGAGCGTGCCATTGCCGGATTCGACCGATCTTGACCTGAATCCGCTCAACATCTTCACAGAGCCGGCCCTGAGGCTCGACTTAAAGCAGCGTAGCGGTCCGATAATGATCATGGTTGATTACGAGATTGCGCAGGAGGACGTAACCGAATTTCTGGCCGTCATGAACGCGAGACGACGTATCAGAATTCGCGATGGGGCACAGCAATGGGCGCTTTTGCGGGATCTTGAAAACCCAGATGTGTGGACCGAAACGTATCATGTGCCCACTTGGGTCGAGTATGTTCGCCACCACGAGCGTCGAACGCAGGCCGATGCCGAATCCTACGAGCGCGTTTTGAAGCTACATCGCGGTAGCGAACGGCCCAAGGTACATCGCATGATTGAACGGCAGGCGATAACACTTCGGGATGATACACCGCTAAAAGATGGGCCTGATAAGAATACTGAATAGCTGACGCTATTCGGGGTAGGCCTGCGCGCCAAATCGATCGTAGTTATAACAGATCTCACTACCAGATACGTTGTCTGACGTCAGCCGCTGTTAGGAGACGTTAGTAGGACGATTGATATCAGGAGGGCCGTTATTTGCCAAAGATCGCCTGTCACGCCGTAATGTCACGGCTTGCTCAAACCATTCTCGATTAAGGAAACTGATACCGCGATTACCGTTTTCGCGGCAGTCGTAAACGGCCTTCATTCATCTCTAATATACCAAAAATGATTGCGGGTACGCCTGCAAGATCTACTTCGGGGGCAAATGACGTTATTACACTAAAACCGCTGCATTTTTTTGAAGCCTACCGAGCACATTGCACAGACAGCGTCTTATAGCAGATAAGTTCGATTGCGTTGCGTTGCTTGAACAATTGCAAATTTGGCTCTGTCGGCCAACGATAGCCCGAGCGTGCCCGCCCAAGTGCTCTTGTACCCTGACGCCTTCACTGCTTACACTTCTGCGAGCGCCGCCAAAACGCGCCTACCGCCGGGAGGGCGCTATGAAATCGTCTGTAACACATCCTTTCACTGGGCCGGATCTGTGCGCGTACGAGGCGCATGAGATCGTTGCACTACTGCGCAAGGGCGAGATC
>JAGXGX010000108.1 GCA_024636515.1 Roseovarius sp.
AATATCGGCCTGATCTCAGACATCATCGCCTGCCCCGGCATGGATTACTGCGCGCTGGCTACCGCCCGCTCGATCCCCATCGCGCAAGAGATCGCGATGCGCTTTGACGCGCTGAAACTTGAGCATGAGATCGGCGAGATGAAGATCAAAATCTCGGGCTGCATCAACGCTTGCGGGCACCATCATGTCGGCCATATCGGCATCCTGGGCCTTGATCGTGCGGGGGTCGAAAATTACCAGATCACCATCGGCGGCGATGGCGGCCCCGATGCGCAGCTGGGTGATCGCACCGGGCCCGGCTTTTCTGCGGATGATATCGTGCCGGCCATCGAGACAATCATGCGGGCCTATCTGGCCCACCGCACGGACGCGTCCGAGACTTTTCTGGCCACATATCGGCGCCTCGGCATGATGCCGTTCAAGACCGCGCTTTATGGCGAGGCGGAGGCGGCCAAGGCCGCCCGCAGAAAGGCAGAGGCCCATGTCGCTGCATAGCGCCCTGCCAGACACCCGCGCGTCTGATTTGCACAGGCGCGCCGCAGCGCTGAACGCCGCCTATCGCCACCACTCGGCGATCGCGGTCCTTGCGCGCGCGCTGCATGATCCCGATGTTGGGCAGACGGCCCTCGTCTCCAGCTTTGGCGCGGAATCGGTGGTCTTGCTGCACATGGTCGCGCTGGCGCGGCGCGAGACGCCTGTGATATTCCTTGAGACGGGGATGCTGTTCACCGAAACGCTGGTCTACCAGCAGGAACTGGCCGAGCGTCTGGGCCTGCGCGACCTGCGCATCATCCGCCCGGATACAGCCGATCTGAGGGCTCAAGACCCGGCCGCCACACTGAACCAGACCAACCCCGATGCCTGCTGCGCCCTGCGCAAGACGGTGCCGCTGAACCGCGCACTGGCGGGCTTCGACGGGTGGATCACCGGGCGCAAACGGTATCAGGGCGGCGCACGCACCAGCCTCGAATTTTTCGAGGTCGAGGAGGGCGCGAGCCGGCTCAAGGTCAACCCGCTGGCCCATTGGCAGCAGGGCGACGCGCGGACCTATATCGAGGAAAACCGCCTGCCACGTCATCCGCTGGTGGCCCAAGGATTCCCGTCGATCGGCTGCATGCCCTGCACGTCGCCTGTGGCGCCGGGCGAGGACGCGCGCGCGGGGCGCTGGAAGGGCCAAGACAAAACAGAGTGCGGCATTCATATGGTTAACGGCAAATTCGTCAGACAAGGAGAAAGCGCATGAGCGTTATCGTGACAGACACAGGCTTTGGCCCCGACGACTGGACAGCGCCCATTGCGGCGCTGGAGGATGCGCGCGATGGCGTTGGTATCGATCTGCCTTCGACGGTGGACCCTGCCGAATTGGCCGGCCGCCTGCCAGAGATCGCAATGATCCGCGTCGATTTTCCCAGCTCTGCGGATGGGCGCGGTTTCTCTATCGCGCGCCAGTTGCGGCTGATGGGCTATGATGGCCGCCTGCGCGCGCGCGGTCATGTATTGGCCGATCAATATGCGATGGCGCGGCGCTGCGGCTTTGACGAGGTCGAGATCGACGAGGCACTGGCAGCGCGTCAGCCGCAGGATCAATGGCTCTTTCGCGCCGATTGGCGCGCGCATGACTATCAGGCCAGATTACGGGGCTAACTGCGCGGCTGAACGTCGCCTTTTAATTCACGGCTCTACAGATTAGGAAAGGATCGGCACCGATTGCCGATAGATGACTTTATGAACGAGATGACCCAAGTGACCGATACTGCCGCTCAGAACGCCGCGAATTACGACAATGCGGCCGCGCCGCAACGTGCTGTGCCCGCCCTGCCTGATGCACAGACCGTTACGCAGGTCACGCATTGGACGGACAAGCTCTTCTCGTTTCGCATCACGCGGCCTGCCTCGATGCGCTTTCGCTCGGGCGAGTTCGTGATGATCGGTCTAATGGGGGACCCGCATCCCGATACCGGCAAGCAAAAGCCGTTGCTGCGCGCCTATTCCATCGCGTCGCCGTCATGGGATGACGAGCTGGAGTTCTACTCGATCAAGGTACAGGACGGCCCGCTCACGTCCAAGCTGCAACATATCCAGCCCGGTGACGAAGTGATCCTGCGCCCCAAGCCCGTCGGGACGCTCGTACATGACGCCCTGCTTCCGGGCAAGCGCCTTTGGCTCTTTGCCACCGGCACTGGCTTTGCGCCCTTTGCGTCTCTCTTGCGAGATCCGCAGACATTTGAGGATTACGACGAGGTTATCGTGACCCACACCTGCCGCACAGTTGGCGAGCTGACATATGGCGCGCAACTGATCGAGGATATCCGCAGCAATGAGATGCTGGAGGAGTTGATCGGCGATGGCTTTGCCACCAAGCTGCGCTATTACCCGACCACCACGCGCGAGGAGAGCCCCAAAATGGGGCGCATTACCGCACTGATGCGCTCGGGAGAAGTATTCGACGACTTGGGTGTGCCGCCACTATCGCCCGAGAATGATCGCGCAATGATCTGCGGCAACATGGCGTTTAATTTAGAACTGAAGGATCTGCTCGAGGAGTATGGTCTGCACGAGGGCGCAAACTCCGCGCCGCGCGAATACGTGGTGGAAAAGGCGTTTCTGGACTAATCCTATTACGCACCAATAAAGCATGAAAAAGCCCGCACCGGTCATCCGGTGCGGGCTTCTTTCTTTGTGTGGTTTCGCTTTGGCTTACATGCCCAGTGCGGCGCGTGCCTGTGCCAGCGCGGCTTTCAGTAACTCAGGGTTCTCTTGCGCTTTCTGCAGTGTTGCCTTCAACAGGGTCTTTTGCGTCGCGTTGATGTTCGAATTTTCGATCATCTGCGCGGCGGCATCCATGTCAAAGTTTTCTACGGTCAAGGGGGCAGCGGCCTCGGTGGCACTGTCTGTCATGGTGCCCTCTTCCGTGCTCTCTGTCGCAGTGTCATCTGCAGCGGTCGCCGCCTTTGCAGCGTCATCCGCAGCCTCGGCCTCCGTTTTCACAGCATCTGCTGCGCCCTCAGCTGCGTCGTCGACAACCTTCATGGCATCGCTACCCTCTTCTGACATCGCGTCTACGGCGTCCTGCACACCCTCGACCGCCGTATTCGCTGCGTCTGTTGCGCTCGCTGCGGCATCGCTGGCTGTGGTTTCGACAGCGCTCATGGTGCCATCTGCATTCTCTAGCACATCGTCGGCGGCGGCCTCAATTGCATCGCCCGTTTGATCAGTGGCGGCATCAACATCGGCGGCGGCCTCGTCTATCGCAGCACCTGTATCATCGGCTGTTTGCTCCAGCTCGGCGGGTGCATCAATCTGCTCGCCGCTGTCGGTTTCGATCAACTCGGCGGGTGAGTTACCAGTCACCAGCACGTAACCGCCAATCAGAACGATGGCGGCCAGTACAATCCAAAGAAGGTTTTTCATCTTAATATCCTCATGTATCGATATAAATTCGCCGCGAACAACCGCTAATACGAAGGCCCCCTGACAGCAACAGACCTCATGCCCGCCACACTCACAAGGCGCAAGGGTGTTTTGGGCGTTGTCGGCGCAGAACAGCCTATTTTCGCGCTTGAATCCTAGGGTAGCCATGGCTACGTTGCGCTTTGAACCACATTAATAATTATCCAAGGATCAAAGCCATAGCCCGCAGACCGCATAACGCGCCACCACAGCGCGACACAGGCCCCCGCGTAAACGACCGCATCCGCGATGCGGAAATTCGGCTGATCGGGGCCGATGGCGATAATGTAGGCGTAGTATCAGGCGCCCGCGCGATGGAAATGGCCGAAGAGGCCGGTCTAGACCTGGTTGAAATTTCGCCCAACGCCAAGCCGCCTGTTTGCAAGATCATGGATTTCGGCAAGTACAAGTACGAGACGCAAAAGCGCGAGGCCGAAGCGCGTAAGAAGCAAAAGATCATCGAGGTGAAGGAGGTCAAGTTCCGACCCAACACCGACACCAACGACTACGACGTCAAAATGCGTAATGTCTTCAAGTTTCTGGAAAACGGCGACAAGGTTAAGATCACTCTGCGCTTTCGCGGCCGCGAAATGGCCCACCAAGATCTGGGCCGCGAGTTGTTGCAACGCGTTGCCGCCGATGTTGAGGGCTTCGGCAAGGTCGAAAATATGCCCAAGATGGAAGGCCGCCAGATGATTATGATCATCGGCCCGATGCCGCGCTAGGGCGCATACTACTTCAAGATTGACACGGCCCGGATATCTTCCGGGCCGTTTTTGTATCCACTATTAGCTTGCTGCTGCAACGGCCCGCTTAGTCATCACACCGACCAGATGCGCGCGGTACTCGGGTGTGCCGTGCAGATCACCGATCATGCCATCCGCCGCCACGCTCAGTCCCTCCAGCGCGGCGGCGCTGAAATCACCGCTCAGCGCTGCCTCGGCCTCGGTCCAGCGGAATACACCGCTTTCTGACGCGCCAGTGACAGCCACGCGTACGCCTTCTTCAAATTTTGCCACGAAAACACCCACCAATGCAAATCGCGATGCCGGCTGCTCGAACTTGGCATAGGCTGATTTAGCGGGGACCGGAAATTTCACCTGCGTAATAATCTCGCCCTCGTTCAGCGCAGTGTCAAACATCCCCTGAAAGAAATCATCTGCCGCAATCTCACGCGAGTCCGTGACGATAGTGGCGCCCAGCCCCAGCGCCGCCGCCGGATAGCAGGCCGAAGGATCATTGTTGGCGAGCGATCCGCCCAGCGTGCCGCGATTGCGCACCGCCGGATCACCGATCTTGGCCGCCATACCAGCAAGCCCCGGAAACGCGCCCGCCGCCACTTCCACATGCGTCGTACCGCCGCCGATACACAGGCGGCCCGTGTCATCAGTGCAGATCCCGCGCATCTCATTGATACCTGATAGGCTGACCAAAACTGACGGCATCGCAAGCCGTTGCTTTAGCGTCGGGATCAGGGTCTGCCCTCCACCCAGTGGCTGCGCCTCGTCCGCAGCAAGTGCCTTGACCGCATCCGCGATGCTTGTGGGCCGTTCGATTTCAAATGCGTACATTCTGGCGTCTCCCAAATACGGGCAAGTATTTCTTCTTGCCCTAAATATCCCGGGGTCCGGGGCAGCGCCCCGAAATTCCCCGCTCTCAGCCCTTTTGCATCGCCGCCCACACACGCGACGGCGTCACGGGCATGTCCACGTGATCCACCTTGTACCCGCCAGATTGCAGCGCATCGACGACCGCATTGACGACCGTGGGCGTCGATCCGATCGCCCCCGCCTCGCCGCAGCCCTTCACCCCGAGGGGGTTATGCGTGCACGGCGTGCCGTTGGAGTGGTCAATGACGAAAAACGGCACATCGTCGGCGCGTGGCATGCAGTAATCCATGTAACTGGCCGACAGCAGTTGGCCGTCCGCGTCATAGGTACAATTCTCCATCAGAGCCTGACCGATGCCTTGCGTCAGGCCACCATGCACCTGCCCATCAACGATCATGGGGTTCACCACTTTGCCAAAATCGTCGGCGGTGGTGAACTTCTCGATCGTTACCTTGCCGGTTTCAGGGTC
>JAGXGX010000109.1 GCA_024636515.1 Roseovarius sp.
CATCTTTATCGGTCTGGCCGAAGTGACAGAGGAACTGGCCCACCCCTTTGGCGAGACGGTGAATGGCCTGCCACTGGATGCAATGTGCCGCACGATCGAAATCAGCCTGGCCCCGCATCTGGATATGCCCGCGCCCAAGCCGCTAAAGGCAGACCGTTTCTATCTGAGTTAAGCGCGGCCTAAGGCGGGCAAGCCATCGCTGCATTCAGGCTAGCAGGTGACTTGTACGCGCCAACGTCACGGGCGCTCAGCTTACCATTTTCCAGCCGCACCGCCATGACGCGGCGCCAGTCGCCGCTGGCCAAGATCATCTCGGACGCACAGGGTCGCCAACCGCCAGCGATGAAATCCCACCCTATGCGGTGGTTCGTCAGATTGCCCAAATCAGCCACATGTCCCAGCGCGCCATCCGCATAACGCCAGACGCGCAACCGCTTGGTCAGATGAGGCCGGTCGATATACGCAAGCTCAACCCTGCCGTCGCCGTCCAGATCGCCCACGGTGACCGGGGCAAGCCAGCGATTGCGATCCCCGATATAGGGCGTCGCCGCCAGCAGGGACAGTGTGCCGCCCGCCGCGCTGAACACAGCCAGACGCGCACCGCGATCCATGCTGGATTGCACAACAATAATCTCAGGGAATCCGTCGCCAGTGACATCGGCAAGCCGGGGCGCGATATCCTCGAATATATGGCCGAGATGGCGTATGGCGGTGGCCGCGTGCAGCGGATCAGAGGGCCTGACGCTCAGCAAATGCCACTCGGGCGTGGCGCCCAGCACATCATGGCCATAGCGCGCGCCATCAGGGCTGTGGATCAGGCAAACCTCACCGATATTGTTCCAATCGGCTATGCAAGACCGATCAGAAACATCGCTTAGCGCGGGGGCCAGCGACACCAGCCACATGCACAGCGCCAGCCGCGCGCGGCGCGCCGAAGGTCTCAAGGGGCGCAAGCGATGACGCCGCGCCCCGTTCACTATCAGATCTGCTTTTCGGGCAACTGAACGACAAGGCCATCCAGATCATCTGTCACCTTGATCTGGCAGGTCAGGCGCGACCGGACTGGATCGGGCTCATACGCGAAGTCCAGCATATCCTCTTCCATGTCGTCTTTGGCGGGTATTTTTTCGACCCATGCGGGATCGACATAAACGTGGCAGGTCGAACATGCACAGGCCCCGCCGCAGTCGGCCTCAATGCCCGGCACGTTGTTGTCGCGCGCGCCCTCCATGACCGTCAGGCCGGTGGCGACCTCAATCTCGTGTTTCGTCCCGTTATGCTCGACATAGGTAATCTTGGCCATGCGTGCAGTCTCCCGTTTCTGGCGTTTCCGCCTACCTAGCGGGCGCGTCATGCTCAGGCCAGTGGATTCGCGCTCGGCAGGTACAAAGAGTCGCAAACGGGGGCTTCTTGCCCTCGCCCGGATGCCGCCTTTCGCGGAGCCGCGAAACCGTCTAACGTGTGCGCAACCCGGCACCAGACCGCTCTCAGAGGCACTTGCACCCGATGCACCGCACCCTACCCTTAATGGCTATACTCGCGCTCGCCGCGTGCGACGCGCCGATGGTCGGCACCGGCGAGCCGGATTTGGTCCAGACCTTGGCGGAGGCGCCGCCGGGCGCCGCGCCCGGCACTTGCTGGGGCAAGCTTGTCACTCCGGCAGTGATCGAAACGGTAACCGATCAGGTCCTCGTTCAACCGCCTAAGGTGCCTAAGGATGGCACCATCACCCCACCCGCGATCTACAAGACTGAGACTCGCCAGAACATCGTGACCGAGCGCAAGGTGACTTGGTTTGAAACGCCCTGCCCCGCTGATTTGACCCCCGATTTCGTCGCCTCACTGCAACGCGCTCTGACGGCTCGAACGCTTTATCGTGGCGCGATCAGCGGCCAGATGGACGGGCGCACCCGCGCCGCAGTGCGTAAATTTCAAAGGCCAGAGGGTCTGGATAGCGGCATCCTGTCGCTCGCCGCCGCGCAGCGGCTGGGGCTGGTCGCGGTCGATCTGCCGATTGAGACTGAGTGAGCTGCACGCCTATCGGGCCCGTTCGACCTGCGCGATAACGCCTGCAACGCGACGCCCGATCTCGCGACTGCCCTTGATAGAGGGGTGGATCATGTCAGCAGCGTGATGGCTGCGATCGCCATGCGGCACCATATTGGCGATCGACAGATAGTAGATGCCCGGCACCTTGGCCGTAAATGCGCTCACGCGGCGTTCTAGTTCATCCCCCTCGTTACGGCATCCCTCAATAGGCGACCCCGCGCCGGGGCTGCGTAGATAGCCCACATAAACGATGCGCGCGCCGGTTTTACGAAGGCGCATCAGTAGTTTGGGAATTTCGCCACCAGTGCTGGCGCGGGTGGCGAGCTTGTCCATCTTGCGCTGGCAGCGGCTACATCCACAGCCCAGCCACAGATCGTTGCCCCCGCCATTGACGACAATCCAGTCCCATGGCCCAGTGCGATACTGCCGCCGTATATCCAAGCCGAACGTGCCTGAAATCGGAAGGTTATAAATGACCCGCGCGCCGAGCGTCGATTTGTCGGTTACGTCTGCCTTCAGCGCGCGAGCGACGGTATGCGACACAGCCCGACCCGATATGCGGTGTGCCGCCATCATCGAATCGCCCATGACGAGGATGCGCAGCGGCGCCTCCGCCTGCGCGGCAAAGGGCGACGGGATCAACATCAGGCAGATAAGGAGACGTGAGAGCATCGCGAGGCGCCTTTGGCTGGTGCAAGTCGGCGAGCCAAAGCCCGCCCTATATCTAGCCCAGCGTCGCGGATCGCCGCAATCGCTTAGCCAATGGCACGGACCACTGCAACGCCGGCGGTCGCCGAAACACCCGTCAGGAAACTACCCCAAGTGAAATCGGTCGCGACCATGCGCCATGTCCAATCCTTGAGCGTCGCGAGGTTGGTAAACTCATACGTGCCGTAAGCCATCGCGCCAATCAGCACGCCGGACCCAAACACCCAGAGCAACGATTTCTCCCCGTCCAGCGCAGGCCAGCTGACAAACCACAGCAGAACGCCGACGTAGAACGCGTAAAAGATCGCGGCAGGGCCGATACGCGGACTATCCGCCAGAAGCGCGCCTATATCTCGCTCAAACGTGGGTTTGATTATGTAGCTAAGGCCAAGATAGTCGATCCCCAGAAAAACCGCGAAGGTGACTACGTAGAGAATGGCAAGCGTCATGGAAAACTCCGATGCTAATAATGCCCAACGCCTTTTAAGGTGGTTCGGTTCAGTCCCTAGACGATACCGCCCGCGATCAGTCGTTGCGCTAGCGCGGCATAGACCGATGCCATTGGCCCATCGCCCGCTGCAATAGGCGTACCGGCATCCCCCGCCAGCCGCGTTTCCAGATCAATGGGCAGCGCCCCGAGGAAGGGCAGACCCATCTTCTTGGCCTCCGCCTCGACACCTCCATGGCCAAATATCTGCGCCTCGTGCCCACATTCGGGACAGACATAGGTGCTCATGTTTTCGATCATGCCAAGGATCGGCGTCTTCAGCGTGGCGAACATATCCATCGCCTTGCGCGCATCCAAAAGGGCCACGTCCTGCGGCGTCGACACGATGATCGCGCCCGACGGCTCGGCTTTTTGGCATAGCGTCAGTTGCACATCACCAGTGCCCGGTGGCAGATCGACGATCAGCACGTCCAGCTCGCCCCAGTTCACTTGGGAAATCAGCTGCTGTAGCGCGCCCATCAGCATCGGCCCGCGCCAAATCACCGCCTTGGCCGGGTCCAGCATCAGGCCAATCGACATGAGCGTGACGCCATGGGCATGAAGCGGCTCGATGATCTTGCCATCGGGGCTAGCGGGGCGTTTGCTGACGCCCATCATGCGCGGCTGGCTGGGGCCGTAGATATCGGCATCCAATAGGCCCACTTTTTTGCCCGCGCGCGCCAGCGCAACGGCGAGGTTTGACGAAACAGTCGATTTACCCACCCCGCCCTTGCCCGAGCCTATCGCGATGATCGACTTAACGCTCGCAGGCTTCATTGAGCCCTCCTGCGGTTTGGCATGACCGCCAATCTTGAGGCTGGGGGCCTGCTGCTGAGGTTGGGCAGGCGGCGCTTTGGCCGCCGGGCCATGTGCCGTCAGCGCGGCTGAGGCGCGGGTGACGCCGGGAATGGCCGCAACCGCACGCTCGGCCGCTGCGCGTATAGGCTCCATCTGGCGGGCGATCTCGGGACTGGGCGCCTCAATAACAAAGCGTACCTCGCCGCCCTCCACGCTAAGCGCACGCACCCAATCGCGCGACATCAGGGTGCCTCCATCAGGTAGCTCGATCTGTGCCAGCTGTGCTTCGATATCTGCGCGCGCTACGGCCATGTTTGCCTCCTGAAAATGCGTTGACTCATAGGTGGCGATTTTTGCCCCGGGGGCAAGGGAGATCGGGGAAACACCTGAAAACCGTTTATTTTGTTTAACGCTAGGTCAGCGTTACTTATGCAATTGCTGCATAGCAGCATTGCTTCGGTGTGGGATTGTGCATGTGCAGCGAAGGCGTATGTAAGGTCAACAAATGAACAAGGGCGGCCGCGCCGATACGGGCCACCGCACTATTCGCAAGAGTTAGGAACACACGATGAGCTATGCATCACACACAGGCCGCGCCACTGGCATACATTCACTGGCAGCAGCATTCGGCGACATGAAGAGCAAAGTGGCACGCCGTCGTTCGTACCGCCAGACGATCACAGCGCTGTCGCAACTGTCCGATCACGAGCTTGCTGATCTGGGGCTTAGCCGCAGCACGATCCCCAGCCACGCATGGCAGGCCGTCCACGGAACGCGCCGCCAAGCCTAATGAATTCGCCCGCAAGACGCGCGGGCGCACAGAGATCCGGATGCTTATTCCTCCTCCCGGTGGCATCCGGGCATGGCGGTGGCCCTATTCCTCCTCCCTGAGGGCCGCCGCTGACTACCCCTCGCAATGCGAGACGGAGGATCAATCAGACACATGACTTTTGGACCGGCACGCAGCCCGATAAAGGATTGCGCCGGTTGTTTGCGTTTTGATTTGCGTATTTTCATACTGGTGCAGCGCGGGCGGCGTGCGAGCAATCACCCCTCCGGGATGTTTTGCATGTGCCGTTCGCCGCGCGCCTCGGACAAGGCCATCTGCTTTTGCCGTTCGCGAAAGCGATCCTTTGCGGCCTCATC
>JAGXGX010000110.1 GCA_024636515.1 Roseovarius sp.
GATGGAGATCATCGCCGCAGGCAGGAGCCACAAGTCGTACAGCCCCGTTGTGGCCTCCAGATCAGGTGGGAATATCAGGGTATAGACGCGGATGATGGAGTAGGCGCCCACCTTGGTCATAATGGCGAACAGCGCGGCGACGGGGCCCGGTGCCTCGGCGTAGCTGGAGGGTAGCCAGAAATGCAGCGGCACGACCGCCGCCTTAACCGCAAACACGAGGAGCAGCAGTACTGCCGCGACGCGGATACCCACGTTCCCGTCCATGTCGATCTGGGCGACGCGCACGGCCAGATCGGCCATATTAAGCGTACCAGTCTCGGCATAGAGTGCGCCGAGCGCGAAAAGAAACAAGGTCGATCCCAGCAGGTTGTAAAGGACGTATTGCACGCCGGCGCGCAGACGTACCGCGCCTCCTGAGTGGATCATCAATCCGTAGGATGCGATCAACAGTACCTCGAAAAACACGAAGAGGTTGAACAGATCTCCAGTCAGAAACGCACCCATCAGGCCCATCAGTTGGAACTGAAACAGCGCGTGGAAGTGGCGACCGCGCGCGTCCCAGCCTGATCCGATAGCGTAGAGCAATACGAAGAAGCCTAAGGTTGCCGTAAGTAGCGCCATTAACGTGGACAGCCGATCCGCAACCAGCACGATGCCGAACGGCGCAGCCCAATCGCCTAGCTGGTAAATTGTGATCGTGCCGTCCGCCGCCTGCCATGCAAGCCCTGCGGCGATGGCAATCAGCGTCGAAGCACCGGCGAGCGCGAGAACACGCTGGATGACGATATGATAGCGCGCGGCCAGCACAATAAAGGGCGCTAGGATAGCAGGCAGGATGATGGGCAGGATGATCCAGTGACTCATGCGGCGTCCTCCGGCTCTTGGACCGGATCATCGATATGGTCATCATCGGCGCCCAGATATGAACCCAGCGCCAGCATCACCGCCACTGCCGTCATGCCAAAGGAGATAACGATAGCCGTCAGCACCAGTGCCTGCGGCAACGGATCTGTGTAGATGTCCGCGTCGCTAAGGATGGGCGGGCCGCCCACCGTCAGGCGGCCAGATGCAAAGAGAAACACGTTAACCGAGTAAGTCAGCAGCGAGATACCCATGATCACCGGGAAAGTGCGCAAGCGCAGCACCAAATAGAGACCGGCGGAGGTTAGGATGCCGATAGCGGAGGCGACGAGCAGTTCCATTTCAGGCCTCCTGTTCTGTAGGGCGAAGGACGCCGGTGTCGCTGGATGGATCGCTTTCACGCGAAGGGTCGATATCCATCGCGTGCTCGCTCTCTTCGACATGGGCGCGGCGCGCGAGACGCGAGAAACTTTCCAGCGATAGCATCACCGCGCCGACGACCGCGAGGAACACGCCGAGGTCAAAGAGGGTGGCAGTGGCCAGCTCAAACTTCTCAAAGGGTGGGATACGAACATAAGTGAAATCAGAGGTCAGGAAGGGTTTTCCGAAGAACCACGATCCAATGCCGGTCAGGCCGGCGATCAGCACGCCCGCGCCGATAACGCCGTGATAGGGATAGCGCAGCCGCGCCGACGCCCAGCTGAACCCGCTGGCCATGTACTGCATTACAACAGCGATTGATACGACTAGGCCGGCGATAAATCCGCCGCCCGGCTCGTTATGGCCGCGCAAGAAGATGTAGAAGCCTACCATCAGCACGACAGGCATTGTGACCCGTGTCAGCACCACCATCATTAGGGGGTGAATGTCGCCTGCGCGCGGCTGATCTGGCTTGCGATTTAGTAGCTTGGCGCGGGCCGGGCCGGCTAACAGCGCCTCGGTCAGCGCATAGATAAGCAGGGCTGCGATACTTAGCACGATGATCTCGCCGAAGGTGTCAAAGCCTCGAAAATCGACGAGGATGACGTTGACCACGTTTGTGCCGCCGCCGCCCTTGTACGAGTTCGCCAAGTGAAATTCCGAGATGGACGCAGCCACCGGATCGCGCAGCAAGTAGTGCCAAGATAGCGCCATAGTCCCCAAGCCGCCGACGATGGCAATGGCCCCATCGCGCGTGCGGCGCAGAACCGACGATTCGATTGGCGTGCGGTTGGGCAGGAAATTGAGCGCGAGCAGCATCAGAATGATCGTCACCACTTCGACGGTGAATTGCGTAAGGGCTAGGTCGGGCGCGCTGAAATGGACAAAACCAATGGACACCATTAGGCCAACGATGCCGATCAGAATCAGTGACAACAGGCGATTGCGATGCAGGAACACCAGCCCAAAGGTCGCCCCCACCAGCATCAGCCAACCGGCGACCGAGATCGTGTCGAAGGGCGTCATTTCGTAGGCGACGGGACGGGCCGTACCGGTGACCCATGCGTGCAGCCCGGCAGCCAGGACAGTGGTCGCCATGATAGCGCCGTAGCGCGAAAAAGCGCCGTCATGCAGCGGCTGGATGATACCGCGCGCCGCCGCGACGGACCAGCCGATCACGCGGTCGAAAATTACCTTGGCCTCGGGGCGTGGGGCGGCGTCCCACAGGCTCAGAGCGGGGGTGAATAGCGCCAGCACAATCAGGCCGCCGACCACCGCCGCGATAGACATATAAAGGGCGGGGGTCAGCCCGTGCCAGATCTTGAAATGAACGTCGGGCAGCGTAGCGGCATCGCCGAGGACGGCGCTTGTTACTAATTTTACAAACGGCTCGGCCACAAAGGGCGCGAGGCCGATCACCACCACTGGGATTATCAAAAGGGCAGGGGGCAGCCACATGCCGGCGCCGGGATCGTGCGGCGTGGCGGGATAA
The DNA here is from genome assembly GCA_024636515.1 of Roseovarius sp. Taxonomy (GTDB): domain Bacteria; phylum Pseudomonadota; class Alphaproteobacteria; order Rhodobacterales; family Rhodobacteraceae; genus Roseovarius. Next base: position 2,774 of record JAGXGX010000110.1, read on the forward strand.
TCGTCGCGCTTGGGGCCAAGGAACACATGCCCGATCAGGCGAAAGCAATAGGTCGCCGAGAAAATCGAGCCAAACACCGCCAAAGCAGGGACCAGCCACGGCACGCCGAATAGGGTGGTGCGATGTGCCTCCTCCAGCATCATTTCCTTACTGAGAAAGCCGTTCAGCAAGGGGATGCCAGCCATTGAAAGCGCGGCCAGAGTTGCGATGATAAACGTGATTGGCATCAGGTGCCGAAGGCCGCCGAGGTGGCGAATGTCGCGTGTATGCGCCTCGTGGTCGATGATGCCGGCGGACATGAACAGAGCCGCCTTGAACGCCGCGTGATTAAGAATGTGAAACACTGCCGCCATTGCGCCAAAGGCCGTCCCGGTGCCCAGCAGCATCGTGATTAGGCCTAAGTGACTGACGGTCGAGAATGCCAGCAGTGCCTTAAGGTCATGCTTAAACAACGCAATGACTGCGCCCAGAACCATGGTAATCAGGCCCGCGCTGGTGACGATCACGAACCATTCAGGGGTGCCAGACAGCACTGGCCACATACGCGCCATCAGGAAGATGCCCGCCTTCACCATCGTGGCTGAATGCAGGTAGGCCGACACAGGCGTCGGCGCGGCCATCGCGTGCGGTAGCCAGAAGTGAAAGGGGAACTGCGCCGATTTGGTAAAGCAGCCCATCAGGATCAGTATAAGCGCAGGGATGTAGAGCGGCGAATCCTGTATCAATTCCCGATTTTGCAAAATGACGCTGAGGTCATAGCTGCCAACGATCTGGCCCAAGATCAGCATTCCGGCAATCATTGCCAGTCCGCCCATCCCTGTCACGGTCAGCGCCATGCGCGCGCCCTGACGCCCTTCGGGCAGATGCTTCCAATAGCCGATCAGCAGGAAGGACGACAGCGACGTCAGCTCCCAGAAGATAAGCAAAAGCAGTATATTATCGGATAAGACGATACCTACCATCGCGCCTTGGAATAGGAGCAGATAGGTAAAAAATTCGCCCATATTGTCGTTGCGCGCGAGGTAATAGCGCGCGTAGGCGATGATCAACAGGCCGATGCCCAGAATGAGACACGCGAAGAAAAAGCCGAGCGGATCCAGCATCAAGGTCACGTTCAGACCGATTGCGGGCAGCCAGTCGATGCCGGCTGTCACAACGTCCCCGGCCAGCACCGCAGGCGCATTCGTCAAAAGACCGATCAAAGTGACCGCCGTGACGGTAAACGTCACCCCGGCACACGCACTGCGGCCTGCGGAATTCATAAGACCGGGTAGCAACGCCCCAAGAAAGGGCAGCAGGGCGATGAGGAAGAGGGACACGCGAACTCCTGATCTTTGGCCTTGGCCGACCCGCCTTAAATGAGTGAGTTTTGCCCGAGCCTCAAGCAAAACCGACAGAAAATTGGACAAATTGGCAGCCAAGATGGACGATGCGAGTCTTCATTGCACTCTTGGCCGATTACCGGGGCTCCGCCGCGCCGTCCAGGCAGGTGCCTATAGCCGCCAGCAGATCATTGCGCGAAATCGGCTTCATCAGGCGAGGATCGCTGTCCGGCAACGCCTCGTCTTGGGCCGTAGAGTCTGGCGCGTAGCCCGAAAGAAAAATGAAGGACATTTGCGGCCTCAATCGGCGGCAGGCATGCGCGAACGCAGCGCCCTGAAGGCGGCCCGGCATGACGATATCTGTCACCACCAGATCAAAATTATGATCGAGCTGAAAAATTTCAAAGCCTGCATCGCCACTCACTGCGGTCCGCACATCGTAGCCCGCGCTTAATAAAATGCGCTCTAGCACCAGCATGACTTCGGGGCGGTCTTCGACCAGCAGCACCCGTGCCTTGTATGTCGGCGTTTTCGGTGGGGCGGCGGCGGGCGCAAGCGATGCGTTTGCTGCCTCTTGCGAGACGGCGCGAAAATAGAGGCGAAAGCAGGTGCCTTCGCCCTGCACTGAGCGGACGCGAATGGTCCCGCCGGATTGTCGCACGAACCCCTCGACCATAGAGAGGCCCAGACCGCTGCCCTTGCCGACCGGCTTGGTAGTAAAAAACGGATCGTAGATTTGCTCAATCTCATCGGGCACGATGCCCACGCCACTGTCGCTGACGCTGACCATGACGTAGCATCCGGGCGATACTGTTTCGGTGGGATCGTCAAAATAGCCGTCGTCGATCACCACGTTCTGCGTCTCGATCTTGAGCGTGCCGCCGTTTGGCATTGCGTCGCGGGCGTTCAACACCAGATTGAGCAGCGCATTTTGCAGCGCGCTACCATCGACGAGCACCGCGTGAATCCCCTGCGGCAGGATCGCGTCAATTGCGACATTTGATTCGATGGCGCGCCGGGTCCAGCGTTCGGTTTGGCGCACGGTCTCGTTGATATCGACGATCTTGGGCGCCAGTTGCGCCTTGCGCGCATAGGACAACAAGCTGCCAGTCAGGTCTGCCCCGTGCCTGACCGCGTCCAGCGCGGTAGTGATCAGCGCGCGCGCCTCTCTGGGGTCCGGAAGGGCGACGTCGGGCTGGCTGATCTCCAGATCCAGCAGTTCAAGGTTGCCCATGATAACTGCCAGCAAGTTATTGAAGTCATGCGCGACGCCGCCCGTAAGTTGGCCGACCGCCTCCATCTTTTGCGCCTGCCTCAGTTGCCTTTGGCGCGCCCGTTTCTCGGTGATGTCCTCGACAACCGCGATCACGCCGTCGCCGCTGGTGGGAATCACTGCCTGCGTAAAGGTGCGGCCGTCACTGAGAGTTTCCACCCAGTTTTGAGGGCTTTTCCGCGCCTGCGCCAACCGGTTTGCAATGTCGCCGCCTCCATCACAAGGTTGGTTGCCGTCCTGAGACGCTTTCAAAATATCGGCAAACTTTGCGCCTATCTCTAGACTAGCCGCACACCGCGGTTGCATCGTTGCATAAAGGCTGCTCCACATTACCAGCTTGAGGTTCGAGTCGAAATAGGCGACGCCGACAGGCAGCGCCTCACTGCCCTCAAAAAGGATCTCCTTGAGTCGGCGCAGAGAGCGCTCGGTTTTCTTCCGCTCTGTCATGTCCAGATTAGTGCCCACCATCCGCGTAACCGTGCCGTCGCGCACGACCGCGAAGGCGCGGGTCAGGACGTCCACCCAATGACCATCCTTGTGGCGCAAGCGAAATTCCGTTTCGGCGACGGGTCCTTCCAGCGCGTCTGCGGTCATTCGCGCAGGGTCAACCAGATGACGATCGTCGGGATGAACGAGCGCAAGGATCGGCGCGGCGGACGCCTCCACTTCGCCGGGCGCATACCCCATCATCGTGTACCAGCGCGGTGACAGATAGACATCGCCGGACGCGACATCCAGATCCCAAAGCGCATCATTGGCCCCCTGCATCGCGAGAGAGAACCGCTCTTCGCTGATCTGCAGCTGCCGACTGCGCGCGGCGACGTGACACTCTAAATCGTTGTTCAAAGCGTGCAGGCGCTCGCGCATGTCGACGATATCGGTAATGTCCTCCTCGTTCAGCACTGCGACACGATCACCGGTCGCAGGATCGCGTCCCGGATACGCCCTCACGCGGTGGATGCGGTAGCCAAGGGCGGTCTGCACTGCGAGTTCGGAGTCGAAGTCATTGGACTTTGCGATTTCTGCTAGCAATTGAGAGGCGGCGCTTGGCGCGCACAATCGCTGAGATAGGTGCCCCATCTGCAACCCAGTGTCGCCGGAATCTGGCCCGCCATAACACCCAAAAGCATGGGCGTTCTGCGTCAACAACGTGCCATCCATCGCATACATACTGAGCATTGCGGATGCGTAACGCACGCTTTCCTGAAGGCGCGCAGATTGAATGTCAGTCTCAGTGTCGGCGGCATGGGACGCCTCGACGAAAAGTGCCGTGCGCCCGTCGTCGATCTCTATGCACTTGCAGGCTACCGTTAACCGCACCGGGGCGCCCGCTGGATAGAACGTCCAACTCTCATGAATTTGACCTCTGTCGCCCAATTCCTGCAAAGTTTGACGTAAGCGCAGATGGACTACATCGCTATCGGTCGAGAAATCGCGCGCGCGCAACGCATCTAGGTTCTCCGCCTTCCAAAAGGTCACCGCCGCGTCGTTGGCCCACCAAATGCGATATTGCTGCAGATCGAACACCCAGATCGGAACACTAAGATGGGCGAACAGTGCCATTTCTGAGGGAGTGCGCGCGCTCAGGTGTGTCATGATCTGGCCTTCGTTAGGAGCGCTTTCCGATCGCTCGGATCAAGGCGACTAGAACAATCGCAGTATCCGCACGGGCATCGCAACCTAAGGGCGACTTCTAAAGTCTAAACACGCCTGCCGCAACGTCAACAGCCTAAAAATCCAATCACGAGGGCAATGAGCCGTCGTCATTCAGGAAACGCGCATCACTACAGGCGCCTTCGTAGCGACATCAAAGCTTTGTAAAGAAAAGGAGGCGAGCCTTTGGGCGAGAGGAGGAGTGTTCAGCATTATCGCGCCGCCATCGCTCTGCACTGGGCGAGGGGGACCCATTTGCGTTTTGACAAGAGGCGGCGAAAGTGCGTACCTGAGAAGGGCGAGTGCAGGGCAGGTCCGAGACGGACATTTCAGTTTCTCTGCCGATTCATGCCGACTCGGCGCGCGAATTTGCGAACGTTGCCTGCGAGCAATTTTTCAACGCACAAGGCCAAAGCAACTGCGCATAAGCGCGTAACGCTGGGCAACTCGTTCAAAGGTGGATGCGTATCGACAAGCGGGCAAAGCTGCGTGATTGACGGACCGCAAAAATCTCTCGTCAATCTGGCGACAAACGAAAGCTTCTCATCGGATCAATTTCAAGAGCAACACCATATGATTGACCCATCCGCATGAAGTAGCTCGGGCGTGCCTGGCTAGCGACGTGGCGGGCCGGACTAGTGCAAAAATGAACAGGGGGTGCCAAACCTTCCGGCCCGGCTGGACAAGAAAAAGGTCGCGTTGATAAACCTGAACGAAAAATTAAGATGAGTGGCAGCCCGTAGGTCTAGGGCAAGCGTGTCTTGAGTTGTCTCAAACCCAGATGTTGTAGTATTACGCAAAAATAGAGGCATAGGTTGCGGCCCAACTGAATAAGGGTTTTCCTAGCGCCGTCCAAAAGGGTGTAATAAAGGGTGGACGATTTGCCATGGGAAAATTGACCCACAAAGGGGCACAGGCGATCAGCAAACCCGGCATGCACGGCGATGGTGATGGTCTTTGGCTGAAAGTCTCGC
>JAGXGX010000019.1 GCA_024636515.1 Roseovarius sp.
ACATGATGGACGAGGAAGAGTTCGAGCTGCGCCCCGATGCGGACGGCACGTACGACACTCGCGTGCGCGATACGCGTGCATGGGTGCTGCATCCTGATACCTATAAATCCGGCGGCAATGCCCGCAAGCCTGATTTGGCGTTGGAGGAGGCGGTGGCACTTGGCCGCGCCTTGCCCGGCCTCGACGTGGCTGGCAGTGCAGTCGTGCGCCTGCCCAAGATAAACCCGGGCAAACTGTTCGGCAAAGGCAAGATTGAGGAACTGCGCGTCCGCTTTGAGGCGGACGAGATCGAGCTGGTCCTGATCGACGGCCCCGTAACCCCTGTGCAGCAGCGTAATCTGGAAAAGGCGTGGGGGGTCAAAATCCTTGATCGCACTGGCCTTATCCTTGAGATTTTCAGCGACCGTGCCGCAACCCGCGAGGGTGTGTTGCAGGTGGAAATGGCCGCGCTCAGCTATCAGCGAACGCGCCTCGTGCGGGCCTGGACCCACCTGGAGCGGCAGCGCGGCGGCCTCGGCTTTGTCGGTGGCCCCGGCGAGACGCAGATCGAGGCGGACCGCCGCGCGATCGATCTGCAGCTGGTGCGCCTGCGCCGCCAATTAGACAAAGTTGCCAAGACCCGCACCCTTCACCGCGCCGCGCGCTCCAAGGTGCCGTTCCCGATTGTCGCACTGGTTGGCTACACCAACGCCGGCAAATCGACCCTGTTTAATCATCTGACCGGCGCCGATGTCATGGCCAAGGATATGCTCTTTGCCACGCTGGACCCCACCATGCGGCGCATCGCGCTGCCCGGCGGCGGGCCGGAGGTCATCATGAGCGATACGGTCGGCTTTATCAGCGACCTGCCGACCGAGCTGGTCGCCGCATTTCGCGCTACGCTGGAAGAGGTGTTGAGCGCCGATCTGATCTGCCACGTGCGCGACATATCCCATCCCGAAACGGAGGCGCAGAAGTCTGATGTTGAGGCAATCCTCGATAGTCTCAAGGTAGACACGAGCGTGCCGCGCATCGAGATCTGGAACAAGATTGACCTGATGTCGCCCGAGGATCACACCGCCATGATCACCCGCGCCGAGCGGACTGATGATGTTCAGACCATTTCAGCCGTCACCGGCGAGGGGATCCAAGCGCTGGTTGATAAGATCGGTGGCATACTAGTCGGCGACACGCGCAGCGAAGAGATCGCGCTACCCTTTGCCGAGGGCCGCAAGCACGCGTGGCTGCATTCGCGTGGCGTGGTGGAGTCTGAGGCGCAAGGTGATGACGGTTACGCCATTCAAGTGCGCTGGACAGCCCGCCAGCGCGCCGAATTCGACGCGCTGAAGTAAAGGCCTACTCAGCTTTCGGCACCAGAACGGTGATGCCCACAGCGCCAGCGCGGGCCAGATCAGGATCCAGTGACATCGGAATATACTCGCCCCGGCGCCACAGCTGCGCCAGATCGTCATAATGCCGACTGAGGAAATGCCCCGACTGCCCCGTCGAGATTACGAACACGCTGCTTCCCGGATCGGCAAAGTCATACACCCCGCGATAGCCTGCCGCATGGACGTTCTGAAACGGATTATCACCAGTGCCCGATGTGCGCCCGCGTTGCAACGTATGATCGCCGCCGCCGGTTGATTGGCGGATATTCACGAAATATCGCAGCCCCGGCACGGTCCCCAGCACCGGGTGATCCTGCGTCGCCTGATGCGCGTCGCCCCAGCGCAGCGACTCCAGCGCAGTACCATAACGGCCTGTAATCCAGACCAGTGCATCGTCCAGCGCAAGGCGCGAAATATCGGTGCAGGTCTCAACCGGTCCCGATTGTTTGACGTCGCACCACGCCGCTGCGCCGTCTATGTCGCGAAATACACGCTCGACGAATACTGGATCGGTATGAGTGAATTCAGGCGCCAGCGGCCCTAACTCGTCCTGCGCCAATCGCTGGCCGATTGCCCGCAGCCAAGCCGCATAAATCAGCGGCTCAGGGCGGTGCTCGTTCATCTCGCCGTTCCAGCCGGCCAGCAGCTCTAGCGCGCGTTGCCTCAGGCGCAGGGGGGTGCCTTCGGCCGCGCTCTCTCCAGTAAACCACAGATCGGCGGCGATAAGCGGTAGCAGCGACCGTGCCGTAAAGCTGACCGTATCCAGCTGCGCCTCGACAAAGCTGTCGCGCGTATGCACCTCGCGGCCCTGCATCAGGCGCTGCCAGCGATGGATGCGTTGCGTGTCGCCCCACAGGTGACTGACATGCAGCGGAAACGGGCGATCCACGATCTTGTTGTTGGTATTGCCAAGGATACCGCCGGGCGGGTCGGTGAATTCAGGATTGGCCGAATAGGGATAGCGCCCCTGCCAGCGGTTATGCCCGATCCAGCCACGGCTGGGCAGGCGGCCCATCGTGTCATGTTCGGCGCTGCGGCGGGGCATGGCGCCGACCAGCTTCATGGCGATGTGCCCCTGATCTACTACGGTCAGGATCTGCGCAGGGGCAACGAAATCCTCGCCCGCAGCCAGCGCCTCATCTACGGTGCTGGCGCGCATCAGGGCGATGCCGGCGCTCATCGTTGTGTCGCGCGGGCTAAGCGCTGTCCACGACAGCGACGCCACATGCCCCGGCGGCGTAATGCTGCCCAGATCATATTGAGAGCCGGGCAGGACTGGCCCATTCTCGGTATAGCGCAGCGTCAGCGTGATGGGGGCTTCGTCCTTGATCTTGATGATCGAGCGGCTCGTGACAAAATCGGCAAAGCCGTCCGGCGTGCGGTATTGGTTCGTATTCTCAGGGTTTACCTGCTCGATATAGACGTCCTGATCGTCCAGATAAGCCGAGGTGATGCCCCATCCAAGGCTGTCGCTGCGTCCTGACAGCACCAGCGGCACGCCGGGGATCGTCGCGCCTATGACACCGCCCGAGGCCAGCTCCAGCCGGGCGAGATACCATATCGACGGCGCGGTCAGACCCAGATGCGGATCATTCGCCAGCAGCGTGCCGCCCGACGCCGAGCGTGGCGGCGTGGCGGCAAAGGCATTGGACGCGCCCGAAAGGTTCGGGGGCGAGACAGGCGACAACGGATCGCGCGCTGACGGCCCCGCGCCCGCATAGCGCGGCAGCGCGCCGGGCGCGAAAAAGCCCGCATATTTAGGCAATGCCGCGATGCCTTTGCCGGGCGCGTCGGGCAGGATATCCATCAGACGCGCGGGATCATCCAGCATCAGCGACGTGCGCGCGCGCAGCACCTCGTTTTGCATATGCGGCGATAGCTGCACGGCGAGCAGCTTGATGATGGCGATGGAATCGGCGGGCACCCACGGTGATATAGGCGCATTGAACAGGAACATTTCCGGCGCACCGCGCCCAAGGGCGCTATCGTTAACCTCGGCCAGCCTGGCGTTTACGCCGCGCGCGTATGCTGCAAGTGCGGCCTGGGTGGCGGCATCCTGCCATTTTACCGATTTGCGCGCCGCGCCGTAAATGTCAAAGCGCCTCAGTAGCTTGTCTATCGCCAGGCTGCGGGGGCCGAACACCTCTGATAGGCGGCCCTGCGCGCTGCGGCGCAGGATGGTCATCTGCCAAAGGCGATCCTGCGCATGGGCGTATCCCAGTGCCTCGAACACGTCCGCCTCAGACTGGCCAAAGATGTGTGGCACGTTGGCGTTGTCGCGAACGATTTCGACAGGCGCGCTGAGGCCGCTGATCTCTAAGGTCTTGTCATAGTCGGGCAGGGACCGGGACAATAAGAAATAAAGGCCCAGAACAGCCAGCACCGCCAGCGCAATCAGTGCGCCGGCGATCCGCATCAGCCATTTGAAAACCCCTGCCATGATGCCCCGTCCCGCCTTGCTGACTTGCCTTGTTATCCCGCCACGGAATAGTCAGAAAGGTATCCGAGGACAATGGCCGTGCGTGGCAATGTGAAGATAGGGAGTATCCAAATGGCGAAGCTGGCATTTTTAGGTTTGGGCGTGATGGGCTATCCGATGGCAGGGCATCTGGCTGCAGCGGGGCATAGCGTGTGTGTCTATAACCGCACCGGCGCCAAGGCCGACGCGTGGGCGGCCGAGCATGGCGGCACCGCCGCGACCACCCCGCGCGAGGCAGCGGCAGGCGCGGAGTTCGTCATGGCCTGCGTCGGCAACGATGATGACCTGCGCAGTGTCTGCCTAGGCGATGACGGCGCGTTTGCCGGGATGACCTCTGGCGCGACTTTTGTTGACCATACCACTGTATCAGCGGCGGTGACCGCCGAGCTACATGAGGCGGCCAAGGTCGCGGGCCTGCATTTCGTCGATGCGCCCATTTCTGGCGGTCAGGCCGGGGCGGAAAACGGCCAGCTCTCTATCATGTGTGGCGGCGAGCAGTCTGCCTATGATGCCGCCGAGCCTGTAATGGCTGTTTATGCCAAGCTGTGCCGCCGGATTGGCGCGTCCGGCGCTGGCCAGATGACCAAGATGTGCAACCAGATCGCAATCGCCGGGCTGGTGCAGGGGCTGAGCGAGGCCCTGCATTTCGCCGATAAGGCAGGGCTGGACGGCGCCGCCGTGGTCGAGGTCATTAGCCAAGGCGCGGCTGGCAGCTGGCAGATGAGCAATCGTTCGGGCACGATGCTGGAGGATCATTTCGACCACGGCTTTGCCGTGGACTGGATGCGCAAGGATCTGGGGATCTGCCTAAAGACAGCGGACGAGAATGGCGCGTCCCTGCCTGTAACCGCGCTGGTCGACCAGTTCTATAAGGACGTGCAGAAGATGGGCGGCGGTCGCTGGGATACATCAAGCCTGTTCAAGCGGTTGCGCGAATTCGGCTGACACGCCGGGCGCGATGCGCAAATCTCGCCAAGATAACAGCCTCGTCACTGAGAAGGGTTGAGCGCGCCACATCAGGTTGGCGCGCTCACCTTGCGTCACTCGGTCAGGTAAGGGACCGGATCAAGGCTGTCGAAGCCATTGCGCACCTCAAAGTGGACAGCGGCCACGCCTTTGGCTGGGATCTTGGCAAGCGATTGGCCACGGCTGACCTTGTCGCCGGTCTTGACCGCGACGTTTTCGACGTTTGAATAGACGGTCAGCAGGTTGTTGGCGTGTTTGACCACGATGATCGGCGTGCCTTTGGTATCCTTGGTTATTGCGGCCACGGTGCCGCTATCGGCGGCCTTGACGGCAGTGCCGGGGCTGGCGGCGATGTCGATACCGTCATTCTTACCTTTGGAATATGGGCGCACGATATCGCCGCGCACGGGATAGCTCATGCGCGCTTTGGGCGCTGACGCGGTGGTCTGCTGCTTGCCCAGATCGGGCGCTTCCTTGGGCTGCTCCTTGGCCTTGGCGGCAGTCATGGTATCCTCGGCCGGCAATGGCTTGGCCGCGCTGGGTGGCTCGGGCGTGGGCGATCCGGCGCCGGGCGGCTGGGTGGCTGGCACGTCAGAGGCATCGAACGAGGCGGTCTGCTGACCCGGCAACGCGACGGGGATGATCAGGAATTGCCCCTCGCGCACGCCAAAGTCGGCACCAAGACTGTTCCATTCAGCCAGACTGCGGATCGACACATTGTAGAGACGCGCAATTGTGTATGCCGTCTCGCCGCGGGCGACCTTGTGGCGCACCGGCTCGTCGCTGGCTTGGTTGCTGGTTGTGCCTGTGGCGGGGGTCAGCGTGCTGGTCTGGATCTGGCTGGTTGAGGAATTGTTAATGGCGGCACCTGCAATCTGGGTGATGTCGTTGCCATTAGACGTGATAGGCCCGCCTGCAGGCTCTGCCACGCGGCCGGGCAGGGCGATAACCTCGCCCTGGCGCAGGGGATCGCCGGTCTGGATGCCGTTGTAGCTTGCCAGTGTGTTAGGGTCGACGCCGATCCGCGACGCCAGCGAAGCAATGGTATCTCCGCGTTGCGCGATCGCCACCTGATAGTTGGGGTACGAGATGATGCCGCGTGCATCCGGCCTAGGCCTGTCGGCGGTGGCGGTGCGCGCGGCGCCCGCTGTATCCAGCCCGCCGATAGGACCGCGCATGTCGAGATCCATGTTGCCCCCGCAAGCGGCGAGCGCCATCGCGCAACTGCCTGCCAATAGGGCGGCAAGGCGGGGGCGCCGGAGGGTGGTTTGCGTGCTGCTCATGTCGGTTTCGTCCTCATGCTCTGCCCCTTATAAACGCGGGGCCGTCTTAAATTTAGGGTCGCGCTTAGGCGGTATCGCGGCCCAGTCCCTCGATCAGCGGCACGAACCGCACCGGGCGCAATTCGTCATAGTCAAAGCCTGTCTCATGCCGGATGACGCGGATCAGGCGTTGTACTGTGTCCGACTGGCCCACCGGAACGACCATGATACCGCCGATCTTTAGCTGGGCCAAGAGCGGTCCGGGTGGGTCTTCGGCAGCCGCAGTCACGAGGATGCGGTCAAACGGCGCCTGCTCGGGCAAGCCGAAGCTGCCATCGGCCGTCAGCGCGGTGATATTGGTCAGATTGAGCTGCTGAAAAATGATGTTTGCCTCCTGCACGAGGCGGCGATGGCGGTCGACGGTATAGACCCGGCGCGCCAGTTGGCTGAGGATCGCAGCCTGATAGCCGGACCCGGTGCCGACCTCCAGCACCTTGTCGCGCGCGCTAAGTTGCAGCGCCTGCGTCATCAAACCCACGATCGAGGGTTGGCTGATGGTTTGCCCGCACGCGATCGGCAAGGGCATATCCTCATACGCGCGGCCAGAGAAATAGCCGCGAATGAACGGCCCGCGATCAATCTTTTCCATCGCCGACAGCACGCGCTTGTCCGTCACCCCCTTGGAGCGGAGCGCATAGAGGAACTGCATCTTGCGTTCGGCGGTGTCCGGCAATTCTTCGCTCATTCGATGGCTTTCAGCGGCTCCAGAATATCATGCGCGGTCAGGTCCGCGCGCATTGGCGTGACGGAGATGTAGCCTTCCAGATTGACAGCCGCATCTGATCCGGGCGACGTCGGCTCTTGTTGCGGCGCGCCTGTGACCCACAAGAAGCGGCGGCCTGAAGGCGAAGTGTGCGGCTGCACGCCAAAGCCGATGTCACGGCGAAAGCCCTGTCGCGCTGCGCGTAGTCCTTTTACGCTGCTAGCCGGGACGGGCGGGAAGTTGACGTTGTAGAAAATGCCGTAGTCGTCATTGTTCCACACGCCCTTGTCCAGCAGGCGCTGAACTGTCGCCAGGCCATGCTGGCGCGAGGCGTCGAAAGCATCATCAAGATCGCGATTGGCAGGTCCGTGGAACTGGCTGAGCGCGATGGCAGGCACGCCTTGAAGCGCGGCCTCCATCGCTGCGCCCAATGTGCCTGAATAGACGGCGTTTTCGGCGGCATTGTTGCCCCGGTTGACGCCCGACAGCACCAGATCGGGGGGATTGCCGTTCAGGATGTCGTGCAGGCCCGCCAGCACGCAATCGGCAGGGCTGCCTTGCACGGCATAGCGGCGCGGGGACAGTTCGCTGACCATCATCGGTTGGGTATAGGAAATGGCGTGGCCGACGCCCGATTGTTCAAACGCGGGCGCGACGCACCACACCTCGCCGCCAGCGCCTGCGAGGCCTTCGGCGATTTCGGTCAGGACTGCGAGGCCCGGGGCATTGATGCCGTCGTCGTTGGTAATCAATATGCGCAAGAATTCGCCCTCCAGCCTGCTCTGTTCTGTCTAAACGGCAGTCAGGCGGCGGGCAAGCGCCTATCCCAGAAGGGCCAGCAGGCGGCGCGCCTCATTTTGAGGTGATGCCAGCGTCTCGCGATCCTCACCGGGGTGGAACCGCGCGCGCGTCGCCGTGGCCATGGGAGAAGGGCTGGCGATGTGTACCTTCGGGCCATGCTTGGCGCTTTCGGCCTGCCACGAGCGGGCGAGGGCGATCTGCGCGGCCTTGGTCGCGCCATATGCGCCGGCGAATTTCTCGCCCGCCTTGAAATCCTCAAAGAACATGGCCTGACCGTCCTCGCCCAAGAGCGGCGCGATAAAGGGGATCAGATAGCCGGTCGCCGTAACGTTGGTCGCGACGGATTTATCCCAGTCGCGCGCGTCTATGTGCATCGCAGGGCTAAGGGGCGCAGCGTGGACGGCGGTATGTGCCCAGATGTGGATGGCACCCCATCTGTCATGGATGCTGCGGCAAAGCTGGCGCATCGCGTCTGGATTGTTGATATCCATAGGCGCGAGCGTGGCCGAGTGGCCGGCGGCCTGAATACGGTCGTCCAATTCTTCCAGCGCGCCGGTAGTGCGGGCGACGGCGACGACATGATGCGAGGCGCTAAGCTCTTCGGCGAGGGCTGCGCCAAGGCCGCGCGAGGCGCCTGTGATGAGGGCTACTTGTGTCATATCGGCGGTTTGCCTGTAGGGCGCGGCGGCGTCAAGGGTCCGGCGGGGATGCGACACCCATGAAGCTGTGTCGCGCTCAATCGGCTCAAGACCAAAAAAACTGCCGTTAGGTCAGCGGCAAACCGCCGTCTCAAATGCGAATTGCCCAAGCCCCTTGTAAAATGGCGGAAGAAAGTCCATCTGAAGGGCGCGACGTTACCTTTTTCGACATCACTGCTCCTTTCGGACTAGTTTTGCGATCTTGCACTGACTTGCCCGAGCTGCTGCGACATGCAGGCAGTATGATTATTAGGAGTACGACGATGGCCAATGGCACCGTCAAATGGTTCAACTCAACTAAAGGCTTCGGCTTTATCGCGCCCGATGGTGGCGGCAAGGACGTGTTCGTGCACATCTCTGCCGTTGAGCAGGCTGGCCTGACCGGTTTGAGCGACGACCAGAAAGTAACTTTCGACATCGAAGCAGGCCGTGATGGCCGCGAGTCGGCGACGAATATCGTTCTGGCATAAGGTTCGCCTCGCGCGCGAGGCTGAATTCTAGATACTTAAATGGGCGCATCATCACTGATGCGCCCATTTTTGATTTCGTAGAGCTAGCTGGTTAATTCGCGCAATTACTCAAGTAACTGCGCGCCCTATTCCGCCGCCTTCAGCTCGAACCCTTGCTCGATCTGATCGGTGGGTTTGACCGGATACTCACCGGAGAAGCACGCATCGCAATATTGCGGGCTGGCAGGATTGCGCCCGTTTGCCTCGCCCACGGCGCGGTACATGCCGTCGAGCGAGATGAACTTGAGGCTGTCGACCGCCAGATGCTGGCGCATTTCTTCTTCGGACATCGTTGCCGCCAGCAATTTGTCGCGCTGGGGTGTGTCGACGCCGTAAAAGCAGGGCCATGCTGTGGGCGGCGACGCAATGCGGAAATGCACCTCGGCCGCGCCCGCATCCAATATCATCTCGCGGATTTTGCGGCTGGTGGTGCCGCGCACGACGCTGTCATCAACGAGGATCACGCGCTTGCCCTTAATCAGGGCGCGGTTGACGTTCAGCTTGAGGCGCACACCCATGTTGCGGATTTGCTCGGTCGGCTCAATAAACGTGCGACCCATATATTGATTGCGGATAATCCCCATGGCGTAGGGGATGCCCGATTCCTGGCTAAATCCGATCGCCGCAGGCACGCCCGAATCCGGCACCGGGCAAACCAGATCGGCATCGATCGGGCTTTCCTTGGCCAGTTCAACCCCGATTTGGCGGCGCGTCTCATAGACGCTGCGATCGCCGATAATGCTGTCGGGGCGGCTGAAGTAGACATGCTCAAAAATGCAGAAGCGCGGCTTTTGCTTGCGGAAGGGCGAATGGCTCTCGACACCGTTTTTGGTGATAAGGACCAATTCACCGGGCTCGATCTCGCGGATATATTTGGCACCGATGATGTCCAGCGCACAAGTCTCACTGCTCAGAACCCACCCATCGCCAACTTGGCCCAAAACCAGTGGGCGCACGCCGAGGGGGTCGCGCACACCGATCAGCTTGGTCCGGGTCATGGCGACGATTGAAAACGCGCCCTCTACCCGGCGCAATGCATCCTCCATCCGCTCCGGGATTGTCTGCTGAAGAGAACGGGCCATCAGGTGGATGATACATTCGGTGTCAGAGTTCGACTGGAAGATACTGCCGCGCTCAATCAATTCTTTGCGCAGCGCGATGGCGTTGGTGATGTTGCCATTGTGGGCAATCGCCGCGCCGCCCATCGAGAATTCACCGAAAAAAGGCTGAACGTCGCGGATCACAGGCATCTTGCCGCCCGAGGTGGAATACCGAACATGGCCAATAGCCAACTCGCCCGGCAGTGTTTCCATCAGGCTTTGCTTGGTGAAGTTGTCGCGAACATAGCCAAATCGGCGGGCGCTGTTGAATCCGTCTGCGGCGTCGTAGGAGACAATGCCCCCTGCCTCTTGGCCGCGATGCTGTAGTGCGTGCAGGCCAAGCGCGGTGAAATTGGCGGCTTCTGGGACGCCAATAACACCGAAAACGCCGCATTCCTCCCTCAGTTTATCGCCGTCTGCGTCATCGCGCAGGTAGGTGTCGTCGAATGGGTGTGCGGGCGGCATGATTTTTGTCAAGAGTGCGCTCCAAATCCGGTTTTCACAGATGCGTCACACATAGGGGGTGTTGGCGCCGGTGTCACTGCATGATCTCGGGTAAGTGATCACTGCCAGCTTGGTGGCAGCGTCCCGCCCGGCGAATGAGATGCACACCGCCGCGGCAAGACGCAAGTTGGCAATGGCCTACTCGGTCGCGGCAGGGGTGATGGCGTCACCGCCGTTAAGCGTAGGCGTCGCAGCCGCCCCATCGCACGAACCGACCAGCGATTCGTATTGCGCGGTGATCCAACCCAGCGCTTCTTCTGGGTTGTTGTCGTCAATCATCTTGATGTTCTGCGCTGACGCAACGGTATCATATACGAAATACGCAATCGCGACGAGAAGTATACCCCTCGCCACGCCAAAGACAAAACCGATTCCCTGATCTAGTCCGCCAAGCGCGGAGCGCTGAACCAGCGATGAGAACAGCGGAATGATGAAGGACGCGACGATAAGCGCAATCGCAAAGACGATGGCAAAGGCACCGATCATCGACAATTCGCAGCTGTCGGCAATGAATTCGCCGATCATAGGGATTTCTTTTACCAGCGGCTCTAACTGCGGGGCAAAGATAAAGGCAACAATGCCGGCCGCGATCCAGCCCGCGATCGCCAGCGCCTCGCGCACGAAGCCGCGCGAATAGGCCAGCAACGCCGACAGAACGATAATCAGCGCCACAACGCCGTCGATAATGGTAAATCCGTCCATGTCGCCAATATCCTTATGCGCTAACCTGCGCCAAATGTGTCGCCTACAAAGCCGATCAGATCCGCCGCACGCGTCAGGCTCAGA
>JAGXGX010000111.1 GCA_024636515.1 Roseovarius sp.
ACGCACGTAGATATAAATTATGAACATCGTCGCCATCATCAGGCCGGGGATCACGCCTGCCAGCCACAACTGGCCGACCGGCTGCCGCGCGATCATCGCATATAGCACCAGCACGACAGATGGCGGCACAAGGATGCCCAAGGACGACCCGGCCTGAATGACGCCGGTCACCATGATCTTGTCATAGCCGCGCTTTAGCAGCTCGGGCAGGGCAATGGTCGCGCCGATGGCCATGCCTGCCACAGATAGACCGTTCATGGCGGATATCAGCACCATCAACAGGATCGTACCGATCGCCAGACCGCCGCGTACAGGGCCCATCCAGACGTGGAACATCTTGTAGAGGTCATCCGCGATCCGGCTCTCGGACAGGACGTATCCCATAAAGATGAACATCGGCAGCGTCAGCAGCGGATACCACTTCATCAGCTTCATCGCGGCGGAAAACGGCATGTCAGCCCCGCCCGTGCCCCACAGCAGGATGCCGCCCACCGCAGCCACAAAACCGATGGCGCCGAACACCCTTTGGCCCGTCAGCAGCATCAGCATCATCGAGCTGAACATCAGGATGGCAATCATCTCATATGGCATCAGATTTCTTCCCCGCGAATGCGGCCGATATCGCGGAAAAATTCTGCGAGAACTTGGAGTAGCATCAGCGTGACGCCGAGGATCATGATCGCCTTAACCGGCCAGATATACGGCCGCCAAGACGTCGGGCTACGCTCCATGAAGCCCATCAGATCCTTGGCCGCATACGGCCCTTCGGTGACGAATGTGGTCAGCAACGTCCAAAAGAAGCTGTACGGCTCACCCTCAAAATGGCCCAGTGAATAGGCGATGGAATTGATCGCGCCGTATAGCAGCACGCCCAGATAGAACATCAGGAACAGCACGGTGATCGCATCCATCCACGCCTTTTGCTTCACGCTCCAGTCGCCGTAAAACAGATCCATCCGCACGTTCGATCCCATCTGGATCGAGTACGGTCCGCCAAGGACATAGTAGGCAACCATGACAAACTGCGCCGTCTCAAGCGTCCAGAGCGTAGGGTCAAAGAACGTTTTGGACACGGACGACCACATCAGCACGCCGATGAGGACAAAGATCAGATACATCGCGATCCGCCCGACAAAGCGGTTCATCGCGTCGACGCCGCGCACATAGCCACGAATGAGTCTAGGCATGGGCGCTCCCTTGGGTTTGCAGGCCTAAATGGATCAGCGCGGGGACAATCATCTGCGCCAGCTCGTCGCCGATCGCGCCAATCTGTTCGGGCGTTTGCAGCAGGTCATTGCGCACCTCAATCATCACGTTCGGCAGTCCGTTCGCCAGCCCGTGAATTTGCAGCGAATGGGTGACGCCGTCTTCGGGGCCATAGGGACGATTGCGATGAACGGCGCGGCGTGGCAGCTTCGCCGAAGCCTTCAGCATGGCATCGGCCAGTGCGGTATCTGTATCATGCAATATGCCGATCTCTGTCTCGCGCGTCTCGCCGTAGTAGACTGGCGTGAAGCTGTGGATAGTGATCAGCGCGGTGGGTTGCCCGCCATCCTTCCGCGCCGCAATCTGCGCGGCGACGGTATTGCAAAATGGGTGATAGATAGTACTTGCTCGCTCATCGCGCTGGGCGGCACTTAGCGCGGCATTGCCGGGCACGTCGATCAGCTCGGATTTTTCAGGCATGGCGGATGCGGCCTCTGGCGGGCGGTTACAGTCATAAACCAAGCGCGAGACGGTGCTGGTGACCAGCGTCGCATCAAGGGATCGCGCCAGATGCAGCGCCAGATCGCGCGCGCCGGGATCCCACGCAGCATGGCTGACAGCCGCGCCGGGCGTCAGGCCCAAACCATCATATCGCGCCGGAATGCGGTGCGAGGCGTGTTCGCACAGGATCAGCGCGGCGCCGGGCGCGCCTTCGCCGATCACCTCGACTACATCCTCAACCCGCGATTTACCCGGCATGACATCCCCCACGCTTCTGAAAAATTGTTTTCACGCCGAGGAATTTCTGTCAATATCTTTCCAGATTATATTTCCAAAGGGCTTGGCCTATGACCAAACCGGCCACGACGGTCCGCGAGGCGATCCGCACGCATTACGCGGCGCTGACCATATCAGAGCGTAAGTTCGCGCAAGTATTGCTGGAGAATTACCCCGCGGCCGGCCTTGCGTCTATCACGATTGCGGCGGCAAATGCGGGCGTCTCGACACCCACGCTGGCACGGCTGGTGCAAAAGCTCGGCTATAAAGGGTATCCGCAGTTCCAGCAGGCCCTATTGGCCGAGCTTGAGGCAAAGGGGTCTGGCCCAACCCAGCGGCGCGATCAATGGGCCAGCGAGGTACCTGAATCGCACCTGCTGAATCGCTTTGCCACTGCTATTGGCGACAATATCCAGCAGACGCTTGCCAATGTGGATAGCGCCCAATTCGATAGCGCGGTGCAGATGTTGGCGGCGACCGACCGCCGCCTCTATGTGGTTGGTGGGCGCATCAGCCGTGCGCTGGCCGATTACGCGTTTACCCATTTTCAGGCAGTCCGCCGACGCATCACGCACATGACGTCCAGTTCGGCCACATGGCCGCATTATGTGCTCGACATGGAGGAGGGCGATGTCCTGCTGCTGTTCGATATGCGCCGGTATGAGACGAACCTGCTGCGCCTCGCGCAACTGGCGACGGAACGCGGCGTGCGCGTCATTCTGATCACCGATCAATGGGCCAGCCCGGTGGCGGCGCACGCGGTGCATACCTTTCACTGCTGGACGCAAATCCCGTCGGCATGGGACAGCAACACCTCGACCATGATGCTGCTGGAGGCGCTGATTGCCGCCGTCCAAGAGGCGGATTGGCCCCAAACGCGAAGCAGATATGAGCGGCTGGACGCAATTTTCGACGCCGCGCGTTTGTTTGAAAAATAGAGCTTTAGGTTGCGCTAAGGCTGCGCAGCGCATCGTCACGCGCCTGCTCCAGCGCAGTAATATTCATGCCGGAACGTGCCATCACCCTCAGACCTGAGTAAACTGCCAGCACCATTTGCGCGCGGCGCTGGGCCTCAGCGGGCGGCATAATCTGGGCCAGTGTTCGTTCCAGCGCGTTGCCTAGCTTAGTATAGCAGCGCTGCACGATCTCGGCGGTCGCGGGGTCTAGCGCGGCGCGGTCAACCGATGCGTTGCACAGAAAACAGCCCGCCGTGTCATTGGCATCGCGCCGTGCGGCAATCGGCGCATCCAGAAACGCAGCAATCCGGTCCATTGCGGGTGCAAGTCCATCGCTGAGCGTGCGCGCACCCGCATCAACCATCTGCACCTCGAACGCTGCCAACGCCCGCAGATACATCGCCTGCTTGTTGCCGAATGTGGCATAAAGGCTGGCCTTGCCCAGTCCGGTAGCTGCGATGATATCGCTCAGTCCCGTGGCCTCGTACCCATTCTCCCAGAACAGCTTCATGATCGCGGCCAATGCCTCGCTTTCTTCGAATTGGCGGGGGCGGCCAGGCGCGCGGGGCGCCACCGGATGCACGGTCATCGTCAGTCTCCTCATCATCCGCGGCGGCGCGGCTGCGGCTGGCTATGGGCCAAGATCCTATACCTATCGCCTTAGGGCGGCGTCGTAAATAACGCCCCCGGCCTTGAAAAGGTCCGTGCGCCGCCAGCTTTCGTAAGGTTGATGCCCTGCTGCTGTTTAATGGTTTTGGCGCGACCGCAGCAAATATTTGCTTTTGAATCCGATGCCGCGCAGACTGCGCGGAATAAAAATTAAAAACAGGGAGAGAATTATGAAAATCACCAATGGTCTTAGCCGCCGCTCCGTTCTACGCGGGGGTGCCGCGCTGGGCGGCGCCGCCCTCGCTGCGCCACTTTATAGCAAATCTGCGCTTGCTTCGTCGGGCGAGTTGAACATCCTGATGTGGTCCGACTACCTACCGCCCGCCTTCATCGAAGGCTTCGAGGCCGAGACGGGAATCAAGCTGAATTACACCGGCATCGGCTCCAACGAGGAAATCATCAACAAGATGAAAGCCTCCAAGGGTCAGGGCGTCGACATTGTGTCGCCCACCAATAACCGCTCGCTGCAATGGGGCCCGCTTGAGCTGCTTCAGCCCTTTGATCTGTCCCGCGTTAACATGGACGCGGTCAATCCCGCCATGTCGCAGATCGGCGAAATGGCATGGAACTTTGATGACACCGGCTCGCACTGGCTGCCGCATATCTGGGGCACCGAGGGCATTGCATACCGCACCGACAAATTCCTGCCCGAAGGCGATGCGCCCAGCTATGGCGACATCTGGGCCGAGGCCAACGCTGGCAAGACGATGGGCCGCCCCCATTCCATGATGCTGGGCGCGGGTCTCTTTATGGAGGCGTCTGGCGAGATGGAGCCGGGATCGGTCTGGTCCGCCTACGAGGACGAGGAAACGATGCGCAAGGTCTGGAGCCAGATCTCTGACTGGTGCATTGAGCGTAAGAGCCGCATCAAGCTGCTGTGGAACGACGCCGATACCCAGAAAAACGGCCTGCTGAACGAGGGCGTCATCGTCGGCCAGACATGGGATGGCCCGCCCCTCGCGCTGAAAACAGCGGGCGAGCCGGTGACCTATCAGGCGCCAAAAGAGGGCGCGATGGCATGGGTCGACGGCATGGCGCTGCCTGTTGGTGCGGAAAACACCGATCAGATCTATGCCTTCATCGACTACGCCTACCGCAAGGAACCGGCGGGCAAGGCAATCGACGATCACGGCTATAACTCGCCCGTTCTGGGCGCGGACGAACTTGCCGGCGACGCCTACAAGAAGAACTTTGCCGAGGCATATCCCGGCGACAGTCTGGCCGAATTGAACCCATGGCCAGCCGAAGCACCTTGGTATGCCGACGTGCGTACCGAGTTCGTCAACCGGTTCGTCAGCGCGTAATCTGCGGCGCCCCTCGGCGGTGCCGGGGGGCGTTTTGCGCCAACTATCGCAATTATCAGACCGCGGAACACGCGGCATAGGGGAACTTGCATGAGCCGAGGGATTGGCGTGGAGCTGAAGGATCTGTGGATCCGGTTTGACGATTTCGTCGCCGTCAGGAATGCCAATGTCGCGGTAGAAGGGGGCAAATTCTTTAGCTTTCTCGGCCCGTCGGGCTGCG
>JAGXGX010000112.1 GCA_024636515.1 Roseovarius sp.
CTCGGACGCGCCGTTCTCCATCAGGACTTCGGCCGCTTTGCACAGCGTGCCGGCCGTGTCGCACATATCGTCGACGATAATGCATTTCTTGCCCGTGACGTCGCCGATGATGGTCATTTCGGCCACTTCGCCAGCCTTCTCGCGGCGCTTATCCACGATACTGAGCGGCGCATTGATCCGCTTGGCCAATTCGCGGGCGCGCGCGACGCCGCCAACATCGGGCGATACAATCATGACGTCGTCAAGGCTACCCTTGAACTGTTTCATGATATCCAGCGCGAAAACCGGCGACGCATAGAGGTTATCGACCGGGA
This sequence comes from Roseovarius sp., assembly GCA_024636515.1. Taxonomy (GTDB): domain Bacteria; phylum Pseudomonadota; class Alphaproteobacteria; order Rhodobacterales; family Rhodobacteraceae; genus Roseovarius. The sequence continues at coordinate 315 of JAGXGX010000112.1, forward strand.
TATCAAAGAAGCCTTGGATCTGCGCGGCGTGCAGGTCCATCGTCAGCACCCGCTCGATCCCGGCCTCCACCAGCATGTTTGCCACAAGCTTGGCCGAAATGGGTGTGCGTGCCTTTGACCGGCGGTCCTGCCGGGCGTAGCCGAAATAAGGTATGACGGCAGTGATGCGCGACGCAGACGAGCGGCGCAGCGCGTCTGACATGATCAGCAGCTCCATCAGATTGTCATTGGCCGGGTTCGACGTAGGCTGGATGATAAACATATCCTCGCCGCGTACATTCTCAAAGACTTCAACAAAAATCTCGCCATCGTTAAACCGTTCGACCCGCGCATCGACAAGGCCGATGTTGACGCCCCGATGCATTGACATGCGCCGGGCGATGGCAGTGGCCAGCGGCATGTTGGCATTGCCCGAGATCAATTTCGGTTCTGATGTGGATGACATGTGATGGGTTTCCCGTGCGTGGCTGATTTGGCAGATTCGCGGCGTTGACACGGCTTAGCATGGGCTTAGGGTCTGGCAAAGCTGCCGTAGCCAAAAGAGGGCGGAAAACATGAAGCTGCCCGATTATTTTTACGCCTCTTTGCTGCATTTCGGGGCTTTGGCCTAACATGCCACGCGGAGCCAAGGGTGGATTCAACACGTGGTGGACGACGTTTGGCCAAGGGCCGCGCGCGGCCCTGTTAATCCATTGCAGCCTTGCCGAGGTTGGCGTCTGGGGCGGTATGGCGCGCGATCTGTCGGGTGCATTGACCATGACCGCGTTCGATCTGCCGGGGCATGGGCGCAGCGATGAGTGGGACGATCGCGGCGAAATGAGCGCGATTTGCGCGGGCATTGCAGCAGATTTTGCCCAAGACGACGCGCCAATGGACGTGATCGGCCACAGTTTTGGCGCGGTCGTGGCATTGAGGCTGGCGATAGACCGGCCAGAGCTTGTGCGATCCCTTGTGATGATCGAGCCGGTGTTTTTCGCCGCCGGGCTGCGCGCGCGGCCGGACGCTTGCGCTGCGCATCTTGCGGATCATCAGGCCTTTGAGGCGGCCATGGCGGTGGGTGATTTGGCGCTTGCCGCGCAAGGGTTCGTGGTGGCCTGGGGCGGCGGGCGGCCATGGTCCAAGTTCAGCGCCGATCAGCAGGCGCGCATCATGCAGCAGATGCCACTGATCGCGGCGGCGAGTCCGGCGCTATATGACGATGTTGGCGGAATGCTGGCGCCGGGCGTGTTGGAGGCGGTCAACGTCCCGGTGCTGCTGCTGGAGGGAAGCGACGCGCCGGCGATCATCCCAGCCATTAACGAAGGGCTGGCATCGCGGCTGCCAAACGCACGGCGCGGCGTGATCGGCGGGGCAGGGCATATGTCAGTGGCGACGCATCCGGCACAGGTAAGCTCGGAGGTGCTGTGCTTCTTGCGAGACGTTTAGCAATATGGCGCCTTCGCTCAGTTTGCGCTTAACCCTTTGCCAGTTCTATGAACGCGTCGATCATCTCATGCGTGATCGACCAATCGCAGACGAGGCGCATCATCAGCCGTTCGTCCGCGTCCCCCTCCAGATCGCCCCAGAGGCCATAGACCGCGCCTGCCGCATTTAGCCGCTGATGTTCGCGCCGGGGCAGGGTGACAAAAACCATGTTGGCCGCTGGCTCCTCCACGAACTCCAGCTCGGGCACGCTGCGCAGGCCTGCCGCCAGCCGCGCGGCGTTGGCGTTGGCGGCGCGCGCGGCCTCCAGCCAGATATCGCCATTCAGATAGCCCTGCATCTGCGCCGACAGATACCGATGTTTGGAGAATAGATGCGCGCCGCGTTTGCGCCGTAGCTCAAATTCCCATGCATGTTTTGGGTCGAAGAAAATCACCGCCTCGACACCGGCGCAGCCGTTTTTCGTACCGCCAAGGCTTAGCGCGTTGATGCCGGCCTTCCATGTCATTTCGGCGAGCGAGCAGTCGAGAGCGACTAGCGCGTTGGCAAACCGCGCACCATCCATAAATGTCGGCAGGCCGTACTCGCGGGCGACGCTGGTCAGCGCATGTAATTCGTCCAGCGTGTAAAGGCGCCCCATTTCCGTGACCTGCGTCAGCTGCACCGGGCCGCGCTGCGATGTGTGAACGTCGCCCTTGGTCCAGCTTTCGATCCGGGCGCGCAACTGATCTGCGGTCATTTTGTCGCCAGCGCCCACAAGGCTCAACTTGGCACCGCCGGTATAGAATTCGGGCGCGTGGCATTCATCGACGTTGATATGCGCCAGCGGTGTGCAGAACACCGCCTCCCACGGCTGAGCCAGCGTGGCCAGTGCCAGTGCATTGGCTGCCGTGCCCGTTGCCACCAGATACACCGCTGCCTCTGGCGCTTCAAATATCTCACGTATCTGTTCCCGCACGCCGTCCATGATAGGATCGGTGCCATAGCTGGGCTGATAGCCGGTATCGGCAGCGATCATCGCCTGCGCGACAGCGGGGTGCATCGGGCCGGAATTGTCGGAGGCGAAATACATCAGGTTGGCTCCTCGATGATGTGGTCTTCCCAGTCGTCCTCGTCGATCTCGAACTCAGGCACTGTCCGGCTTTGCATTGACACGCGGGCGTCATGCACTGTCTGCGGATCACCCGAGATCAGCGGGTGCCAGTCATACAGCTTCTTGCCCTGCCAAAGCAGCTTGTAGGCGCAGGTTTCGGGCATCCAGTAGAGGTTTGCGTCCATATTCGTCGGCTTCAGCACGATACATTCGGGCACGAATTGGTGGCGGATCGGGTACTGCGCGCATTGGCAGGTGGTGTCGTCAAACAGGCGGCAGGCGACGCGTGTCATCACGACCTCGCCGGTATCCTCGTCCTCCAACTTGTTCATGCAGCACTTGCCGCAGCCGTCACACAGTGCCTCCCATTCGGGACGCGTCATGCGGCTGGGCGGTGTATCCTCCCAATAGCGGGGGCGTAGGGGGGCAGTCATAGCGCCTCCAATATGCGGCGGGCCTTCGCGCAATCGGCATCCATCTGGGCGATGAACGCCTCTAGGCTGTCAAATTTCGCCTCGGGGCGCAGATAATTAACCAGCGCGACGGACATATCCGCGCCGTATAGATCGCCCGAGAAATCAAAGAGGAACGTCTCAAGATTGGGCACTTCGCCGTCGAACATGGGCCGAACCCCCAGTGACGCCGCGCCGATATACTCCCCCTCATGCGCGCCGTTCAGCACGTCGACCCGCACGGCATAGACGCCAAAGCGCGGTGGGTGCAGACCCGCAATCGACATATTGGCGGTGGGATATCCCAGCTCGCGCCCGCGCCGCTCGCCGCCCATCACGGTGCCTTCGATCCGGTGCCAATGGCCCAGCATCGCAGCCGCATCTTGCGGCAGGCCATCGCTAAGCGCGCGGCGGATCGCGGTAGAGCTGACCTCGCCGCTCTGCCCCTCCAGCAGGTCGGCGGCGGTGACGGCAAAACCCATCTCAGCGCCGAACTCGGTCAGCATGGTTGCATCGCCCGCGCGCCGGTTGCCAAAGCGAAAATCGCGACCGACGACCACATGAGCGAGGCCGAGGCCGTCTTTGAGTACGGATTGAGCAAACTCGCGCGGGCTAAGCGCAGCCATCGCCGCATTGAAAGGCGCCTCATAGAGGAGATCAACGCCCAGTTTGGCCAGACGGCTGGCGCGCGCCGCAGGGCTCATCAGGCGAAAGGGCGGCGCGTCCGGTGCGAAAAACTCGCGAGGGTGCGGCTCGAATGTCAGGATGCCCAATGGCGCGCCAGTGGCCTCGCCTTTGCTGCGCGCAAGGTCGATGACTGCACGATGACCCAGATGCACGCCGTCGAAATTACCGATGGCGGCGCTGGCGCCTTTGGCATTGGCCGGGACGGCCCTATAATCGCGGAAAATACGCATGACGCAGGCCTAGCGCGGCGCATTGCCGTTCGCAAGCGCATGATGCAGGTGGCGTCCAACGCGTTTCGTTAAAAACGCGAGATACTGATTGGCGCGAGGTGCTTTAGTCGAACTTGCGCGACGGGGCCATCACCGTCGCCTCGCCGATCAGCACCTTTTTACCATCCACCATGCAGCGGCAATCCAGACCGACGCGGCGCTTGGCGTGATCGATGGAAATTACCTCGACTTCGGCTGTTACCATGTCGCCGGGGCGCACGGGGGCCAGAAACTTCAGCGACTGGCCCATATAAACGGTGCCATGGCCCGGTAGCTGCTCGCCGATCACGGCCGAGATCAGCCCGGCGGTCAGCATCCCGTGCGCGATGCGGCCTTCGAAAATTGTATCGCGGGCATAGGCGTCGTCCAGATGCACAGGGTTACGGTCGGTCGAAACCTCGGCAAACAGCTCGATATCGCGGTCGGTTATGACCTTACGCACATGGCGTACCATGCCAATTTCGATGTCTTCGATGCAGATCGTGCCGCGTGGCAAGTTATCCAACATGAGGCCCTCCGGTTTCGTCGAGTAAGTAATAATAGGACGCGCGCGCGGCCTAGATTGGAACTTTATTACTTTGCAGGCGCAGAAAATCAACCCCTAAAGAGGCGGCATCACTCAGGACGATACGAAAACTTCTCGACTTGGATGTTAGCGCAAATGGCCGATGGTGTAGGTCGGGCTGGTCTGTTCGCGCTGCAAATACGCCTCCAGCCGTGCCGGATCGGGCTGATCGCCATCATTCGTTTCACTCGCCGCCAAGCCGCCGGTGATGAACAGCGAATCAAGGTTTTCGCCCATGGCGCCCGCGATATCCGTGCCAATGCCGTCGCCAATGGCCAGTATTCCGGCCTCGCCCACGTCCTTACCAAGGGCGGCTAGTCGGCGCCGTGCCAGATCGTAGATTGGCGGATGCGGCTTGCCAAAGTA
>JAGXGX010000020.1 GCA_024636515.1 Roseovarius sp.
ATGCAGGATTTAGGAGCGCCAGACAAAGCGATGATGCTCAAATCTCTGTAATTTCAAACATTGGGAGTTCAACATGAGACACGTCCCCAGATTGATCGCCTCGGCTGTGGTAAGCGCGGCCTTTGGCATCACGACCGCACCGACTTTCGCCGAGACGCCGCGCGATACGCTAATTCAGGCGTGGCAGCTCGACGATATCATTTCACTTGATCCCGCAGAGGTGTTCGAATTCACGGCGTCCGAATTGCTGGGCAACAGTTATCAGCCTCTGGTTGGTTACGATGTGAACGATGTCTCGGACGTGTTTGGCGTTATCGCCGAAAGCTGGGAAGTCTCCGAAGATGGCAAGACATTTACCTTTATCATCAGGCCGGATCTGAAGTTTGCCTCCGGCAACCCTATTACGGCCGCCGATGCGGTGTTTTCGCTGCAACGCGCTGTGAAACTAGACAAATCACCGGCGTTTATCCTGACGCAGTTTGGGCTGAGCGCCGAGAACGTCGAAGAGAAGGTGCGCCAAACCGGCGACATGACGCTCGAAATCGAGATGGACAAGGCCTATGCGCCTACCCTCCTGCTCTATTGCCTGACAGCGACCGTCGGCTTCGTCGTCGACAAAGAGCTGGTCATGAGCCACGCAGCGGACGACGATTTGGGCTATGAATGGCTCAAGACGAACTATGCTGGGTCCGGTGCCTTTACCATCCGCGACTGGCGCGCCAACGAGGTCGTCGTGCTGGAACGCAACGACGCGTTCTCTGGCGATGCACCCGCTATGGCGCGCGCGATCTACCGCCACATTCCCGAAGGCTCTACCCAGCGTTTGCTGCTGGAAAAAGGCGATATCGATATTGCTCGTAACCTCGGTGCCGAAGAGATGACGGCGATGGCGGACGATCCTGACATAAAGATCGAGAGCGGGATCAAAGGGTCGATCTATTATATGGGTCTGAACCAGAGGAACGAAAACCTGATGAAGCCGCAGGTCCGCGAAGCGCTAAAATATCTGGTTGATTACCAAACCATCGCCGACACGATTATGAAGGGCAAGGTCAAGGTCCATCAGGCGTTCCTGCCCGAAGGCTTTCTTGGCGCGCTGAACGACAACCCTTACGCGCTGAACGTCGAAAAGGCCAAAGAACTGCTGGCCGAGGCCGGATTGCCTGACGGGTTTAGCGTGACAATGGACACGCGCAACACGCCCGAGATTACAGCTATGGCCGAGGCCATCCAGCAGACGATGGCACAAGCGGGCATCCAGATGGAGCTGATCCCCGGCGACGGCCAGCAGACGCTGACCAAATATCGCGCGCGAAACCACGACATCTACATCGGTCGTTGGGGCCCGGACTATCAGGACCCGCACACAAATGCCGACACCTTCGCGCGTAACCCTGACAACAGCGACGATGCCGAGAGCAAGCCGCTGGCGTGGCGCAACGCGTGGGACATTCCAGAAATGACGTTGGAGGCCGACGCCGCCGTTTTGGAGAAAGATGCCAAGAAGCGGGCAGAACTGTATCTGGCCCTTCAGGAAGAGCATCAGAAGGTGTCTCCCTTCGTGATTATGTTCCAAGAGATCGAAGTGTTGGGCATCCGCGATGATGTGAACGGCTTTATTATCGGACCGTCGTTCAACGACAACTCGTTCAGGAAAGTGACCAAGGGCGAATGACCGCCACGTCACCCGGCAATGCGGGAGGGCGCTGGAGCGCCCTTCCCTACTACGGAATGAAGGCAGGCAAGTTGATCGCCACAGTTGCGATCACATTCTTGGGTCTACTTGTTGTCACCTTTCTGATCGGTCGCGTGGTCCCGGTGGATCCTGTGCTGGCAGTCGTTGGCGACCGCGCGTCAAAATCGACCTATGATGCAGCCTATCTCGCGCTCGGCCTCGACAAGCCGCTATATCATCAATTCTGGATTTATCTGCAAGGCGCGCTGAGCGGCGATTTGGGCACGTCTGTCCTGACAAAGAAGCCGATCGTCCAAGACATCGCGCGCGTGTTTCCCGCAACGCTGGAACTGGCAACGGCGGGCATTATTCTTGGCACGATTTTTGGTATTCCCTTGGGCGTCTGGGGCGCTGTCCGGCAGGGCAAGCTACCGGATCAGATCATTCGTGTTGTCGGCCTGGTGGGATATTCCGCGCCGATCTTTTGGTTGGGTCTGCTGGGCCTGCTGGTGTTCTACGCCAAGCTGGGCTGGGTGGCCGGACCGGGGCGCATCGACATCGCCTATGAGTATTCCGTCACACAAAAAACGGGTTTGCTACTGGTCGACACCGCAATGCAGGGTCAATGGGCCGCATTCCAGAACGTACTGGCACATCTGGCGCTTCCGGCAATGTTGCTCGGCTATTTTTCCATGGCCTATATCAGCCGCATGACGCGGTCCTTCATGCTGGCCGAATTGGCGCAGGAATACATCATCGCCGCACGGGTCAAGGGCGTTGCTGAGTGGCGCATCATTTGGATACATGCCCTACGCAATGCCGCTGTGCCGCTGGTGACGGTAATCGCACTCAGCTATGCAGGATTGTTAGAGGGATCGGTGTTGACTGAAACCGTCTTTGCATGGCCGGGTCTGGGCCAATACCTGACCAACAGCCTGCAAAATGCTGACATGAACGCGGTGCTTGGCGGCACGCTCGTCATCGGCGTGGTTTTCGTGGGGCTGAACCTGCTGTCTGACCTGCTTTACACAGTGCTCGATCCGCGCGTCAGGCGGCGTGGATGAGTGAAGTTTCCACTCGCGAATGGCTGCTGAGCGATCAGCCCTCCTCACGACGTCAGGCAAAGCTGGGTCAGGCCTATCGCACATGGTCGCAACTGCGCCGCAACAAGCTTGCAATGGTTGGCCTCGGCATTGTGGTAGTCCTGATCCTGATGGCCATTTTTGCCAACCTAGTCGCTCCTTTCGATCCACTGCGTGGCGGCGATCTGCGCACCGAACGTCTGCTACCCCCATCATGGATCAATCTGATGGGCACCGACGATCAGGCGCGCGACATCTTTAGCCGTATCGTACACGGATCACGCCTGACGCTGATGGTGGTCGCCATGGTTGCCATCATAGCAACGCCTATCGGGCTCGCCGTAGGCACAACTGCGGGATATTTCGGCGGCTGGGTTGATACGGTGCTTATGCGGATCACCGACATCTTCCTGGCCTTCCCGCGGCTGATCCTTGCGCTCGCCTTCGTCGCGGCGTTGGGGCCGGGTATCGAGAACGCGATCATCGCCATCGCTATCACCTCGTGGCCCCCCTATGCGCGTCTGGCGCGGGCCGAGACGATGACCATCCGCGACACCGACTATATCGCGGCGATCCGGCTGCAGGGCGCACGCAGCCCGCGCATCATATGGGGGCATGTGGTGCCACTATGCATGTCGTCGGTCATTGTGCGGGTAACGCTTGATATGGCGGGGATCATTCTGACAGCGGCCGGTCTGGGGTTTCTGGGCCTTGGCGCGCAGCCACCGCAACCCGAATGGGGCGCAATGATCGCGTCAGGCCGCCGGTTCCTGATAGATTTCTGGTGGGTCGCGACCATGCCGGGGATCGCCATATTCGTAGTCTCGCTGGGCTTTAACCTGCTGGGAGACGGATTGCGCGATGTACTTGATCCCAAGGGTGAAAAATGACCGATATGCTTCAGGTCGAAGGGCTAAATGTGGCCTTTCCCTCGCGGGACGGCCCGGTTCGTGTGGTGCGCGACGTGTCCTTTACACTGGGCAGGGAAAGGTTGGGGATTGTCGGCGAGTCCGGTTCGGGCAAGTCGCAAACCGGACGCGCCATTCTGGGCCTGACGCCGCCTTCGGGCCGCGTCACCGCAGAACGACTGGAATTTGAGGGTATCGACCTGCGCGGCGCGCCTGCCTCTACTTGGCGCTCTCTGCGCGGGCGGCGAATGAGCATGGTAATGCAGGACCCGAAATTCTCTCTTAATCCCGTCATGACCATCGGTCGCCAAATTGTTGAGGCCTATCGCAGGCGCGGCACTACCACCCGAGCGGATGCACGGGCAAAGACCATCGACATGTTAGAGGCCGTGCAGATCCGCGATCCCGAACGGGTCTTTGCCGCGTATCCACATGAGTTGTCTGGGGGCATGGGCCAGCGCGCGATGATCGCGATGATGCTGATTGCGGAACCTGACCTGCTGATCGCGGACGAGCCAACATCGGCGCTGGACGTCACCGTGCAACTCGACGTGCTGAGAATTCTTGATGATCTTGTGCGATCGCGGGGCATGGGTCTGATCTTTATCAGTCACGACCTGCGCCTCGTCTCATCCTTCTGCGACCGCGTGCTGGTGATGTATGCCGGCCGCGTCGTCGAGGAAATCGCCGCCAAGGATCTGCACGCAGCAAAACACCCCTACACCCAAGGACTGCTAAACTGCCTTCCCCGGATTGAGGGCGGGCAAAGGCCGCTGAAAACCCTCACGCGTGACGCGGCGTGGCTGGAATGAGCGCACTGGTCGAGATACGCGATCTGGCCGTCACCTTTGGTCATGGAGCCAATGAGGTGCGGGCCGTGCGCGGCGTCAGCCTTGACGTAGCTGTCGGAGAAAGCTTTGGCATCGTTGGCGAAAGCGGATCGGGCAAGTCCACCGTGTTGCGCGCCATCTGCGGATTGGCGCCCGTCGCGTCGGGTGAGATCCGCATCGAGGGTGAGACGCTGAAGAAACCTCGAAAGCGGGCATTCTACCGCGAGGTCCAGATGGTGTTTCAAGACCCCTACGCCTCGCTTCATCCGCGTCACACCGTAGACAAGGTGCTGTCAGAACCCTTGGCGATCCACGGGTTCGACGACGCGGAGGCACGTATCGAAAGAGCATTAAATGATGTCGGGCTCGGCAAGGGGTTTCGCTTTCGTTTCCCGCACCAGCTATCAGGCGGTCAACGCCAGCGTGTTGCGATCGCCCGTGCCCTCATCCTTGAGCCGCGCATCTTGCTGCTGGATGAGCCTACGTCGGCGCTTGATGCGTCGATTCAGGCCGAAGTGCTGAACCTGCTGGATGCGCTGCGTGCCGAGCGGGGACTGACCTACCTGCTGGTCAGTCATGATCTTGCTGTCGTGGCGCATATGTGTGAACGCTTGCTGGTGATGCAACATGGCGAGGTGGTCGAAGAACTGTCGCGCGAGGCGTTGCAGAACCGGGCGGCGCAGGCTGAATACACCAAGGATTTGCTGATCGCGAGCGAAGGTTTCAAAGGTATCTGACGTGACAAAAACACCCCTCATATTCGACGGCCACAATGACTTTCTTCTGCGTCTTTTGCGCGACAACGGCAATCGGGAGGCAATCTGGCTGACCAATACCGAAAAGGGTCATCTGGACTTGCCGCGCATGCAAAAGGGCGGCTTTGGTGGCGGCTTCTTCGCGATCTATATCTCTTCGCCGGACCTGCCCCATAACATTGACGACGATATGGAAAATCCACCCTACGACCTACCCCTGCCACCTCTAATTGAAGTGGCCGAGGCGCAACCAGTGGCTTTGGCGATGGCAGGGCATCTAAAGTGGATGGAGCGCGCATCGGACGGGCGTTTCAAAATCTGCCGCACGGTCGCCGAACTGCGTGACTGTCTGGCGAACGGCATCATTGCCGCGATCATGCATATCGAAGGGGCCGAAGCGATCGGCACCGACCTTGATGCGCTATACCTGTTTCACGACATGGGCCTGCGGTCCATCGGCCCGGTTTGGAGCAGGCCGACAGTGTTTGGCCATGGAGTGCCGTTCGCGTTCCCCTCCTCGCCCGATACCGGGCCGGGGCTTACTCAGGCGGGAAAGGATCTTGTTCAGCTTTGCAATCGCATGGGGATCATGGTCGACCTGTCGCACCTGAACGAGGCAGGCTTCAATGACGTTGCTTTGCTCAGCGATGCGCCCTTGGTCGCCACACATTCCAATGCGCATGCCATCACGGCGTCCTCGCGTAACCTGACTGATCGGCAACTGGGCATGATCCGTGATAGCGGCGGCATGGTTGGCGTCAACTTTGCCACTGGTTTTCTCAATCCTGACGGGAAAAAATCTGTTGACCGGGGTTTTGATCCGATCTTGCAGCACTTGGATCATCTGATGACGCATCTGGGCGAGGATCACGTCGGGTTCGGCTCTGACTTCGATGGCGCACAAGTGCCAGCGGCACTTCGCGATGCTGCGGGTCTGGGTGCGCTGCGCTCAGCGCTCTCTCAACATGGAATTGACGAGGCATTGTTGACCAAGCTGTGCCATGAAAACTGGCTCAACCTGCTAGAGCGTACGTGGAAGCCAGCGAATTGACACTATGGTTTTAATCGTTGGTGCTATTAACAGATGAAGCACCCTACCACCCCAGCCATCTTTGAAGGTTTGCAAGACGCGACGGGCGCTTGATTGACGCAACGTCATCGTTTGCGGCTTTTCTCCTCCTCTGTTGTTATTTAGCAAATACCTGTCGTATGGTGGCCGAACCCGTACGCATTCCTAAGGAAAAATGCTCTTCATGACGCCATTCGCAATCGCAGGTGTTCAGATGTATGTGAACGCGCTGCAATCCAATGTTGATGGGATGATCCACAGGCTTGACCTGCTGATGACGCGCTTTCCTTGGACGCAGATGGTGCTGTTTTCCGAGCTGGCGCCGTTCGGGCCGCTGACCAAGTTTTCACTGCCCTTGCGTAATGAGACAGTTGATCGGTTCTGCGAGGCAGCGCGCCGCCATAACGTCTGGCTGATCCCCGGCTCTATGTTCGAAACGGCCGAGGACGGGCGCATCTACAACACCTCCACCGTGATTAATCCCGCGGGCGAGATTGTATGCAACTATCGCAAGATGTTCCCGTTTCGCCCATATGAGGCGGGCGTCGAGGCGGGCACGAATTTTTGCGTGTTCGACGTGCCAGAGGTGGGGCGCTTTGGCCTCACGATCTGCTATGATATGTGGTTTCCCGAAACAACACGCCAACTGACCTCGCAGGGCGTCGAAGTGCTGTTGCATCCCGTCCTGACCGGCACAACCGACCGGGAGGCTGAGCTGTCGATCGCGCGCGCCACGGCGGCGCAGTTTCAGTGCTATGTGATCGACGTAAATGGCCTTGGGGCCGGCGGAGTGGGCAAATCCTGCGTGATTGATCCAACCGCGACCGTGCTGCACCAATCGGCGGGACAGGAGGATATGTTTCCCATCGAGATCGACCTCAGCCAAGTGCGCCGCCAACGCGAGCGCGGCATGAAAGGGCTGGGCCAAGTGCTCAAGAGTTTCCGCGACCGCGAGGTTGATTTTTCCGTCTATGACCGCACCAGCGGCACCGACGCGTATCTGCGCGAGTTAGGCCCGTTGGTGGTGCCGGGGCAGGATGTGTCGGGTACGGCGCGGGCGGGTCTCGGCGATCCGGTCGGTGCGCACCGCGGCGCCATAGAGGGACAGGGACACACGCCCTTGCCACTAGCGACGCAAGAGGGCGCGGTGCCGCCCGAGGGCGTGATGCCCGGTATAAGGGCCGGAGGCGCGCCGCCGATAACAAACTGATATAAATAATAAATGCGGCCGATCAGACTGAGACGGCACGAAATCACTGCTCTCATATTCTGATCGTCTGCCAATAAAAGCAGGGAATTGATATGCATTCGATGGAAGACTATTATTCGGCGGTTCAACTGCGGTCCGACAGGTGGAGCAGCTTGCGCGAAAGCTCGGCCGAGCTGGTGCGCTCGGACGGTGGGCGCGGGTCCAAGGGCCTCATCGAAAAAATCGACAATTTGCTGGACCAGCTGGCCCCGATCGAGACGTATTGGGCCTTTCCCGGTACCGCCGCGTTTGACATTCTGCGCCGCCACTTTGACGCCGGCCATTATGAGGAACTAGCCCATACGGTGCAGCGCATCACGCGCGCGCTGACCAGCGGCGCATATCGCCGCCGCCATATCCCCTTGGATCGCGACGGCCTGGACACCGACGATCACGAGGACGAGGCGATGCAATCGCTGGAGGCCCGCGCCCTGACCAAGCCCTATTTCGAGGTCATGGTCGTCGATAACCTGAACGAGCATCAGGAGCGCTGGCTGAAATCGAATTTCCAGCGGATGCGCCGCCCCGAGGACCCCTTTCAGTACGAGCCGGTCGTCGTGCCCAGCCTGCAGGATGCGCTGATGGGGGTACTGTTTAACCACAACATCCAAGCCATCGTGGTGCGCCCTGGTCTGACGCTGACGTCGAAAATGGTGCTGCCCATCCTAGAGCGATATCTGAAGCGCGCCGGAGGCATGAAGGCGCTGGAGGAACTGGATCCCAGCAACTACGGCCCCGAGCTGTGCCGCATGATTGCCCGCGTGCGCCCTGAGCTGGACGCATACCTGATCACCGACCGCTCGGTCGAGGATATCGCGGGTCTGGACCTCGGCATCTGCCGCCGGGTGTTCTATAACCAAGAGGATTTCCTAGAGCTGCACCTGAACATCATCCGCGGCGTTCAGGCGCGCTACAAGACGCCGTTTTTTACTGCGCTGGTGGAGTATTCCAAGCAGCCGACAGGCGTGTTCCATGCGATGCCCATCAGCCGGGGCAAGTCCATTTCCCGCTCGCACTGGATTCAGGACATGGGCGCCTTTTATGGCCCCAACATCTTCCTCGCGGAAACGTCCGCCACATCGGGTGGCCTCGACAGCCTGCTAGAGCCGCATGGCCCGATCAAAGAGGCGCAGCGCCTCGCCAGCCGCGCGTTCGGATCTAAGCAGACGTATTTCGCCACCAACGGCACCTCGACTTGCAACAAGATCGTCGTGCAAGCCCTTGTTAGGCCGGGCGATATCGTTCTGGTCGACCGCGATTGTCACAAGTCGCACCACTACGGAATGGTGCTGGCTGGCGCGCAGGTCTGCTACCTCGACAGCTATCCGCTGAATGAATATTCGATGTATGGCGCGGTACCGATGAAGGATATCAAGCGCCAACTGCTGGAGCTGAAAGCCGCCGGGAAACTTGACCGTGTGCGGATGCTTCTGCTGACGAACTGCACCTTTGACGGCATAGTCTATAACGTCGAACGGATGATGGAGGAATGCCTCGCCATCAAGCCTGACCTCGTGTTTCTGTGGGACGAAGCGTGGTTCGCCTTTGCCCGGTTCGGCCCCACCTACCGCCAACGCACTGCGATGAACGCCGCTAATAACCTGCGCGAGCGGTTCCGCAGCGACAGCCACGCAGAGGCATATGCCGCCCAGCAGAAAACGCTAAAGGACGCCGACGCCGAAACGCTGATAGCCACGCGACTCATCCCGCCGCCCACCAGCCGCGTGCGCGTCTATGCCACCCAATCGACGCACAAGACGCTGACGTCGCTGCGCCAAGGCTCGATGATTCACGTCAACGATCAGGACTTCAAAGGCGAGGTCGAGGCGTCGTTCCGCGAGGCGTACATGACGCACACCTCTACCTCGCCCAACTACCAGATCATCGCGTCACTGGACGTGGGCCGCAGGCAAGTTGAGCTGGAAGGCTTTGAATTCGTTCAAAGGCAGGTCGAGGCGGCCATGTCGATGCGCCGGGCGATTTCGACCCATCCGCTCTTGCAAAAATACTTCAAGGTGCTGACCGCTGGCGACATGATCCCAGAGGAACATCGCGAAAGCGGCGTGGAATCGTATTACGACCCCGAACAAGGCTGGACCGATATCTGGGACTGCTGGGAGAATGACGAGTTTGTGCTGGACGCAACCCGCGTGACGCTGGCCGTCGGTGGCACTGGCTGGGATGGCGACACGTTCAAGACCGAAATCCTGATGGATAAATACGGCATCCAGATCAACAAGACATCGCGCAACACGGTCCTCTTCATGACCAATATCGGCACGACGCGATCCTCGGTCGCCTACCTGATCGAGGTGCTGGTGGAAATCGCGCGCGAGTTGGACGAATTGCAGGATGACGCCTCGCTGATGGAGCGGCGCGGCTTTGAAAAGCGCGTGGCAAACTTGATGGAAGACCTGCCACCGCTGCCCGATTTCAGCCGTTTCCACGATTCCTTCCGCTCTGGTCAGGAAACACCTGAGGGCGACATACGCTCTGCCTTCTTCCTCAGCTATGACGACAAGAACTGCGACTACCTAGAGCTGGATGGCAGTATCCATGAGGCAATGTCCACGGGCGACGATGTCGTGTCGGCGCAGTTCATCATCCCCTACCCGCCCGGCTTTCCTATCCTCGTCCCCGGACAGGTGGTGAGTGCGGATATCATGTCGTTCATGCGCGCATTGGACGTCAGCGAAATCCACGGCTATCGCGGCGATCTGGGCCTGCGCGTCTTTAACCAAGATGCGCTGAAGCGCGCGGGCAAGGCTAATACTGCGCGATTGAAACTCAACGACGCCCGCGCCAATCTGTAGCGCGGCAAACTGAAACGGGCCAATCTGTAGCCAGCCAATCTCTGACCGACAATAAAAAATCAAAAAAAGACCTACCCAACAGGAGGACCATCCAACATGCCCGCAGACCTCAAGAATATCTCGGAAATCCGCCGGCACTTTCACCGCAACGAGGATCCGATCTATTTCATCTCGGCCACCAACTTCAACCTTTTGGGGCTGGATGAGTGGTGCAAGAACTTCAAATTCATCAGCTACATTGATTGCTATAACGGCAAGCACCCCAACACCTTCGTCCCCAGCGAGCAGCCGCACGCGGAATTTCAGTCCATCGAGGACATCAACAACTATCTGCTGCAACACAAGGAGGTCATCGACCTC
>JAGXGX010000113.1 GCA_024636515.1 Roseovarius sp.
GATGCCGCGGATGAAGCCGCCATTCCCGGCGGGCGCGGGCCTTTATGGCTGCCCGACCACTGTGAACAACGTCGAGAGCATCGCTGTCGTGCCCACCATCCTGCGGCGCGGGCCAGAATGGTTCGCGGGTTTTGGCCGTCCGAATAATGCAGGCACCAAGCTGTTTGCGATCTCGGGACACGTCAATAACCCTTGCGTGGTTGAGGAGGCAATGAGCGTCAATTTTGAAGAGCTGATCGAGAAGCATTGCGGCGGTATTCGCGGCGGCTGGGATAATCTAAAGGCCGTGATCCCCGGCGGCAGTTCCGTTCCGCTGATCCGGGGCGAGAATATGCGCGAGGCGATCATGGACTTTGACTACTTGCGCGATCAGCGCAGCGGTCTGGGCACCGCCGCCGTCATCGTGATGGACCAATCCACCGACGTCATCAAAGCGATCTGGCGTCTGTCAAAATTCTACAAGCACGAAAGCTGCGGCCAGTGCACCCCCTGCCGCGAAGGCACCGGCTGGATGATGCGGGTGATGGATCGCCTTGTGACCGGCGACGCAGAGCCTGAGGAAATTGACATGCTGCTCGACGTGACCAAGCAGGTGGAAGGCCACACGATCTGCGCCCTTGGCGATGCGGCGGCGTGGCCAATTCAAGGCCTCATCCGCAACTTCCGCGATGAGATCGAGGACCGCATTAAGCACAAGCGCGGCACCTCCTCGCGTCCGGTGGCGGCAGAGTAAATGGATATTTTCGCCGCATATGGTCATGCGTTCGGCGCACTGACATATAGAATGTCGGCGGCTTTTGCGATTTTCGAAGGATGAGTAGAATGATGCGACCGATGATCGTGGCGCTTGCCGCCACCCTCGCCCTAACAGCCTGCGGCAAGCCGGGCAGTAGGGTGCGGTTCGACGACAACTACTATCCGGCCAAGCTAAGCAAGGTTGGCGATCGGCGCGAAGATTTCGTCGTTGCCGTGCAGGACCCCGGTCAGGGCATCGCGGGGGCGCGCGAGGCAGGCCGGTTCGAGGCGACGCGCTATTGCGTCGAGACTTTTGGCGACAGCGACATCATCTGGCAGGCTGGTTATGACCCCGATAACGGCGCGGCCGTCATCGACAATGGCAAGCTGATTTTGCGTGGAAGTTGCGTGGTATGGTAGATCTGGCCCTAGCATCGGCGGCGTTTTGCGCATGCTATTGCATAACAGCGGCGACGCTCTCCATTTATGCTCAAGGCGCGCGTGCGGTGGCACGGGCGCCCCAACGCACAAAAGGAACAAAACCATGCGCTTAATGCTAACCACGGTCCTCGCCCTCAGTCTTGCCGGGACGGGGGGTATTGCCCGCGCCGATCTGGCCGCCGAGAAGGATATTAACGCCGGTCTGCTGACCGTCGCCATTGCGGACAAAATCCGCCGCGAATGTAGTGATGTGTCGGCCAAGTTCTGGGCCGCGCGCAGCTATGCCAATCAGCTAAAAGGGCTGGCCATCAAACGCGGCTATACCGAAGCGCAGATCGACGCCTATATCAATAGCGACGCCGAGCAGGACAAAATGCGCGCGCGGCGCAACGCCTATATAAAGTCGAAGGGCGCCAGCAATTCCGACGCCGCCAGCCTGTGCCGCCTTGGCCGGGAAGAAATCAAGAACCGCAGCCACGTAGGCTCTTTCCTGAAAGCAAAGTGAATATCATGACCGACCTCCGCAAAGTGAACATCGACGGAACCGAGATCGAAGTGGACGGGGCGATGACCCTGATTCAGGCGTGCGAGCAAGCGGGCATAGAAATCCCGCGTTTTTGCTATCACGAGCGTCTGTCGATCGCCGGTAACTGCCGCATGTGCCTTGTGGAGGTCGTCGGCGGCCCGCCTAAACCTGCGGCAAGCTGCGCGATGCAGGTCCGCGATCTGCGCCCCGGCAAAGATGGCGAGGCGCCTATGGTTCGGACGAACTCGCCCATGGTCAAGAAGGCCCGCGAGGGCGTGATGGAGTTCCTGCTGATCAACCACCCGCTTGACTGCCCTATCTGCGATCAAGGCGGGGAGTGTGACTTGCAAGATCAGGCGATGGCATATGGCGTTGATTTCAGCCGCTTTCGCGAGCCGAAGCGCGCCAGCACCGATCTGAATCTCGGCCCGCTGGTCGAGACGCATATGACGCGCTGCATTTCCTGCACCCGTTGCGTGCGGTTCACTACCGAGGTCGCGGGCATTGATCAGATGGGCCAGACGGGCCGCGGCGAGGATTCCGAGATTACCAGCTATCTGGGCGAAACGCTGGACAGCAACTTGCAGGGCAACATCATTGATTTGTGCCCCGTGGGTGCGCTGGTGTCCAAACCCTATGCCTTCACCGCCCGGCCATGGGAACTGACCAAGACCGAAACCATCGACGTTATGGATGCGCTTGGAAGCAACATCCGGGTGGACACCAAGGGCCGCGAAGTCATGCGGATGCTGCCGCGCAACCATGACGGCGTGAACGAGGAGTGGATTTCGGACAAGACCCGCTTTGTCTGGGACGGCTTGCGCCGCCAGCGGCTGGACACGCCCTATATCCGCGAGAATGGCACGCTGCGCGCGGCCACTTGGCCCGAAGCATTAGGCGCGGCTGCGGCCGCAATGAAGGGCAAGAAGATTGCTGGCCTCGTCGGTGATCTGGTGCCGGTTGAGGCTGCATTCGCGCTGAAACAGCTTATCGAGGGGCAGGGCGGCCATGTCGAGTGCCGCACCGATGGGGCCAAGCTGCCTGCTGGCAATCGCTCGGGCTATGTCGGGACCGCGCGGATTGAGGATCTGGACAACGCCGAGATGATCCAGATCATCGGTGCGAACCCTGCGATTGAGGCGCCCGTTCTGAATGCGCGTATCCGCAAAGCATGGCTGCGCGGTGCAAAGGTTGGTCTGGTCGGCGAGGCGTGCAATCTGACCTATGAATACGCCCATGTCGGCACGGATCGCGCGGCGCTGGAGAAGCTGTCTTCGCAAGATATCACCGACGAGACAAAGGCCAAGAAATCCATTGTGATCGTGGGGCAGGGCGCTTTGATGGAAGCCGACGGCGATGCTGTATTGGCCCATGCGATGAAGTTAGCCGAGAATACCAAATCACTATTGATGGTGCTGCATACGGCTGCGGGCCGCGTCGGTGCGATGGATGTCGGCGCGGTTACCCAAGGAGGCATTGAGGCCGCGATGGACGGCGTCGAGGTGGTCTATAACCTTGGTGCCGACGAGGGCGAGATTAAGGACGCCCCGTTCGTGATCTACCAAGGCAGCCACGGCGACCGCGGCGCGCACCGTGCTGACGTGATCCTGCCGGGCGCGGCCTACACCGAAGAACCGGGGCTCTTTGTAAATACCGAAGGACGCCCCCAACTGGCCTTGCGCGCCAGCTTCGCCCCCGGCGAGGCCAAGGAGAACTGGGCAATCCTGCGCGCGCTCTCGGGCGAAATGGGCAGCGTTCTGCCCTATGACAGCCTGCCGCAACTGCGCCAAGCGCTGGTCGCCGCCGTGCCGCATCTGGCCGAAATCGATCAAGTTCCCGAGAATGAGTGGCAACCCATCGAGGCCAGCGCGATGGGCGACGCGACCTTCCGCGGCGCGATCAAGGATCACTACCTGACCAATCCGATTGCCCGCGCGAGCGAGGTGATGGCCCAGCTCAGCGCAAACGCCAAGGCGCGCCGCGCACCCAAGCTGGCAGCGGAGTGACCATGCGCGCGCTGCGACATATCCCGGCCCTCGGCCTAGCGGCGCTTGTTCTGGCAGGCTGCGCTTCGACCAGCGAGATGGAGGGCTATGTTGGCCGCTCCATCGCGGAGCCGATTCTGGATCACGGCAGCCCGGCTGAAGTGTTTCAGCTGTCGGACGGGCGCCGCGCCTATCAGTGGGAAATCACGACCGAAGGCTTTCGACCCGCGCCCCGGCCCACCATCGGTGTAGGCATTGGGATCGGCAGAGGCGGCTGGGGCGGCGGATGGGGCGGGGGGATCACCACGCTTAATCAATCCTACGTGCCCTATTCAAAAACGTGCCGTTACACCCTTTTGGCAGACCAGCGCGGCAAGGACTGGATTGTCAGCAGCTTTCGCAAGCCCGCGCAGGGATGTGCATGATCCGCGTTGGCGCAGTGATGTTGCCACTGGCTATCGCTGTGGCCGGATGTGAGGACGCAAACGACAAAAACGCGTTTGCGCCCGAGTACCAAGGGGTCAAGACTGACCTGCTGGACGGCGATCTGGTGAATTTCCACGTCGCGATGACCGGTGCACGTGGTAGCGCCGATGTGGCACGCTACGCAGAATGTGCTGCCGCGCAGTATGCCCTGATCCGGGGATACGGATTCGCGCGCCATGTACGCACGAATATCGCGGATGAGGGTGGCATCTGGCGCGCCGATGCGGTTTATACGATCTCGCCTGCATTGCCGCGCGGGCTAAAGACAATCGACGCCGAAGTCGTCGCCGCCGACTGTGCGGAAAACGGAATACCGATGGTATGAGGACCTGATGGCTGAATTCTTTACCACCCCGTTCGGGGCGATCCTGCTGATTTTCGCACAATGTCTGGCGATGCTGGGCTTTGTTATGATTAGCCTTTTGTTCCTCGTCTATGGCGACCGGAAAATCTGGGCCGCGGTCCAGATGCGGCGTGGCCCGAACGTGGTGGGCGTGTTTGGCCTGCTGCAATCGGTGGCAGATGCGCTGAAATACGTGGTCAAAGAGGTGGTTATCCCGGCCGGCGCGGATAAGACCGTGTTCATCATGGCGCCCATCGTCAGCTTCGTTCTGGCCGTCATCGCGTGGGCGGTGATCCCGATGGCAGACGGCTGGGTGCTGTCAGACATCAACGTGGCGGTCCTCTATGTCTTTGCCGTCTCGTCGCTCGAGGTCTACGGCGTCATCATGGGCGGCTGGGCATCAAACTCCAAATATCCATTCCTCGGCTCGCTGCGCTCTGCGGCGCAGATGATTTCTTATGAGGTGTCGCTAGGCCTTATTATTATTGGCATCATCATCTCGACCGGTAGCCTGAACTTTGGCGATATTGTCGGCGCGCAAGATACCAAATACGGGTTCTTCGGCTGGTATTGGCTGCCGCACCTACCCATGGTGTTCCTGTTTTTCATCTCGGCGCTGGCCGAAACGAACCGCCCGCCGTTCGACCTGCCTGAGGCCGAATCCGAACTGGTCGCAGGCTATCAGGTAGAATACTCGGCCACGCCCTTCTTGCTGTTTATGGCGGGCGAATACATCGCGATTTTCCTGATGTGTGCGCTGACATCGCTGCTGTTCTTTGGCGGCTGGCTGTCGCCCATCCCGGGCCTGCCGGACGGTGTGCTGTGGATGATCGGCAAGATGGCGTTCTTCTTCTTCCTCTTCGCAATGGTCAAGGCGATCACGCCGCGCTACCGCTATGACCAACTGATGCGCATTGGTTGGAAGGTGTTTTTGCCGCTCAGCCTCGCTTGGGTCGTCATCATCTCCTTCCTCGCCAAGTTCGAAGTGCTGGGCGCTTTCTGGGCGCGTTACGCGATGGGGGGCTAAGCGGATGCGTGCGAACAGCCGCTGGAATGGTGCCGCCAATGCAGGTATGACCCGGCTAAGCGGCGAGTCACGCGCAACCACGGATGCAAGGAGCTGACGCAATGGCGAATATCGATTATGGACGGGCGGTTGGCTACTTCCTATTGAGCGATGTGTGGAAGGGACTGGGGCTGGGCCTCAAGTACTTCTTTGCGCCCAAGGTGACGCTGAACTACCCGCACGAAAAAGGCTACCTGTCCCCCCGTTTCCGGGGCGAACATGCGCTGCGCCGCTACCCCAACGGGGAAGAGCGCTGCATTGCGTGCAAGCTGTGCGAGGCGATTTGCCCCGCGCAGGCGATCACCATCGATGCCGAGCCGCGGGACGACGGCAGCCGCCGCACCACGCGCTATGACATCGACATGACGAAATGCATCTATTGCGGCTTCTGCCAGGAGGCGTGCCCGGTTGACGCCATCGTTGAGGGGCCGAACTTTGAGTTTTCCACTGAGACGCGCGAAGAGTTGTTCTATGATAAGGACAAGCTGCTGGATAATGGCGACCGCTGGGAAGCCGAGATCGCGCGCAACCTAGAGCTGGACGCACCCTACAGATGACCAAATCTTCGAACCCCTTTGAGCACATGATGAAACAGATGCAGGACATGGCAAAATCCATGGCCCCCGGCATGGATGCGTTTTCGCCCAAGGCGTTTGAGGCGATGTGGCAGACGATGCCAAAGGATCTGATGGAGATGACGTTCGGCAAGGGCTTGAACCCGGATGGGCTTGATGCCAAGACGCGGCTCTTGCTGACGCTGGCGGGACTGACGATGCAGGGCGCGCAGGCCGACACGGCAGTGCGCATGACCGTGCGCCACGCCCGCGAGGCAGGCGCGACCGATGCCGAAGTGGCCGAGACGATTGCCACCATGTCGATGTTCGCCGGCGCGCCGGCCAGCACCCGCGCGATGGAGCTTGCGCGCGACGTGATGGACGGGGAAACCGAAGAAGGAAATGACACATGACCGCGATGGCGTTTGCGTTCTATATGTTTGCGATATCGGCTCTGGTTGGCGGCCTTTTCACCGTTATCAGCCGCAATCCGGTACATTCGGTGCTGTGGCTGATCCTGTCATTCATTAGTGCGGCTGGCCTCTTTGTCCTGCTGGGTGCTGAATTCGTCGCCATGCTGCTGGTCATCGTTTATGTCGGTGCGGTCGCAGTCCTCTTCCTCTTTGTGGTGATGATGCTGGACGTCGATTTCGCCGAGCTTAAGGCCGAGATGGCAAGGTATATGCCCCTCGCGCTGCTGATCGCCGTGATCCTCTTGATGCAGTTCGGTATCGCTTTTGGCGCGTGGGAGGTCAGTCCCGGTGCGGAGGCCGCCGCCGTCGCGCCCACGCCTGTGGATGTACAAAACACAGCTGCGCTGGGCCTGCTGCTCTATGACAAATACTTCCTGCTGTTCCAGCTGGCGGGTCTGATCCTGCTGGTCGCGATGATCGGCGCCATTGTCCTGACATTGCGCCATCGCACGGATATCAAGCGCCAGAACGTGCTGCACCAGATGTGGCGTGATCCGGCCAAGGCAATGGAACTAAAAGACGTCAAGCCAGGGCAGGGCCTGTAAGGCCCGCCTACCAACTATAATATGCGGCGCAAAACGTGCCGCGATGAGCCGAGGAATGAAACTAATGTCCAGAAATACAATCGTGGTGCTGATCGTCGTTTTGGTCGTCCTCTTGGGCGGCTATACGCTGATCGGCTAAGACGCCCGCCAAGACGCCGGAACAAGGCGCGAGACAGAAAAGACTGAGGGACAGACATGATCGGAATTGAACATTACCTGACGGTGGCGGCGACGCTGTTTGTCATTGGCATCTTCGGGCTTTTCCTGAACCGTAAGAACGTGATCATTCTGCTCATGTCGATTGAGTTGATGTTGCTGGCAGTGAATATCAATCTTGTCGCATTCTCCAGCTTTTCAAACGATCTAGCCGGGCAGGTGTTTACCCTCTTGGTCCTGACCGTCGCCGCCGCCGAGGCTGCAATCGGCCTTGCGATCCTCGTCTGCTTTTTCCGCAACCGCGGGACTATCGCGGTCGAAGACGTCAACGTGATGAAGGGCTGACATCATGGAAAAGATCATCCTTTTCGCGCCGCTCATCGGCGCCATCATCTCGGGCTTTGGCTGGCGCATCATTGGCGACACGGGCGCGCAGTGGGTCTCCACTTTGCTGCTATTCCTCGCGTGCTTGCTTAGCTGGGTCGTGTTCATCGGCCATGATGGCACGATGCAGCAGATCCACATCATGGACTGGGTTCAGTCAGGTCTGCTGGATACATCATGGTCTATCCGTCTTGACCGTCTGACCGCGATCATGCTGATCGTGATCACCACAGTATCGGCGTTGGTTCACCTTTATTCGGTGGGTTACATGGCCCACGATCACAACTTCAAAGAGGGCGAGAGCTATCGCCCGCGCTTCTTTGCGTATCTGTCGCTTTTTACCTTCGCGATGTTGATGCTGGTCACAGCCGATAACCTGCTGCAGATGTTCTTCGGCTGGGAGGGGGTCGGCCTCGCGTCATACCTGCTGATCGGGTTTTACTACCGCAAACCATCGGCCAATGCGGCGGCGATCAAGGCGTTCGTGGTCAACCGAATTGGTGATTTCGGCTTCCTTTTGGGCATCCTCGCGATCTTCCTGCTGACGGATTCCATCAATTTTGCCGATGTCTTTGCCGCCGGTCCGCAGCTGGCCGAGACGTCCGTGCGCTTCCTGTGGACGGATTGGAACGCTGCAAACCTGATTGCCTTCCTACTATTCATCGGCGCGATGGGTAAATCGGCGCAGCTGGGCCTGCACACATGGCTGCCCGACGCGATGGAGGGTCCGACCCCGGTGTCGGCCTTGATCCACGCGGCAACCATGGTCACCGCCGGCGTCTTTCTCGTCTGCCGCATGTCACCCATTATGGAATACGCGCCCGAGGCGCTGATCTTTGTCACATTTATCGGCGCGACGACCGCGTTCGTCGCGGCCACAATCGGCCTCGTACAGAACGACATCAAGCGCGTCATCGCCTATTCGACCATGTCGCAGCTGGGCTATATGTTCGTCGCGGCTGGCGTCGGTGCCTATTCGGTGGCGATGTTCCACCTGCTGACGCATGCCTTCTTCAAGGCGATGCTGTTCCTTGGGGCGGGTTCGGTCATCCACGGGATGCATCACGAGCAGGACATGCGTAATTACGGCGGCCTGCGTCACAAGCTGCCCTATACATTCTGGGCGATGATGATCGGCACGCTGGCCATCACTGGCGTCGGCATCCCGCTGACGCATATCGGCTTTGCCGGTTTCCTGTCGAAGGACGCCGTGATCGAGAGCGCGTGGGCCGGAACCGCTGGTGGCTACGCCTTCTGGATGCTGGTGATTGCGGCGGCGCTGACCAGTTTCTACAGCTGGCGCCTGATGTTCTTGACCTTCTTTGGCACCGCGCGCGGTGACAAGCAGACCCACCAGAACGCGCACGAGTCGCCCAAAGTGATGTTGATCCCGCTGGGCGTGCTCAGCATCGGATCGGTTTTGGCTGGGATGGTCTGGTATGGCAGCTTCTTTGGCGATCACGATCAGGTTAACCGTTTCTTTGGTATTGCAGCGCATCAGGCTGAGGCCAGCGAGGCGGCGCAGGGTGATGACGGCCATGGCGAGGGCGGAGTTGCGGCTGGCGCGGAGCTGGCCGAGGGCGATGTGGCCGCTGCGGCAGACGCTGTGACTACCGACATCGCAGCCGGCGAAGAAGTCGCGGATACAGGCGAGGCCCATGCAGAGGCTGTGCCGGGCATGGCGCCGACGGGCGCGATTTACATGGGCGCGGATAACACTGTGATCGACGACGCACACCACGCGCCCGTCTGGGTCAAGGTTAGCCCGTTCGTCGCAATGGTGCTGGGCCTGCTGATCGCGCTTTGGTTCTATGTCTGGAGCCCGGCAACCCCGCGCAAGTTCATGGAAGCGCAGCGACCGCTTTATAACTTCCTGCTGAACAAGTGGTGTTTCGACGAGATCTACGACGTGCTGTTCGTCCGCGCCGCCAAACGCCTTGGGGCGTTTCTGTGGACGCGGGGCGATGGCAGCATTATCGACGGCGCGATCAACGGCGTGGCGATGGGTATCGTGCCCTTCTTTACCCGCCTCGCGGGGCGCGCGCAGTCCGGCTATATCTTTACCTATGCCTTCGCCATGGTGATCGGGATCGCGATCCTCGTTACATGGATGACGTTCACCGGAGGGGCAAACTGATGGAAAACGTTCTATCGATCACGACGTTCATCCCCCTCATAGCGGCGGCGATCCTCGCCATTTTCCTGCGGGGCGAGGATGAGGCGGCGCAGCGTAACGCCAAATGGGTGGCGCTGGTCGCGACGGTTGTGACGTTCCTCGTCTCGCTGTTCATCCTGTTTGATTTTGATCCCAGCAATACCGGTTTCCAGTTTGTGGAAGAGCGCGAATGGCTGCTGGGCCTGCAATACAAGATGGGCGTCGACGGGATCAGCGTCCTGTTTGTCCTGCTGACGACGTTTATGATGCCGCTGACCATTGCAGCATCCTGGGGCATCAAGACCCGCGTCAAGGAATACATGATCGCGTTCCTGATCCTCGAGACGCTGATGCTGGGCGTGTTTATGGCGCTGGATTTGGTGCTGTTCTACGTGTTCTTTGAGGCCGGCCTGATCCCGATGTTCCTCATTATCGGCATCTGGGGCGGCAAGGCGCGCATTTACGCATCGTTCAAATTCTTCCTCTATACCTTCCTCGGATCGGTCCTGATGCTGGTCGCAATGGTCGCTATGTTCTCGGACGCGGGCACGACGGATATTCCGTCGCTAATGCGCCATGTGTTTGACAGCGATACCTTCAACGTCATGGGGATTTCAGTCGTGGGCGGCATGCAGACGCTGCTGTTCCTGGCGTTCTTTGCTAGCTTCGCAGTGAAAATGCCGATGTGGCCGGTTCATACATGGTTGCCGGACGCGCACGTTCAGGCACCGACAGCGGGATCGGTGGTTCTTGCCGCGATCTTGCTGAAAATGGGTGGCTACGGATTTCTACGGTTCAGCTTGCCGATGTTCCCGGTCGGCTCTGACGTGATGACGCCGCTAGTGCTGTGGTTGTCGGCGATTGCGATCGTCTACACCTCACTGGTTGCACTCGCCCAGTCGGATATGAAGAAGCTGATCGCTTATTCCTCCGTCGCGCATATGGGTTATGTCACGATGGGCATCTTTGCCGCGAACCAGCAGGGTATCGACGGCGCGATATTCCAGATGATTAGCCACGGCTTTATCTCGGGCGCTCTCTTCCTTTGTGTGGGCGTCATATATGACCGGATGCACACGCGCGATATTGATGCTTATGGTGGCCTCGTAAACCGGATGCCGGCCTACGCGCTGATCTTCCTCTTTTTTACCATGGCCAATGTCGGCCTACCGGGCACGTCCGGCTTTGTCGGCGAATTCCTGACGCTGGTTGGCGTATTCAAGGTTAACACCTGGGTTGCTGCCGTTGCCGCATCTGGCGTGATCCTGTCGGCATCCTATGCGCTGTGGCTCTATCGCCGCGTGGTGCTGGGCGATCTGATCAAGGAAAGCCTGAAATCCATCAGTGACATGACCGGTCGCGAGCGTGCGATTTTTGCCCCGCTGGTGGCGATGACGCTGCTGCTGGGCGTCTATCCGTCGCTGGTGACGGACATCATCGGCCCCTCGACCGAGGCGCTGATATCGCAATATGACACCGCGCGCGCGGATGGTGGCGCTGCCACTGTTCAGACCGCCGAAACCGCGCATTGAGGAGCCTCCGATGATCCAGGCTGATCTGAATATTATCCTGCCCGAGATCGTCATCGCAGTTTATGCGATGCTGGCCCTTCTGGGCGCGGTCTACTCGGTCAAGGACAAGGCCGCCGGAATGCTCATCTGGCTGACCGCAGTGCTGTTCGTCGCGATGGCGTTCTGGATTGGGACCACCGGTTCAGGCACGCGGGTGGCGTTTTCGGGCATGTTTATCGACGATGGCTTTTCCCGCTTTGCCAAGATTATGATTCTTGTCAGCGCCGCCGCAGTGTTGGTGATGGGGCAGGACTACATGGCCCGGCGCGGGCTGCTGCGGTTCGAGTATCCGATCCTGATCGCGCTGTGTGCCGTGGGCATGATGATGATGGTCAGCGCCGGCGATCTGATGTCGCTCTATATGGGGCTTGAGCTGCAATCGCTCGCGCTCTATGTGGTCGCTTCCCTGCGCCGCGATAGCGCAAAATCGACCGAGGCGGGCCTCAAATACTTCGTATTGGGCGCGCTCAGCTCAGGCCTGTTGCTGTATGGCGCATCGCTGATTTATGGCTATGCGGGCACGACCGGCTTTGCGGGTATCATCAATGTAGCGGAAGGGCGCGCGCCGCTTGGTCTGCTGTTCGGCCTCGTCTTTGTAATGTCGGGTCTTGCGTTCAAGGTGTCGGCGGTGCCGTTCCACATGTGGACGCCCGACGTCTATGAAGGCGCGCCGACGCCGGTGACCGCATTTTTCGCCACCGCGCCCAAGGTCGCGGCAATGGCCCTGTTCGCACGGGTCGCCTATGACGCGTTCGGCGGTATCGTTGCCGACTGGCAGCAGATCATCGCCGTGATGAGCGTTCTGTCCATCTTCTGGGGTAGCTTTGCCGCGATCGGGCAGACAGATATCAAGCGGCTGATGGCCTACTCATCCATTGCGCATATGGGATTTGCCCTGATGGGCCTCGCGGCTGGTACGGCATTTGGCGTGCAGGCGATGCTGATCTACATGGCGATCTACGTGACCATGAACGTCGGCACCTTCGCCTTCATTCTGTCGATGCAAAAGAACGGGTTGCCGATTACGGATATCCGCAGCCTGAACCTGTATTCGCGCGCGCATCCGGGCCGGGCGCTGGCGATGCTGGTGCTGCTCTTCTCGCTGGCGGGCGTGCCACCACTGGTCGGCTTTTTCGGTAAGTTCTACGTGCTGCGCGCGGCCTATGAAGGCGGCCTCGTTTGGCTGGCTGTTTTGGGTGTCGTCGGATCGGTGATCGGCGCTTTCTATTACCTGCGCATCGTTTTCTACATGTATTTCGGCGAGGAGGGCGAGACGCTGGACCCACCCGCATCGCCCGTGCTGTGGAGTTTTTTGATGGTTACTGCCGCGATCATTGGGCTGGCTTGGCTGCCGGGGATCAACCTCTTTGGTATCGAAGGGGCGGCGCAGGCAGCGGCAGCAACGCTGGTCAACTGATCGGCAGCGGCGGCCATATGCAACGAGACTGCGGCGCGCCATGGCGCGTCGCTTTCGTTTTCGGCAGGTCTTTGTGCTGCGTGCCTCAGGCGGTCGCGGTTGTGCCGCGATGACTGATCTGAACTGGCCAGAAGGATACGGGCGACGCGTGCTGGCGGAGGTCGATAGCACCAATGCCGAAGGGTTGCGGCTGGCCTCCGGTCTAGCAGCACCGACATGGATTTTCGCCGCGCGGCAGGTCGCCGGGCGCGGGCGGCGTGGCCGACCTTGGAGCGATCCTGCTGGAAATTTTGCGACCTCGTTGGTGCTGAAACCCGTGGAGGCGCCTGGACAGGCGGCGCTGCGATCGTTCGTGGCGGCGCTGGCGCTTTATGATGCGCTAAGCGCTTTGGCGCCGGGTGCGGATCTGGCGCTGAAATGGCCGAACGATGTGCTGCTGAGCGGTGGTAAGCTGGCTGGCATTTTGCTGGAAGGCGCGGGCGCCGGCCCGCGCATGGATCACCTTGTGATCGGCTTTGGCGTCAACTTGAGCGAGGCACCGGATCGGGGCGAGACCGCGATCACGCCGATATCGCTGCGCGAAGGGGCAGGGGTGCAGGTCGCACCGGAGGCGCTACTGAACCATCTTGCGCATGCGTACGCCATACGCGAGGCGATGTTTGTCGATGCAGGATTTGCGCCGATCCGTGCCGAATGGCTAAAGCGCGCGGCGCGGCTGGGGCGGGACGTAACCGCGCGCACGATGCGAGAAGAGATTATGGGCCGGTTCGACGACGTGGACGAAAACGGTAATTTGGTTCTAATTACGCCTGACGGTCGGCGCAGGATCTCGGCGGCTGACGTATTTTTCAAAGGTGAGGCGGGTTGATGCTGCTGGCGATTGATTGCGGGAACACGAACACTGTCTTTTCCATCTGGGACGGGTCACAATTTCTCTGCACGCTGCGCACGTCGACGCATCACGCGCGCACGGCGGATGCGTATTTCACTTGGTATCACACGTTGGTCACGCATTACGGGATCGACGTCGACATAACCGATGTCATTATTTCGTCCACGGTGCCGCGTGTCGTGTTCAATCTGCGCGTCTTTGCCGACCGCTTCTTTGGCTGCAGGCCGCTGGTCGTGGGCAAGCCTGAATGCGCGCTCCCCGTGCCGCCGCGCGTCGATCCGGGCACGCTGGTGGGGTCCGACCGGCTGGTTAATACCGCGGGCGCCCATGCGCGCCATGGCGGCGATCTGATCGTGGTCGATTTCGGCACGGCCACGACATTCGACGTCGTGGCGACTGACGGTGCTTATGTCGGCGGTGTGATCGCGCCGGGGGTGAACCTCAGCCTTGAGGCGCTACATATGGCGGCTGCCGCGTTGCCGCACGTGGATGTGACCACGCCCCCGCGCGTTATCGGGACAAATACGGTCGACTGCATGCAGTCGGGCGTCTATTGGGGGTACATCGGGCTGGTAAGCGGCCTATGTGATAAAATCCGGGCCGAATACGCGCGCCCGATGAAAGTGATCGGCACCGGCGGACTAGCACCGCTCTTCGCCCAGGGGGCCGACCTTTTCGATGAAATTGAAGATGATCTGACAATGCACGGCCTGACCGTGATTCATGACTACAACAAGAAAGGCTAACGCCGAATGAGCAACGAACGAGTAATCTACCTGCCCCTCGGAGGGGCGGGCGAAATTGGTATGAATGCCTACGTCTATGGCTATGGCAAACCCGGCAAGGAAAAGCTGATCCTGGTCGATCTGGGCGTCACTTTCCCCGATATGGACACCAGCCCCGGTGTGGATCTGATCCTGCCGGATATGACCTGGCTGATTAAGCGCAAGAAAGATCTGGAGGCGATTTTCGTCACTCACGCGCATGAGGATCATGTCGGCGCCGTCGCGCATTACTATTCGCAGTTGGACGCGCCCATCTATGCCCGCGCCTTCACCGCCAATATCGCGCGGCGGAAACTGTCCGAGCACGGCCACCCCGAAAAGGCAGTCAAGGTCGTCTCGCCTTGGCCCAAGAAAACGGATGCAGGCCCGTTCAAGGTAGGTTTCGTGCCGATCTCGCACTCAATCCCCGAAAGCTCGGGCCTTGTGATCGACACACCCAAAGGCCGTATCGTGCATACTGGCGATTTCAAGATCGACACCGATCCGGGCGTTGGCGAGCCATTTGACCACGCGATGTTCGAGGAGATTGGCAAGGACGGCGTTCTGGCGCTAATGTGCGATTCAACCAACGTTTTCAGCACGAATGAGGGACGGTCCGAGGCAACAGTCGGCCCAGAGATCGAGAAGCTGGTAGCTTCGGCTAAAGGCATGATCGCCGCGACGACATTCGCCAGCAACGTGGCGCGCGTCAAAACGCTGGCCGAGGCAGGTCAGCGGGCCGGTCGCAGTGTGTGCCTGATGGGCCGCGCCATGCGCCGTATGGTCGAGGCGTCGATCGAGACGGGTGTTCTAAAGAAATTCCCAGCCACTATCACCCCCGAGGAGGCCAAGACCCTGCCGCGTGAGAGCGTGATGCTGATTGTCACCGGATCGCAAGGCGAGCGGCGGGCCGCTTCGGCGCAACTGGCCAACGGCAAGTATCAGGGGATCAAGATGAAGGAGGGGGACACGTTCCTCTTCTCGTCCAAGACGATTCCCGGCAATGAGCGCGGCGTTATTCGTATCATGAACCAGTTTTCGGAAAAAGGCGTCGATATCGTCGACGACGAGGCCGGGCGCTATCACGTGTCGGGCCACGCGAACCGCCCTGATATTGAAAAGATGCACGAGCTGATCAAGCCTCAGATGGTTGTGCCGATGCATGGCGAGCATCGCCACCTGCGCGAGCATGTGAAAATCTGCGAAGCCAAGCGGTTGCGCGGTGTGATGGCTGTAAATGGCATGATGATTGACCTGACGGCCCAGACGCCTGTCGTGGTCGAACACATCGAAACGGGGCGGACTTATCTGGACGGCTCGGTCCGTGTTGGCGCGCTAGACGGTGTCGTGCGCGACCGTATTCGCATGGCGTTGAACGGGCACATCACGGTCAACATTATCCTTGACGATGACAACGAAAGCCTCGGTGATCCTTGGTGTGAAATCAAGGGCTTGGCTGAGACGGGGACATCCGGCGCGCCGCTTCTGGATATACTGGAAGAAGATCTGAGCCAGTTTCTGGGCCGCGCTCCAGCGCGTTTGCGGGCTGATGACGACAAGCTGGAGGAAGAGCTGCGCCGCGTCGCACGCCAGTCCGCCAGCGGCGAGATTGGCAAGAAGCCTGAGGTGACGGTGATCATCAGCCGTCTCACCTGAGACGGGCCTGACCGGGGTACCCGGCATTAGACAAGAAAACGCCCCGGCCATTTAAGTGGCCGGGGCGTTTTGCGTTAAGGATGTCTGCTTGGGCCGGAAGGGGCCGCCCAGAATTAATCTGGGCGGCGATCCTCAAAGCTGAGTGCGATGAAGCTAGGCATATGATCGCCCATGCCGACGACCTTGTTGTGATCATTGCTACCGCCACCACCACCGGAGCGACCGCGCCCACCGCGGCTGCGCGAACGGGACTGCTTGGCGTCTTGCTGCGCATCGCGTGCGGGCGCATTGTCGTTGGCGCGCTGCGACTGCTCAGGCTGTTGCTGCGATTGCTGCGGCTCGGCTTGCTGCTGCGGTGCGGTGGCTTGCTGCGGCTGTGGCTGAGATTGCTGTGGCTCTGCTGCTTGCTCCGGCGCGGCTTGCGGCGCATCCTCGGTCACGGCTGGGGCGTCAACGACGCTCTGTGCTTCGACAGCCTGCGCCTCATCCGGCTTTCTGCGGCTGCGCGACCGGCGCGGCTTGGTCGGCTTGTCGCTGCTGTCAGCTTCGACCGGGGCAGGGGCCGCCTGAGTAGGCTCGCCCAGTGGATTTGCCAAGCGCGGGATGGTTTTCTGTATCAGGGCCTCGATGGCGGCCATGTTTTTCTCATCCTTTGGCGCGCAGATCATCATTGCCTTGCCGTCGCGTCCGGCTCGGCCTGTGCGGCCGATGCGGTGGACATAATCCTCGGGGTGGGACGGCACGTCAAAGTTAAACACATGGCTGACCGCAGGCACATCTAGGCCGCGCGCGGCCACATCAGAAGCGACGAGGATGCGAAGATCGCCCGCACGGAAGCCGTCAAGCGTGCGCGTGCGCTGGCTCTGCTCCAGATCGCCGTGGATAGGCGCGGCGTCATAACCATGCTTTTTCAGCGACTTGGCGACTGCGTCGACGTCAATCTTGCGATTACAGAACACGATGGCGTTGGTGCATTTGTCGCCCTCGCCGTCGATCATCATGCGCAGGACGTTCCGCTTTTCGGTGGTCTCGCCGCCGCGCCGAGTGGCGCTGAACATAACGACGCCTTGCTCGATTGTTTCGCTGGCGGTGGCTTGCCGTGCGACCTCGACCCGCGCAGGATTGCTGAGGAAGGTATTGGTGATGCGCTCGATTTCAGGTGCCATCGTGGCGCTGAAAAACAGTGTCTGGCGCGTGAAGGGCGTCAGGCTGAAAATCCGCTCAATATCGGGGATGAAGCCCATGTCGAGCATGCGGTCAGCCTCGTCGACGACCATGATCTGCACACCGGTAAGCAGCAGCTTGCCGCGCTCAAAATGGTCCAGAAGGCGGCCGGGCGTGGCGATCAGGACGTCGACGCCCTTGTCGATCAACTTGTCCTGCTCTTTGAACGATACACCGCCGATCAGCAGCGCTTTGGTCAGGTTCACGTGCTTGGAATAGGTGTCGAAATTCTCGGCCACCTGTGCGGCCAATTCGCGCGTGGGGCACAGCACCAGTGATCGCGGCATACGCGCCCGCGCCCTGCCGCGCGCCAGAAGCGTGATCATAGGGAGCACGAAACCAGCCGTCTTGCCCGTGCCGGTCTGAGCGATGCCCAAAACGTCACGACCCTCAAGCGCGGGGGGAATCGCACCGGCCTGAATGGGTGTTGGGGTGGTGTACCCGGCCTCGTCGATGGCCTTGAGTACTTTGGGGCTCAGATTGAGATCAGAAAATTTTGTCATGTATATCCGTGGCTTACGGACACTACTTGGCCCGTACGTCTGATTGGGTCCAGGCCCGTACGGCCCTGTGGTTCTCCACATGTGGGGACCCTTGGGGCGCATTTATCCCATGTTTGGGTCAATGGTCAATCAGGCTGCATCATTGGGGGGGCAATCAGGCGCACTTCGCCCTGATTGTTACGATTTTGGCATCAATCGCGCGTGCAGGCGATTAACCGCCCCCTCACACGTCCATCCAGATGGTGACGGGCCCATCATTTGTCAGCGCGACCTGCATCGAGACGCCGAAGCGCCCGGTTTCGCATGGCACACCGCTATTGCGCAGGCTTTGGGTGAAATGCTCGTAGAGCGCGCGCCCTTCGCCCGGCGGGGCCGCCGCCGAGAAGCCGGGGCGATTGCCGCTGCGCGTATCTGCGGCCAGAGTAAACTGGCTAACGACCAGTGCGCTGCCGCCTATATCCTGAACCGAGAGGTTCATTTTATCCCCGCTGTCGGTAAAAATGCGCAGCTTGGCGATCTTGGCCGCCAGCGCGTCTGCCTTGGCGGCATCGTCGCCCTGCATCGCGCAGACAAGGATCAGCAGGCCGGGCCCTGTGCTGCCGACGACGCTACCCTCCACCGTGACGGATGCGCTAGTGACGCGCTGTATCAGGGCGCGCATGGGCCTCTCCTTTTGGTTAGTGCGTCGCGAGGGTGCGGCCCTATGTTCAACGCCGCCACCGCAGCGCGCGACCGTCGGTCACGATGATCCCGAGGGCGATAACGCCAAAGCCGATCAGCGCTGACGCGCTTAGCACCTCGCCCAGAAAGGCAGCGCCAAGGCTAACGGCGAACGGCGGGATCAGCAGAGTAACCAGCATTAGAGTTGCCGAGCCTACCCGCGCAAGGATCGCGAAGTAGAGAAGATAGGCAAGGGAGGTCGACAGGACTGCAAGCGCCAAAAGCGCGGCCCATGTTCCGGGCGCCAGATCAACGCGCGGCACACCGTCGACCATTAGCACGACAGGCACCATGATTAAGGTGCCGCCCGCAACCATCCCCAACGCGTTCATCTGAAGCGTTTGGCCTGACAGGTAAATACGCGCCCAGCACCCTGCTAGCGCATAGCAAAATGCAGCGCCAATGATCGCGAGCTGCGCCATATCGCGCGGGTCCCACGCGTGCAGGACGCTAGGGCCCATCACAATGGCCACACCTGCGAGTCCGAGCGCTGCGCCCGCGATCTTGGGCGCAGTCAGCGGCTCGTCCCGCAGCAAGATGCCCGCCGCGACGGCACCAAAGACCGCGGTGGTCCCAATCAGGATTGACGCAAGACCGGCCTCGATGCGGGTCTGGCCCCACACGATCAGCGAAAAGGGCAGTGCGTTGTTCAGCCCGCCCATTACCAGATACGCCCCCCAGATGCGCGGATTGCGCGGCAGCGGGATGCGGCGCAAGCGCACCACCAGCGCGAGGATGGGCAGCGCCCATAGCAGGCGGTGAAGCGCGATCGTCAGTGGCGGCACCTCGCGCAGTGCAACTTCGGCAAACACAAATGAGCCGCCCCAAATCGCAGCGAGCAGGATCAGCATGATGGAGGAGGCGGGGGTGATGGTGTGGGATGTCATGTGGGCTAGATGCTCTGCCGCAGACGCGCGGCGCGACCCGGTTCCTGCGCATTAGGCGTGTTGGGCAACATATGCGTCAAAGCGCGCCCTGTTGCACGGCCATGGCAAAGCCAACGGCACCGGCGATCAACAGGCCGACTAGAACGGCAAAGGCGATCTTCCATGCCGACCACGGACGCTCGCCCTGCACGCGCCCGGTGCGGCCATTCACGACAAAGCGATAGCTGTGCCCGCGATACTTGTAGGCGGCCATCCAGACGGGCAACAGGATATGCTTGAACGAGGCGTCATCGACCTGCGTCTCGACCGCGTGGATCCGCTGGCGGTCGCCGCCAATGTCGAACTTCACGTCGCGCGCGATGACGCTGTCCATATGAGCGCGCGCCTCGACGTA
The DNA here is from genome assembly GCA_024636515.1 of Roseovarius sp. Taxonomy (GTDB): domain Bacteria; phylum Pseudomonadota; class Alphaproteobacteria; order Rhodobacterales; family Rhodobacteraceae; genus Roseovarius. The sequence goes on from JAGXGX010000113.1 coordinate 19,878, forward strand.
GCCGTCTTTGAGCGGCACGGTATACGCCTCGGCGGCAAAACCGGCGAGGTACTCGGGGTTGTATGGCTCCAGCGCGCCCAGATCCCAAGGCGGCAGGCCGTCGGTATAATGCTTGGGCAGGGCGCGCGAGGCGAGCACCAGCACATCGTCAAAGGCGCGCGCGACGCGGCCCGACACACTGCGCCAACGCACCTTGGCCACGCGGATGGTCTGCCGTTTGCCGTCGCGCATCACTGTGCGCGTCTCGTAATAGACCGTGCCCCGCTCGCCGCGGTATTGCGAGCGGGTGGCCGCGTCAAATGTCCAATACGGCACATAGATGCCGTCCAGTTTGCGGCCCTTGCGCGCGTAATCCTTGAGGCCTGAGGGCGCGAACCACAGCTTGCCCAGCCAATCGGACATTGCGTTATGCGCCGTCTTCTCATCTAGGCCAAAGGGTAGCACGCCGCGCGGCTTGATCCGCCGCTCGGCGCCGGTGCCTGCGACCATGGGTGTTGCGCAAAACGGGCATTCGCCCGCGTGGCTGTCACCAGCCAGGGCGACCTCGGCGCCGCAATTGGGACAGGATAGCAGGGTGCGCGTCTCAGTTTCGGCGCTAGCCTCGGGCGCGGCGAGGGCGGCGGCCAAATCTTGCTCGTTCAGGGTGTTTTCCCATGGACCGGGGCCTGCGATCTCTTCGCGGTTACCGCAAAAGTCGCAGATCAGCGCGCCGCCGCCTTGGCCGCCATCCACACCACTACCCGGTGCATAGCGCATGTCGGCGCCGCAGGTGTCGCAAGGGAAGCGGTGCTGTGCAGCGGCGTCTTTGCCGGAGGCGGGCGAGGGCATGAGGTGGCCGATTTGCTCTGGGGGTTGATGGAACGGTGAAAGCTGGCAGTGTTACGCAGGCGGCGGGGGCGGCGGCATCACGGTAAAGAGTTGTGCCAGCTCGGCCACGTCCTCGGCCGGTAGCCAGCCGTCCTGGCCGGCCGTCCAGACCATTGCGCTGCGCGCCAATTCGCCGTTTCCTGCCATGCGGCCCATCGCGGCGCGCGAGTAAGGCCCGCGCGTCTCGCCATTCTCGGCGATGTGCCAGACCCGTTCAGGTGTGGGCGGGGGCGGGGGCGACTGAGGCGATGCAGACTGGGGCGATTGCGCCGGGCGCGCGCCCCATGGGCCCGATTGCCCTGCCATCTGCTGTGCCATCGCCATGCCCATTCCCATGCCAAGGCCAGCACCCATACCGCCACCGGACGGATTGCTGGCCGCCTCGGTCATAGCCTCAGCGGCGGAGTATTGCGTGTAGGCACCCAGATCACCGGCAAGGCCTGCCGAGGTCCGCTTGTCCAACGCCTTCTCAACCGCGGGCGGAAGCGAGATATTCTCGATATAAAGCTCGGGGATGGTCAGGCCATATGCGTCGATTGTCTGGCTGATTGCGGCTGCCACGAGCTTGCCCAGATCGGCGGTATTGGCGGCCATGTCTAGCACCGGGATGCCGGATGAGGCGATGGCGCGGCTGAACTCCTGCACGATGATGTTGCGGATCTGGTAGCTGATCTCGTCCATTGTGAATTCGCCGTCAGTCCCGACGATTTCCTGCAAGAAGCGGGCCGGGTCGGTCACGCGCACCGTGTAGGTGCCGAACGCCCGGATGCGCGTCGGGCCAAATTCGGGATCGCGCAACATGATGGGATTTTTTGTGCCCCATTTCAGATTGTTAAAGCGCGTGGTGTTGACGAAATAGACCTCAGACTTGAACGGGCTTTTGAACCCATGATCCCAGTGCTGGAGCGTCGTCATCACCGGCATGTTATTCGTCTCAAGCATGTAGAGGCCCGGTGTGAACACATCGGCCAGCTGCCCCTCGTGCACGAACACGGCGGCCTGCCCCTCGCGTACAGTCAGCTTGGCGCCATATTTGATCTCGTGGCCCTCGCGCTGGAAGCGCCAGACCATTGTATCGCGCGTGTCGTCAGTCCAGTGGATGACGTCGATGAATTCGCCGGTCAGAAAGTCGAAAATGCCCATGGCGCGTAGTCCTTCATCGGGTTGAGTTGAGGCGGAGTGAAGCATGTTTGCCCCTCGCTGCCAAGCGAGAGGCGGCTGGTTTAGCTGTTCCCGCCGCGCCGTTCGGCGATCAGCTGGGTCAGGATTGGGCGGGCAATGTCAAAGCTCATCCCCGGTTTCAGGCGCGGGGAATAAAGCAGGCGCAGGAGTTCTTCGTCATGGGTGGTCAGCAGCGCGAATTCATCGTCGTCGTTAAAGATCGATGGCCGCGCGCGCGGGCTGTCATTAGCAAGGCCGAGGCCTTGTGCGAGCTCCTCATGAACGCAGGATTTACGCAGCAGATCGGGATGCTCGGACCGCACGAAGGCAATGGCCCGTCGATAGGTGTAATCGTTGTTATTACTGGAAAACGCGACCACGAGGCAGTGGATCGTGCGTGGCAGCGTGCGAAACAGATCCAGCGATGCAGGGCTGATATTAGGCACTAGCGCGCGGATGCGGTTGATGGCTTGGTCGCGGTCATCTTCGCCCATGAACAGGACATGAAAGTTTGCGGCAGCCCCTGCGTCTGCGGTAATCGAATGGCCTGTAACGCGCGCAAGGCGTGCGGCGTAGTCGGTGACCATTTTCTCATCGATCTTGCGCTGCGCCTGAGGAACCGATGCGCCGAATTCGGTGGTCATGCGCACGGGTACAGTCCATTTGCGCAGCCCGCCCGAGCGGCCATCGGCAGGCGTCAGTCCCCGGTCACGCGCATATTCGTCGTGAAAAGCGATTGCCTCGAAATTGCGCATCAGATCGGTGTCGGTATAGGGCGTGTCGACACCGCCGCCGCCTGTACGCAGCAATCCTTGCGCCAGCAGACTGGCCTGCACCCGGCTGTAATGCGCAGCAAGGATCTGGCTGCGCTCGGACGGAGGCTTCTGTGCGGTTGCGGCCGTAGGTTTTTGTGCAGATGGGCGCGCCTCTGGCTTGGCCGCGGGAGGCGCAGCCATATCGGTGCAGGCGGTGAGCGCCGCAAGGCTCGCCGCGCCGCAGAGCGCCCTGAAAAGCGCCTTGGGGATTTCCGCCCGCATCGCCGCCTAGCCCTTCGCCGCTGAGGCGACGGTATCGCCCAGTCCGGTCTTGCGCGCCTTGGCCGAGGCCAGCGTATCGCGCAGCTCTGCCTCCATCTTTTTCAGGTCCTCTTCGGCAGCGGCGCGGCGGGCCTTGCCCTCATCCGCGATTTGCAGGCTCTCTTGAATGGTGCCGATCAGGTCTGCGTTAGCCTTCTTCACGGCCTCGATGTCAAAGACGCCGCGCTCCATCTCTTGGCGAATGACCTTGTTGCTCTGGCGCAGATTTGCGGCATTGGAGGTCAGCAATTCGTTGGTCAGGTCATTGGCACCGCGAACGGCCTCCGCGGCCTCGGCGCTGCGCTGGATGGTGACAGCCTGCGCCAGCTGCGTCTCCCAAAGGGGGACGGTATTGACGAGGGTGGAGTTAATCTTGGTCACGAGGCTCTTGTCGTTTTCCTGCACCAGACGGATCGAGGGCAGCGATTGCATCGTCACTTGGCGCGTTAGCTTGAGGTCATGCACCCGGCGCTCCAGATCGTCGCGGGCGGCACGCAGGTCGCGCAGCTCTTGAGCCTTCATTACCTGATCATCCTCGGGGGCCTTGTCGACCTCTGCCTCCTTGGCAGGGATGTCGCCGGTATCCAGCAGGCGGATTTTTTCTTCGCCCGCCGCGATATAAAGGGCCAGTTCGTCATAGAAGGTCAGCGTGCGGTCATAGAGCATATCCAGCGACTTGATGTCCTTCAGCAGCACGTGTTCGTGGCGCAGCAGATCGTCGGTGACTTTGTCGATTTGCGCCTGAACCGTCTCGAACTTGGCGGTGAACTTGGCAAAGGGGGCGGCGCGGCCCAGCAGCTTTTCCCACCAAGACCGTTCGCGGCGCACGTCCAGTTCGGACACCGAAAAGCCGCGGATCGTGGTGACAATCCCGCGAAGACTGTCGCCTGCGGGGCCAACATCTTTGTTGCGCACGCCCTCAAGCATGGATTGCGAAATTTCCTGCAACTCGGCCTGCGCTGCGGACCCGAAGGAGACGATGGACTGAGTGTCGTTCATGTCGATCTCGGCCATGCGGCGCTTGATCTCGGCTCCGCCTTTTTTGCCTGCGTCCTTTAGCGGCACGATGGCATTGGCGTCCTGCGGTTCCGGCAGGATGCGCTGGCTGACTGCGGTGACTTCGGCAAGGCTGGCTTCGGCCTGTTGGCGCACGGATTCGGGCATTATATGTCCTCCTGTGATTTGGATGTTCTAGGCAGGTGGACGCCTTCGCGTTCCAGCCGGTCGCGCAGCACGCTAATTTCGACCTCAAGCGCACCCTGATCGTTTTGTAGCAACTTTTGCGTCTTAGCTGCGAAATTTTCCTCTAGATCGTCAAGTAGTGCCAGATAATCGGCGCGGGCGGCCTCGTCCTGACTGCGCGAATAGAGGTCGGCAAAGCGGATCGTCGCATCGCGCGCGCCCATCAGATAGACGCCAGTATAGCGGCGCGCGGCGCTCAGGTCGCGCGGGTCGTCCTCTAGCGTGCGCAGCATGTCGCGGACGGTGGTCTGAAAACTGGCGACGCGCCCCTCAAGTCTGCGATCGCGGGCCCGCAGGATCGCGTCCGACATCTGCGCCAGCAGCGCCTCAGCCTCGCGGACAGTGCGCGCGACGCGGTCTTGTTGGAAGGTGTCGATGCCCTCCATCCCCTTATCGCGCAGTGGGTCGACGCCGAAGGCGGCGACATGCAGGCCGGTGGTGACAGCGCCATATAATACAGCCGCGATCACGCTGCCGTCGCCCGACAGGGCCGCCAGCGCGATGCCTACACCAGCCAGAACAGATGAGAAAATCTTGCGCGGGATGCCGGGGCGGCGCGCGATCTTGCGCTCTTTGTAGGCCGCCTCGGCGCGCAATCCATCGCGCAACAGCCATGCAGACAGTGCCAGAATGGCGGCCGATCCCGCACCCAATGCCAGCCCCGCCGCGCCGCTGGCCAGCGAGGCAAAAAGGACCACGGCGGCGGGCACGAACATCAGGTTAGCGCGTGCACCCACGGGATCGACGCGGGGCCGCTGCGGCCCGCGCTGTGCTGCGCTGCTGTCGCTGCCATCCGGGCTGTATTTTCCGCCAAACCGCTGCGCCATAATCCTAAAGCCCCCCGAGGAGGCCGCTGGTCACGCCCAGCATCAGCAAAAAGAGGGCCGCGTAGCTAATTCGTTCCACGTTGTTTCCTCCGCTTCGCGCAGTTAGATCGCTCGCCACTTTTCGCCCCTCTTGGGCGGCTCGGCCCCATGCGGTCACTGCCGCGCCGAGTAGTGCCAGAACGGCGACGACCAGACATATCAGTAGCAAAAGCCGTGCCATGTGGGTCTGCTCCGTAGATGCGCAATGGAAAGGTAGGGGATGCACCGCGCCGTTACCAGAGGGAAGCGCGCGACATTTGTTAGCTCAGGCGGGCGCGGCCATGCTAGCGGCGCGCAGCCGTGCGCCGCTGCGCGTTCAGCTTGCGGGTGTAGCCTGATTGGATCACCTCGACGGCAACCAGCACGGCAACGCTGAAGTAGAACGTCGTTTTCGACATCGGAATCAGCTCGTAGCCAAAGAGGTGCAGGGCCATCGTGTCATCGTTCATCGCATGCGCCGCCGCCTGTCCGGCCTCGCCCAAGAGGACTACGCCAACGATCAGCAGGATAAAGAGGCCCAGAACCTCGTACATACGGTTTTTCTTGAGAAATTCGGTGACGGTGTCGGCCAATACCAGCATCGCCACACCCGAAAGGATGATCGCAAAGGCGAGGATGACAAATACATCTGTGATCGCCAGCGCCGACAGCACCGAGTCGAATGAAAAGACGAGGTTCATCATGACGATCAGCACGACGACCTGCGTTGCGGATTTGCCCGACTTGGCGCTGATCTCATCGCCAAGATGCTCGATCGTCAGCATGTGGCCGATCTCTTTGACCGCAGTGTACATAATGAAAATACCGCCGACGATGAAAACGCAGGTGGCGAAGTTCACCGCGCCCTCGATGACGCCTTCCCATGCAAAAATAAAGAACGGCTCGGCCAGCAGGTCGATCAGGTGGACCATTATGAACAGCAATGCGACGCGCAGCGCGACGGCGATGATGATACCCCAGAACCGGACTGCCCGCTGTTGCGCGACAGGCGCGCGCTGCGATTCGATCGAGATATAGAGCAGATTGTCAAAGCCGAGGACCGCTTGCAGGAAAATTAGCATGATGAGGTTGCCGAGATTTTCGGCGGTCAGAAGTTCGGTCATTCGGCGCTCCGGGTGCTTTGAAATGTTTTTCTGGTTATGGCGTCGGCGGTTGGCCGCTTATCTGCGCCGCTGCCTAAGACAAAGCGATCAAGCGGCGGATGGTTCCAATTTCAGTCGCGATCCCGGCGGCGGACCGACGGCTTGCGCGTAGGTTTCCCAGACGGCTTGCGGCTACGTGCGGCCGGTGCATCGGCTGGCGCTCCCTTCGGCCCTTGGGCCGAGTGGCCGGGCTTGCTGCCCTTAAAGGCAGGCTTTGCGCCCGATCTACCGCTTGGCTTTTCGCCGGGTTTGCCTGGTCTGTCCGAGGCAGGCTTGCTGCCTTGATACGCTTTGCCACCTGCGCCGGATCGCGGCGCGCCCGGCCTGCCGCCTTTGGGGGCATCCTGAAATGCCGGGCCGGGCTTGCCCGCCAGCGATGACGGGGCCTTGCGGCGGGGGCGGGGCTTTGGCTTGGGCGCCTCCTCCTCGTCGGGGGCCTCCATGCCCAGCTGGTCGCGCAGCACGCGGGGGCGGATTTCCTCGACGGCGCCGGGCGCGAGCTGGCCCAGCTGAAAGGGGCCATAGCTGACGCGGATCAGGCGGTTGACGGTCAGGCCGACAGCCTCCATCGCGCGGCGCACCTCGCGGTTGCGGCCCTCGCGGATGGCGCAGGTGATCCACGCGTTCGCGCCCTGCTGGCGGTCCAGTGACACTGCCATCGGCTGAAATCGCTCGCCGTCCAGAACCAGACCTTCGCGCAGGGGCGCAAAGGTGGCGTCGGTCGGGCGGCCATTCACGCGAACGCGGTATTTGCGCAGCCAGCCGGTGCTTGGCAATTCCAGCTTGCGCTTGATCCCGCCATCGTTGGTCAGAAGGAGCAACCCCTCGGAGGTGATATCCAGCCGCCCGACCGTCATGACGCGCGGCAGATCATCGGGCAGCTCGTCAAAGATGGTGACGCGGCCTTGCTCGTCGCTGTTGGTTGTCACGAGGCCAGAGGGTTTGTGATAGAGCCACAGGCGCGCAGGTTCGGGCGCGCCTAGCGTCTTGCCCTTCACGGTCACGCGGTCCTGCGGCGTCACGTTCAGCGCGGCGCGGTTGATGACGGCGCCGTTCACAGTGACATGGCCGGTCTCGATCAGGCGTTCGGCCTCACGGCGGCTGGCGATGCCGGCGCGGGCGATGACCTTGGCGATACGCTCGCCTGCGGGCGTGCTTGCTGAGGCGGGCGTGTCGGCGGAAGGGGGCTTTTTGTTCATGGCGCGGGAATAGCCCAAACGCGCCCCTTGCGAAAGCGTCTATCGCTAGGCAACAAAGGCTGCATGAAATTCACCAGCCACATGGACGCCGCATTGGCGCAGGCGCGCGCCGCCGCGCTCCGCGGCGAGATACCAGTGGGCGCTGTTTTGCTAGATCCATCTGGCAACGTGGCCGCGCAGGCCGGCAATCGCACACGCGAGCTGAATGATCCCACCGCCCATGCCGAGATCCTCGCCATCCGCGCAGCCTGTGCGGGCGCTGGCAGCGAAAGGCTGGCAGGCCACACGCTATACGTCACGCTGGAGCCATGTGCGATGTGCGCCGCCGCCATTGCCGCCGCACGGCTAAAGGCGGTCTATTTCGGTGCCAGCGATCCGAAATCGGGGGGCGTGCTGCATGGTGCGCGGATTTTCAGCCATAGTCAGTCGCATCATGTGCCAGAGGTGTATGACGGCATTGGCGCAGATGAATGCGCGGCAGTTCTAACGGCGTTTTTCACGTCAAAGCGCGGTTAGACACCGATTTCGCTCTTCCCGCTGGAGGATTCACGCGGGCGGGCTGCCAGCGCGTCCGCACCGATACTTGCACTGGTGCAGGGCGGGCGCTAAACGCAGATCAAACGCCCCAATCCGAAGGATCGCCCGATGTCCATCGACACCAACACCGCCGCGCGCGTGGCCAAATTGGCCCGCATCCGCGTCGAAGAGGACGCGCTGCCCGCCCTTGCCGAGGAGTTCAACACCATCCTCGGCTTTATCGAGCAACTGAGCGAAGTGAACGTAGACGGGGTAGAGCCGATGGTATCGGTCACCCCAATGCGCCTGCCGCGCCGCGCCGATGCGGTGACGGACGGCGATCAGCAGGCCAAGATTTTGTCGAACGCGCCGGATGCGCGCGAGGGGTTCTTTGCGGTGCCGAAGGTGGTAGAATAATGACCGATCTTAACAAGCTGACCATCGCGGATGCACGCGACGCGCTGCGCAAGGGCGATGTTACCAGCGCCGAACTGACGGGCGCCTGCCTGACCGCGATCGAGGGCGCGGGCGCGTTGAACGCGTTTGTGCATGACACGTCCGATATTGCGCGCGATATGGCAGCAGCGGCCGATGTGCGGTTGAAGGGCGGCGATGCGCCTGCGATGTGTGGAATCCCCCTTGGTATCAAGGACTTGTTTTGCACGCGCGGCGTGCCGGGGCAGGCGGCCAGCGGCATCCTTGAGGGGTTTGTGCCGGAATACGAATCGACCGTGACGCAGAACCTGTGGGATGCTGGCGCCGTCATGCTGGGCAAGCTGAACATGGACGAGTTCGCCATGGGCTCCTCCACCGAGACAAGCGTTTATGGCAATGCCATCAATCCCTGGCGCCGCGCAGGCAGCGACACGCCGCTGACGCCCGGTGGCTCGTCCGGTGGGTCCGCCGCCGCCGTCGCCGCCGATCTGTGTCTGGGCGCGACCGGCACCGACACTGGCGGATCAATCCGCCAGCCCGCCGCGTTTACCGGCATCACCGGGATCAAGCCAACATACGGTCGCTGCTCGCGCTGGGGCGTCGTCGCCTTTGCTTCGTCGCTGGATCAGGCAGGGCCGATGACGAAGACTGTCCGCGACGCCGCGATCATGCTGGGCGCAATGTGCGGCCATGACGCCAAGGACAGCACCAGCGCCGATATCCCCGTACCCGATTTTGAGGCAGCCCTGTCGGGCGATATCCGTGGCAAGGTGATCGGCATCCCGAAAGAGTATCGGATGGACGGAATGCCGCCTGAGATCGAGAAGCTGTGGGCGGATGGCACCGCGATGCTCAAGGATGCGGGCGCTGAAGTGCGCGACATTTCCCTGCCACATACCAAATACGCGCTGCCCGCCTATTATGTCATCGCGCCAGCCGAGGCGTCCAGCAACCTCGCACGCTATGACGGCGTGCGGTACGGCCACCGGGCCAAGCTGGCGCCGGGGGACGGCATTACCGAGATGTACGAGAAAACCCGCGCCGAAGGCTTTGGCGCCGAGGTGCAGCGCCGCGTGATGGTGGGCACGTATGTTTTGTCAGCAGGCTTCTACGACGCCTATTACAACCGTGCGCGCAAAGTGCGCACCCTGATCAAGCGCGATTTTGAGCAGGTGTTCGAGGCGGGCGTCGACGCGATCCTGACGCCTGCAACCCCCAGCGCCGCGTTTGGCCTAGGCGAAATGACCAGCGCCGATCCGGTGCAGATGTATCTGAACGACGTCTTTACCGTCACGGTCAACCTTGCTGGTCTGCCGGGCATTTCTGTGCCGGCGGGACAGGACGCTGCGGGGCTGCCCTTGGGGCTGCAACTGATCGGGCGTCCGTGGGAGGAGGGCGATCTGCTAAATTGCGCCTATGCACTGGAGCGCGCCGCCGGATTTGTGGCCAAGCCGCAAAAATGGTGGTAGTCCGCTCCATCAGCCAAACGAAGCGAGTGTGAAAATGCGATTCCCGATGAAGAGTGCAGCCCTTTTGGCATTGGCCTTAGGTGGATTGGCCGCGTGCGGCACCTCCATCCCCGAGAGCGCGCCGGACAGCGGTGCTGGCGTCGGCTTTGGCAATTATGACGAATATCAGGCCCGACGCGACGCCGAGCTGGCGGGCACGGCACTGCCTGCACCCAGCACAGTGGCCTCTGCGCCTCTGGGCGGCAATGACAGCGACGACATCGCGGCACAGACCCGCGCGGCGCTGGGCACAAGCGATCTGGCGAGCAATTCGGACAGGTCCACTGTTCAGGCCGCATCGGCCAATTCAGCGCCGCTGATCACCAGCAGCCCCGGAATTTCGGCCGAGAACAGCTTTGATGCTGTCAGCGAAAGCCGCTCGATCGAGGATGACGCCGCCCGCGTTGCGGCGCAGCGCCAGCAGTATCAGGTTGCCTCGGTTCAGGCTCTGCCCAGCCGCAGTGGCGGCGAGGGCCCGAATATCGTGGCCTACGCCATCAGCACCAAGCACGCACCGGGCACGCAACTGTATCGGCGCGCTGGGCTGAACAAGCAGTCGAAATTTGAGCGCAATTGCGCAACTTATTCCGGGCCTGACATGGCGCAGATCGAGTTTCTATCCAAAGGCGGGCCCGAGCGGGACCGTCTGGGGCTGGACCCCGATGGCGACGGCTTTGCCTGCTCGTGGGATCCGCGCCCGTTCCGCAAAGCAGGTGGCTAGTCGCGGGCCGCGTATCCCGTGACCAGCCAAGGTTTGACACATAGCGAACTGCCCGAAGTGGTCTGGCACCCATCGCCCAATTGTGGGCGCCGCCGCGACGGCGTGCGGCCTGACATCCTGCTGATTCATTTTACTAATATGTCCAGCGCCGAGGCTGCGGTGGCGCGTCTATGCGATCCCGCCGCGCAGGTATCGTGCCATTATGTAATCGGCGAGGATGGCCGCCTGTGGCAACTGGTGGACGAGGCGCAGCGCGCGTGGCACGCGGGGCAAGGGATCTGGGGTGCAGTGCGTGACATCAACTCCCGCTCGATCGGGATTGAGCTGGCAAATCGCGGCAATCATCCCTTCCCCGAGCCGCAGATGCATATGCTAGAGCGGCTGATGCACGGCATCATAGCGCGCTGGCATATTCCGCTTGAACGCATCATCGGCCATTCTGACATCGCGCCGGACCGCAAGGACGATCCCGGCCCGCATTTTGATTGGCGCCGTCTGGCGCTACGCGGGCTGGGGATCTGGCCTGAGGCGGGCCCCACTGCCGAGTTGACTGCATTTCGTGATCTGGCCGGGCAGGTGGGGTACGGCGCCGAATTTACCGACGCGGATGTTCTGGCCGCCATGCGCTTGCGCTGGCGGCCATGGGCGCGCGGGCCGCTAGAGGTCGCCGATATGGCCGTGCTCGCGGATATCGCTGCACGCTTTGGCGTTGACCGGGGCGGGCAGGGCGCTTAACTGAGCCTCGCGCGGAGGGCCGGATGGCCGCTTGTGGCAGGTGCAAGCCTGCTACGGGAGGAAAGTCCGGACTCCACAAGACAACGGTGCCGGGTAACGCCCGGCTGGGGTAACCCAAGGGAAAGCGCCACAGAAAACAAACCTCTCTGCGGGTCGTTTCGGCGGCCCAGAAGAGTAAGGGTGAAACGGTGGGGTAAGAGCCCACCGCGGGGCTGGCAACAGCACTGGCACGGCAAGCCCCACCGGGAGCAATGCCAAATAGGGACCGCGCGCGGGGCAGGTCGGCCAAGGTCGATACCGCCCGCAGGCACGTCTTGGCCCGGCGGTCCGGGTTGGCAGCTAAAGGGGCGGTGGCAACACCGTCTTTAGATGAATGGTCATCCAAGGGCAGGTTTCGGCCTGCTCTGGACAGAATCCGGCTTATAGGCCCTCCGCGCATTTTCGGGGTCTGATTTGGGAAAATGCTACGAATTTCGCACGTGCGCGCCATTGCGAGTATTGCGCGAGGGGCCAGTGTAGCGAATTAGGTATTTGGACCAAGAAAAAAGCGAGGCCGGCGCCCCCGTGAATGTCGCAATGCGGTTGACTCGGGGGGCGGCGGCGTTAAAAGGCAAGGAAATGTATATACCGGCAGCCCGGCTGCCCGGCGCAGGAGATGACAAATGGCGAAGCCGACCACAATCAAGATCCGCCTGAATTCGACCGCGGGCACGGGCCACTTCTATGTGACCAAGAAGAACGCTCGCACGATGACCGAAAAGATGGCGATCAAAAAGTATGATCCCGTTGTGCGCAAGCATGTCGAGTACAAGGAAGGCAAGATCAAGTAAGATCTGCCAATTCCTTTGAGATTGAAAAAGCCGCGCTGGTTCAGCGCGGTTTTTTTCTGTTCTGGGGTGATGTATCATTGGCTGAGCAGGTGTGCACCAAAGCGGGATATGCTGTGCAGTGCGGCGCCTCGCAAAACTGGTATGGCGCACGGTTTGGTACTATCAGAAGTGACGGCTGAGACGGTTCCACGCGGTGGCAGCGTTCTCAGGTCTGCCACATATGCATAGGAATAGATCATATGAGCAAACCAATCGAAGGTATCCCCAAAGCCCACGTGGGCCATGCGCACCTGATGGTCGCAGACCTAGAGCGCGCGGTTTCTTTTTACCGTGATGTCATCGGGATGCGCGTCGTCCTGCGGTATGGCGAGCAGGCCGCGTTCATGTCTTTTGACGACTACCATCACCACCTTGGTCTGAACACATGGGACAGCAAGGGAGGCACCCCGCCACCGAAGGGCCACACGGGCCTCTATCATGTCGCATTCGTCTTTCCCGATCGCGCGTCGCTGGGCCAGGTCATTGACCGGGTTCAGAAAGCGGGCTTCGTCTTGACGGGAGCTGCCGATCATGGAGTCAGCGAGGCCGTTTACATGAACGATCCTGACGGCAATGGGGTGGAGCTTTATCGCGACCGACCGCAGGTTGAATGGCCGACGGGCGATGATGGCAACATTATCATGTTTAATGAGCGGTTGGATGTCGCGGCGCTGATCGCCGAGGGGCGCAGTGCGCGCTAGCACCAAGCAATTGGCGGCGCCGCTCACTTAGCAGATGCGGAAACGAAAAAGGCCGACCCGAAGGTCGGCCTTGGCAATGCTTCCGGTAGATTCGCGATTACTCGCGGTTGCCCATCAACTGCAGCAGGAACATGAACATGTTGATGAAGTCGAGGTAGAGGCGCAGGGCGCCCATGATCGCCGACTTGCCCATCCACTCACTGTCGCCATTGTGCGCGTGCGCCAGATACTCATTCTTGATCGACTGCGTGTCGTATGCTGTCAGGCCCGCAAAGATAAGAACGCCAATGATCGAGATCGCGAACATGATCGCCGGTGAGCCGAGGAAGATGTTGATGATGGACGCAACGATCAAGCCGATTACACCCATAATCAGGAAGCTGCCCCAGCCCGAGATGTCTTTCTTGGTCGTATAACCCCAGAGGGACAGACCGGCGAAGGCGACGGCTGTGGTCAGAAAGACCTGAGCAATCGAGAAATCGGTGAAGACGATGAAAATATAGCTGATCGACACGCCCATGACGGCTGCGAACGCGTAGAAGAACAGCTGTGCGGCGGCTGCCGACAGCTTATTAATGACTGCGCCAAAGGCAAAGACCATGATCAACGGCGCGAACATGACGATATAGCGGGTGATGCCGGTAAACAGCGTCTCCATCATGTAGGCGTTATTACCGACGGCCCACGCCGTCAGGAAGGTAAGCAACATGCCGACCGACATGGTGCTGTACACCTTGTTCATATGGGCGCGAAGCCCCTGATCGATCTCGGCTGTGCGGGTACCGCCCGCTGTCCGGATCGTATTAAATTCAGCCATCTTCGCCTCCGTGTTAATAAAGCTGGGCCTCATAGCAGACCTTTGCGCTCAATATCGGGGGCCGGGCCAACCTTTTCAAGTGTTATCGTAACCGGTTGCGCGATGCGAGGAGGGCGGACCGCTTTGGCGGCCCACGCCTTGTTTAGCGCGGAATTGGTCAGTCGCGCCTGTCGGTCCACGCGCAGGGCAGATCCCAGAAGGGGCGGCGCGCCTCTATCTGCGCTTCGCTCTCCGTCAGGCCGATGTCATCCAAGGCAGCTTTGTCCAAACTTCCCAATGCCCGGCGCGAGCGTGAAAGGGCGATGATCTCGCCTAAACGCAGTGTGCGCTTGGCGGTCACGGGGTGGCAATGTGCAAGCGAGGTCATGTCAGGCATCCTTTTTAGTGATAAGTGATGTGCTTAGTATTTCATCTGTTGATATTTGTGCCCGAGTGTGGTGGATATTGAAAATGAATGTTTATGGTTTGATACATCAAGGATGCTGATGAATGAGAAATCTTGACATGACGACCCTGCGTTCCTTTGTGGCTGTGGCCGATCAGGGCGGCGTTACGCGCGCCGCTGTGGTGCTGAACCTGACGCAATCTGCCGTCTCGATGCAGCTCAAGCGGCTAGAGGATGTACTGGGCCTTGGTCTGTTGAACCGCACTGGACGGCGCATCGCGTTGACGCCCTCGGGCGAACAGATGCTAGGCTATGCGCGCCGCCTCGTCGCACTGAACGATGAGGTGGTTGGGCGCCTGACCGATCAGGTGTGGGAAGGCGAGGTGACGTTTGGCGTGCCGCATGACATTATTCACCCGGTGATCCCTCGCGTGTTGAAACAGTTTAATGCCGCCTTTCCGCGCGTGCGGGTGCATCTGAAATCGCTCTATTCCAGCTTGCTCATGGAGATGCATGCCAAGGGCGAGGTTGATCTGATCCTGACGACCGAGACGGCTTGCGCCGCTGGCGGCGAAACCCTAACCGAGGCGCCGCTGCGTTTTTATGGCGCGCCGGGCGGTATAGCGGCCCGGCAGCGCCCCCTCAGGTTCGCGACCTGCCGCAACTGCCTGTTCCGGCCTAATGCAATCCACCTGCTGGACGCAGCCGGAATCGCGTGGGAAAACGCCATCGATTCTGACTCGGACGGTGCAATAGAGGCGACGGTGAGTGCCGATCTGGCGGTGACCAGCAAGCTGGAAGGGACCGCACCGCATCATCTGGAGGCGATACCACCCGCAGCAGGTCTGCCGGATTTGGGAGTGCAAAAGATCAACATGTACGGAGCCACCACACCGCGAAGCGAGCTGGTGACGCAGCTGGCAGCCGTCGTGCGGCAGGGATTTGGCGGGGCGGCGTTGTCGATCGCATCTTGAGGGGGGCAGGTGCGCCGCTACTGCATCGTTACTACGATTTTGCCGGTTGAGCGCCGGGTGCGCAGCAAATCAAGCCCCTCCATCGCGCGCTCTAGAGGATAGGTATGATGCGCGCGGGGGGCGATGCGGCCCGCCGCCGTCCACTCCAGCAGGGTGGCGAGCGATGCGGTCAGGATATCGGGTGCAAATGCCAGATAGCCACCCCAATAGAGGCCCATGACAGTCAGGTTCTTGACCAAGAGGTGATTGGCCGGGATTTGCGGCACGTCCCCACTGGCAAATCCGATGGTCAGAATGCGCGCCTCGGGCCGACAGGCGCGAAATGCGGCCTTGAATTGGTCGCCTCCGACAGGATCATAAACCACGTCGACCCCGCCCAACGCCTTGCAGACCTCTCGGATATCGTCCGTATCGGTGTCAATGAGGTGATCTGCCCCGGCGGCGTGTGCTGCCTCTAGCTTGGCCGCGCCGCTAGCGCAGGCGATGACGCGCGCGCCCATCGCATGGCCGATCTCGACCGCCGCCGCACCCACACCGCCTGCTGCACCCAACACGAGCAGCGTCTCGCCAGGCTTTAACTGGGCGCGGTGTGCCAGCGCCAAGTGCGATGTGCCGTATCCGATCTGAAACGCGGCCGCGGCCTCATGCGTCATCGCGTCTGGCAGAACCACGGCGCGCGCCGCATCAAAACAGCCATACTCGGCCAGCCCGCCATGCCCGCCATAGACTGCGACGCGGGTGCCGGGCGCGGGGCCGCTGGCGCCGTCCCCTAGCGCATCGACCTCGCCTGATACCTCCATTCCGAGGGTGAAGGGCAGGGCGGGCGTATCCTGATAGCGCCCAGACATCATCAGCAGATCAGCGAAGTTGAGACCGCAGGTGCGCACACGCACGCGTATCTGGCCGGGGCCGGGCTGTGGTAGTGGCTGCGTCTCAATCGAGGGCGGCACATCATGCGATGTGACCCGAAAAGCGCGAATCGTCATCGGTAAAAGCCCCATTTGCGAGCGCGCAATGTCGCCGCCCGGTGCTCATCTACCCCACAGAAGGCCGCTGTGCAATTTCCCGCACCACACGGTAAAATTGATAAAATTCTGATCAATCATCCATTCGTGTATAAAAAAACTTGTATAATGCGGCTTCGGTGTTAATCATTTGGCGGTATTAAATATTGTGTTTTCGGCGGGAACGCGCGCATATATTTTATGCCGAAAGGTTCAGGGTCGCCGACTAAAAGCCTGATAGTGAAACAAGGATTTCGATATGCCCCACCCCGTTGACGTACATGTTGGCAAACGTATTCGGCACCGTCGCTGGCTTGCCGGAATGACGCAGCAGCAGTTGGCCGAGGCCGTTGGGATCAAATTCCAGCAGATTCAGAAGTATGAAACGGGGGCCAATCGGGTCAGCGCGTCGCGACTTTGGGATATCGCCGGTGCAATGGAGGTTGGTGTCGCCTTCTTCTTTGAAGGTATCGAGACTGCCGAAGTGACGACTGCACCTGTGCATGCCGCGCGCGGCGGTCCTGCGGATCTGCTGGGTGATAAGGAAGCGCTGGATCTGGTGCGCTCCTACTACGCCATTCCCGAAAATCAGCGTCGCCGTCTGTTCGATCTGGCGCGGGTTCTCAGCGACGTCGCATAAAAGGTCGCTGCTCTGAAGTAACCGGGGCTTGCGACCTATCCCGGGCGGGCCTATCCATGCCGCAATTACGCGGTTCAAGGATGCTGCAATGCGCGACCCCGCCCGGATAGAGCAGATCATAAGCGCCGCCCATGCGGCTGCGGATGCGGCCCGCCTTGCTATCCTGCCATATTTTCGGCTGGATACCTTGGTAACTGAGAATAAATATTCGCCCGGCGCTGCCACCGAAAGCGACTTTGATCCAGTGACAGCCGCCGATCGCGCGGCAGAGCTTGTGATGCGCGGTGTGCTGCACCGTATGTGCCCCACAGATGCGATCGTCGGCGAAGAGTTCGCGGCGCAACCGGGCACGAGCGGCCTGACATGGGTGCTGGACCCTATAGATGGCACTCGCGGCTTTTTGGCAGGCACACCGACATGGGGTGTGCTGATCGCTGCGGTAGATGCATCCGGCCCAATTTACGGCATTATTGATCAGCCTTACATGGCCGAACGGTTTGAGGGCGGCCTTGGCCGGGCAGACTTGACCGGACCGATGGGCGCGCGGGCCCTGCGCGTGCGCGGATCGCGTCCCTTGGCCGAGGCGACGGTGATGACCACCTTCCCTGCAGTTGGCACGCCCAGTGAGGGCGCTGCCTTTGCCCGCGTTGCAGGCGGCGCGCGCATGGTGCGGTATGGCTATGATTGCTATGCCTATGCCCTGCTGGCGATGGGGCAGATTGATTTGGTCATCGAGGCGGGCCTCAACTCCTACGACATCTGCGCACCGATCGCGGTAATCGAGGCGGCAGGCGGCATCGTGACCAATTGGCAGGGCGGCCCTGCGCATGACGGTGGGCGGGTCGTCGCCGCTGCAGGTGCTGCGCAGCACGCGGCGGCGTTGGCGATCTTGGGTGATGCGGACTGACAGCGCGCTGATTCCGCGCTGGTCTGTATATGTCGAAGTGGTTAGGATTTGCCCGAATATGTTATCTTGCGGAGGTTCACTAATGCGCTTCATCTTGGCCATCTGCCTTGTCCTCGGTTGGGCCGCGCCGCTCGCAGCCCAGGGGGTCGAGGATATGTCGGCGGCCGCAAGCCCGCAGGTAAACGATATCCGCACGCGCAACGGCCTTGCGCCGCTCGCGGCGAGCGCAGGGTTAACGCAGGCGGCAGCCGCTCATGCAAGCGACATGCAGGCAAACGAATTTTTCAGCCATACTGGATCGAACGGATCTGGCATTGGCGATCGCGCCCGCGCTTCGGGATACGGGTTCTGTTTCATCGCCGAAAATATTGCCAAAGGGCAGGGTGGCCTGAGCCAAGTGATCGACGGCTGGATGAGCTCGACCGGGCACCGCCGCAACATTCTGAGTGATGGTGCACAGGAGTTCGCACTGGTCCGCGCGCCCGGCGATATCTGGGTGATGGTGCTGGGACGGCCCGGCTGCTGAGTCTTTAGGCTTATTAACCGCCAAAAAATTTGGGCTTGAGACGCAGCAGAGTCTCGCAGACCTGCGAT
This sequence comes from Roseovarius sp., assembly GCA_024636515.1. Lineage (GTDB taxonomy): Bacteria > Pseudomonadota > Alphaproteobacteria > Rhodobacterales > Rhodobacteraceae > Roseovarius. The sequence goes on from JAGXGX010000113.1 coordinate 38,237, forward strand.
GTCAGGCTGCGTGCGAGGCTGAGCGCCTCGTCATGCGCGCCGCGGCCCATGGCGACCGCCGCCTCTATCGTTGCAGATTGCACCATGGCCGCCACCAGCACTGGGTGGTTGGCGACATATCCTTCGCCAAATTGCGCATCAATGGTCGTGACGGCGTCGCCTAGATGTCGGGCAGTATGACGTGCCGGGATGGCGGTTTTCGGCGTGTTTTGCATGGTCAGGTCTCCTAGATATCGTCACGATTTAGCGCGCTGCTGCCTGTTTACGAGGCGTGCGCGGCAGGAGTGCAAATTTTTAGTATTCACGTCCATTTGCGACCAGACGTGGCGCGACCATGCATTGTTTTTCGTCCGCCGTGCGCTTACTGCTGCGCGCTAGGGCCGCAACAACAGACGCGATTGGGGGACTGATGAGCCAAAAAGACACCACCCCCGACGCACCCGTCGAGGATGAGCGCGAGGACGCCTACGATCTGGATCGGCACGCTGTCGCGCGCATCATCCACGCGGTCGACAATGGAGACCGCGACGCCCTGATCGGCGAGATGGAGCCGTTGCACCCCGCCGACATCGCCGACCTTCTCGAGCAGATCAGCGCATTTGATCGGCGCCGCGTCATTGAGCTTTATGGCGACGAATTCGACGGCGACATCCTGTCGGAGCTACACGAGTCGATCCGCGAGGAGGTGCTGAACTACCTCAGCCCCGAGGTTCTGGCCGTCGCCGTGCGTGAGCTCGACAGCGACGACGTGGTCGATCTGGTTGAGGATCTGGAGGACCACCAGCAGAACGCCATTCTAGAGGTGCTCGAAGACAGCGACCGGATCGCGGTGCGCCAGTCTTTGAACTACCCAGAATACTCTGCCGGGCGCCTGATGCAGCGCGAATTCGTGATGGCGCCGGAGCATTGGAATGTCGGAGAAGCCATTGATTTTATGCGCAACGAGACTGAGTTGCCTGAGCAATTCTATCATATCATGCTCGTTGATCCCAAGCTGCACCCAATCGGAAACGTGACGCTAGGCAAGCTGATGTCTTCGCGCCGCGAGGTGATGCTGACCAGCCTTGTGGAGGATACGTTTCACGTGATTCCCGTCGCGCAGGATGAGGGGGATGTCGCCTATGCGTTCAACCAGTATCACCTGATTTCGGCCCCCGTGGTGGACGAGAATGATCGCCTCGTCGGCGTCATCACCATCGACGATGCAATGGCCGTGCTAGACGACGAGCACCAAGAAGACATCTTGCGCCTTGCTGGTGTCGGCGAGGGCGGGCTGAACGACAATTTCTTTGAGACGACCAAGCAGCGATTTCCGTGGCTGGCGGTCAATTTGGTCACAGCCATTCTTGCGTCGCTGGTGATCGCCCAATTCGAGGCAACGATCGCCGGGTTCGTGGCGCTGGCCGTCCTGATGCCCATCGTCGCATCAATGGGCGGCAATGCAGGCACGCAAAGCCTCACAGTCTCGGTTAGGGCGATCGCCACGCGCGACTTAACCGGATCGAACGTCTGGCGGGTGATCCGGCGCGAGGTAACGGTGGGCTTGATCAACGGTCTGATCTTTGCGGTTGTGATGGGTATTATCGGCGTTATCTGGTTCGGCAGTCCGGCGCTGGGCTATGTTATCGGAACGGCAATGGTAATTAATCTAGTTGTTGCGGGTCTTGCGGGCACCGGAATACCTGTGTTGCTAGAAAAAGTCGGCGTCGACCCTGCGCTCGCATCGGGTGCTTTTGTTACGACGGTGACGGATATCGTCGGCTTCCTCGCGTTCCTCGGCCTCGCCGCGCTGTTTTTGCTATGACCGATCTGGCGCAGATCAAGGCGGCTGCTCGTAAGGCTGCGTTCATACGCCGCGCCGCGGCGCATGACGCGCGCACTGGCGCATCCGTAGGGCATTTGTCGGAGGTTTTGGCGGGCTATCGCGGCACGACTCTGGCCGGTTATATGCCGATGCGCACTGAAATAGACCCTCTGCCCGTGATGGAGGAGGCCGCCGCGCACGGCCCCGTTTGCGTGCCAGTTATCAAGGGCGAGGCGCAGCCGCTAGCCTTCTCCCGCTGGACACCCGGCGGCGCGATGAAAGAGGGGCCGTTCGGCGCGCTGGTCCCAGAGGTCGATGATCTCATTACGCCGCAGATCTTGATCGTGCCGCTGGTCGCGTTTGATCGCGCTGGCGGGCGGCTGGGCTATGGTGGTGGGTTTTACGATCGTACTCTGGAAGGGCTGCGCGCGGGCGGCGCCGTACTGGCCATTGGTTATGCTTATTCCGCGCAAGAAGCGGAGGACTTGCCGTTGGAGCCGACAGATCAGCCGCTGGATATGATCGTCACGGAGCGCGAAATTATTGAGTTCCCGCCGCGCTGAGCGATGCCGCGCGATCCCAGAAAGGTGCCGCTGCGTTGCGATTTAGGATGCCTCTGACACTGCCCGAAACATTGAGCAACTCTAGAAACTTACCTCGAAGTTCCAGTGTGTGAACCTGCGCCTCTGTATCCCAATCAACCACCACAGTATCGATCAGTGTGTGTATCGCCTCTCCGGCGCGGCCCGCGACGTCTACGTCAGTGAGCGTCCCTGCGATATCATCCACATGCCGGTGAGGTTTGAACCGCCCAAACAGCTTCTCTCGTGTTCGGGTTGGTCCGTATGGGTTTTGCTATCGAACAAAGCTCGTCGCATTTTTTCAGGCGTCCCAGCCGATATTTTTTGCGCAGTTATGCCGCTAGGGCAGATTCGAGTTTGGCGCTTCGGAACTGTTTCAAGAATTCGCCGATTTCCGATCGGGAAGTGAATAGACAGGCGGCAGTTGAGAGCGCATCGGCAAGAGCCGCAGAGTCTGCGGTGATTGAAATCTCTTGCCAGGTCAGTTCAGCGGGCAACCCGGTGCGCGGATCGAGGATGTGGCCTACCTGAGCGCCAACATCAAACGTCGTGCCAAGAGGTGCGGAGGTGGCGAGAGCCCTCGTGGCGAGCGGCACCTCACCGCCCGCCGCAAGCTTGACGGGCCATGCATTCCCGTTTGGGTGCGTACCAAGCGCGCGAAATTCGCCGGTATCGATTAAAATGTCTGTCAGCCCTTCGGCGCTTAACATATCTGCGACGCGGTCGGCGATGTATCCTTGGGCTATGCCGTTCAGGGTTAGCGCCATTCCTGATCGCATCGTGATGGCCGAAGCATCCAGCGTCACGTCGTCCCATCCAGTCAAAGCCAGTGCTTTCGAAATAGCACGTTCGTCTGGGAGTGCGCCTCGTAAGGACGCCTCGGCGTAGCTGACCCAGAGCGGCTGGATGGTGGGATCAAACCGACCGCCACTTGCGGTATGAACTGCGCCCGCCAGTGACAAGCATTCCAGTAATTCGAACGGCGGATTTTGCAATTTGCCGGTGCGATTAAGGCGCGACAGAGCGCTATCCTCGCGATAGAGGCTGAAAATATCCTCCAGACGCGTGATTTCAGCCGCGACACGTGCGCTGATCGCCTTGGCGTCAGGATGTGCCAGACGCAGGGTGGCATGTGCGCCAAGGGCGACGCCTTGCCAAGTGTAGACTGGACTTGCGCGCATCATGCCCGGAAGCGCAATTGCAGCGGCACTGATTGCAAGGAAACGGCGACGATTGGTCATAAGTCTACTCCTCGACTTTGCGCGACAACCCGCGCAGACGATCTTCAAAATCTGAATTGCTCGTGTCACCGTCCAATTCGACGGGGGTCAGCACGGCGCTATCCGGGATCTCGGCCAGTCGCATGATCTGGCCGCCATTTGCCTCGGCGAATTCGGCGGCCTTTTGGGTGTCTGAAAATGGCACAAGTTCGGGCGCGCCCATCCCGCCCACCACATTCCCGTCTACAACGTAAATTGCATCTTCTGCGGCGATCCAGTTGGTCGCGCCGGGCGTGTCCCACGTGGCCCCCGGCGCGCTCATATCGTTGACCCAAACGGCGAGGATCGCATGGCTCTGCTCTGGCATGCGCATATAGGCGACGGCATCGCGCACCTGACTGAAAAACAGCGGCGCGCCGGGCAATCCGGCCAAATGCGCCTGCGCTTTGGGGCCGTCATGCTCCAGCAGGTTCATCTGACAATAATGCCCAACGGACGTCTCGCTCAGCGGCAAGGGGGTAGTGTCTTGCGCGGCCTCTTCTTTGCAGGCAGCGAGGACCAGCGCCATCAGGGCGAGCAGCAGCGGTCTCATGGCTCGACCTTTCGAAAGGTGAGAGCGGCCAATAGTAGGGCCACCAGCGGCCATAGCAGGATGGATGTCAGCGATTGCCATTGCGGGATGGCATTTGCCGCGCTTCCGACGCCCGAGACTGCCGCTGTGGCTTGCGCGGCGGTCAGGTTAAATAGGCGAAAGGCATCTGCAGGGTTGGCAAGCAGGGCAATCGGAAAAACCTTAGTGGTGAAGGTGCCACCATCGTCGGCCACGACTGCCGCGAGAAGGCCTAGATCGTAAAGCACCACCAAGCCCAGCCACAGCCCGATTGCCAGCCCCGCAGCGCCTGAGACGCGGCGCGCCAGAGATGACAGCGCGTAACCAATTCCCAGAAAGGTCGCGCCCAGCAAGACCGAAGTCCACGTCAGTCGCCATAATGCGCGCAGACCAGACGCCGCTGCCGGATCTGCGGCTATGGTGACTGCTGCCGCCGCACCATAGCCTGCGACGATCGCGACCATCAGGATGGCCGTGTGTGCCAATAGCTTGCCGACCAGAACTTCCCAGCGCGCGACTGGATAGGTCAGCAAAAGTGGCAAGGTGCCGCGCTCGACCTCTCCTGCCACCGCGTCAAATGACATGAGCAGCGCAACCAAGGGCACCAGATAGACCGACAGCGAGGTCAGGGAGGCGACAACCACAGATAGCCGGTCCGCGCCGAGCGCGCCGGTGGGGGCAGATCCAGCCGCCGAAAGCACCAGCGAAAAGACGACCATCAACAGTGCTGCAATCAAGACCCAGCGATTGCGGCGCGCGATATGAAGCTCTGTCGTGGCTGTAGCAAGGATGCGGGCGATCATTGGCCATCCCTCCGGCTAAAATGGCTATAGATGTCTTCGAGGCTAGGCGGAATGACGTCGAGATCAGCGACTTTGCCCTGCAGTGCGGTAATACGGGCAAGTGTCGCCAGTTTTTCGTCCTGCGCGCAGGTCAGATGCAGCATACCCTCCGCTCGGATTGCGCCCGGCAGCGCCGCCTGAATATCTGTATCATAGCCATTGAGCGCGGTTACATTCATCGCGACAGGCAGGGCCGCCTCACGCCGCAATTCGTTCAACGTCCCTTCGGCAACCACCCGGCCGCCAGACAGGATTATCAGGCGGTCGGTGCGCGCCTCCACCTCTGTCAAGGCGTGGCTGGACAGGAGGACCGCCGCACCATCAGCGGCGAGACTATCCAGAAGCTCGTAGAAATCGCGCCGCGATACGGGGTCGAGTCCACTGGTAGGTTCATCGAGAACCAAAAGGCTGGGGTGGCCGATCAACGCTTGGGCAAGCCCGATGCGCTGGCGCATCCCTTTGGAATAGGTGCCGATACGGCGCTTGGCGGCAAAGGACAGCCCAACGCGGTCCAGCAGATCCATCGCGCCCGACGGGCTCAGATTGCGTAAGCGCATGTAATAGCTGATTTGCTCCAATCCGGTCAGAGCCGAATGGAACGTCGCGTTCTCAGGTAGGTAGGCCACCTTGGCGCGCGCGCTGGCGTGCCCCGGCGTTGCGCCGCAAACCGAAATCTCGCCACTATCCGCAGTAATCAGGCCCAGAATGATTTTCATCAATGTGGATTTCCCTGCGCCATTATGGCCGAGCAGCGCCACGCGCTCGCCAGCGGCCACGTTGACCGAGACGTCGGACAAGGCCTTAACCCCGCCGAATGCCTTAGTGAGTTGCGAGATTGTTAACATCGAGGTCATCTAGGTCACTTTCATTCCGCCTGGCGACTGCATCGGCCTCCATGGCGGTGTATTCAGGTGCAACAGCTATTTCCGGTGCGATCATCAAGGGCGCGCTATCAAGCACGCCGCCCGGCAACGTCGCCGGGAAACTAGACTGCGCCCAGCGTATTAATTGGACAGCGGGGGCGCCGGTCAACAAAGCGGCAGCGGGCTGAGACCAAAGAATATGGTCCATCAGATCATTCGGGCGAAAGGCGCTGTCGGCGATACCGTCGCCCCCGAGATCAAATCCAGGGTGATCCGACCAATAGTTGCCACGGCCTTCGAAGCTCCATTCAATATCACGAGTGCCGACATATTTCACCTGCGTTCGATTGCCGATAAAGGCATTTCCGGTCAGCACGTTACGCTCGGACCCGGCGGTGAAATGGATGCCTATATTGCACCCCTCAAAGCGGTTGTCATAGATCAGATTCTTGTGCGCATTATAGATGAACGTACAGCGGTCAGCCCCGCCGCGCACCAGATTGCCAGAGACATCGGCATTGTTGGCGTAATTCAGCATCACGCCATGGCTGATGTCGGAAAGGCTCAGGTTGTCTTTCATGACCACTTTGTTCGAAAACATGATGGCATATCCAAGGTGGTTCCCGATCGACACGTTGCCCGACACTTCGGAATCGTTTGTGTACATGTAATGCACGGCAAAACGCAGGTCGCGAAACAGGTTGCCTCGGTAGGTTCCGGTGCGAGACGTGTTGGAGAAAATTCCATCGCGGCCCCAGCGGACGGAATTACCCTCGACCAGCGTTCCCGGTGAGTTCCACACGTAGATACCGTTGCCACGATCGTTCATGCGCCGGTTGCGGGTGCCTTCGATGGTATTGCCACGCACTTGTGCGTCGCGGCCGCCATGCACGTCGACACCGTGCAGGTTACCCAAGACACGGTTATTCTCCACGACGGCGCGGTCGGCCTTTTTGAGGATCTTGATGCCGGCGTCCAGCGCTGTTCCGTCCGTACCCGATCCGGTCACTGTCAGGTCTCTGATCGTGACATCCTCAGCGTCGATGGTGACGGTAGTGCCACTGCCCATCCCGTCGATGATCGCGCCGCCTTCGCCGGTTAGTGTTAGTGGGCGGTCGATGACAATGGGGCCCTCATAGCGGCCCGATTTTAAGATGAGCACATCGCCGGGGTCTGCCCCGGCGATGGCGTTGGCGAGGGTCCCTGATCCGGGCAGCACGCTGACATCCGCCGCCCAGAGGGGCAGGGCGGTCAATAATGACGCCGCAAGGATCAGGGAACGCAACATAGCTCAGCTCGCCTTCGGTTCAGTTTGCATCAGCTCGCCTTCGGCTCGACAAACATCCGGCCGCGCATCTCCATATGCAGCGCGTGGCAGAACCACTGGCAGTAGTACCAGAAGACGCCCGGCTGTGCGGCGACGAAAGTGACCGATGCTGTTGCTTGGGGCGATATCTCCATCGCGACGCC
>JAGXGX010000114.1 GCA_024636515.1 Roseovarius sp.
AGAAACCGGCGCAGCATCGCATTGTTATGATGGCCAAAGCTCTCATGCGTGCCAAAGGGGTCGGGCACGCTGGTCAGGGGCTTGTGCATATGCTCGGCCAACATTTCCTGCTGGGGCACATTACCGGGAATCTTGCGCATCCCGTCCAAATCGTCGGAAAAGCAGATCATCCGTGTCGGAATATCGCTTATCACCTCGAACGCGCGGCGGATCATAGTAGTGCGCAGCACTTCGCCGAACGTGCCGATATGCGGCAGGCCTGAGGGGCCATAGCCCGTCTCGAACAGCACATGGCCCTTTTCGGGCGCACCGTTTTCGTACCGTTTCACCAAACGGCGCGCTTCTTCGAATGGCCAGGCTTTCGAGGTAATCGCGGCGTCGCGCAGATCGGACATTGTGCTCTCCAGAAGTATTGCCCGCGCGCGGATGCGCGCATGGGTCCGCCGCTTCCTATTGCCGAGGGGCGCCAAGGTCAATAATCTGCTCCCAAAGACCCCGTTTTGAAAAGGATCGAACTTATGGCCGATGCAGGCACCCACCCGCTGAGCGCGCAGGATTGTCTGGTGGCCGTGATGATCGCCGTTTCAGCCTCGGACGAGCAAATTAGCACAGCCGAACTGGTCAAGATTGAGAGCGCGGTGAACAATTTGCCGGTGTTCGGAAATTACGACGTAGATCGCATCAATATCATCGCGCAAACCGTGTTCGACCTGTTCTCGGACGAGGACGGTCTGGACGCGCTATTTGGCCTCATCCGCGAGAGCCTGCCCGACCGTCTATTCGAGACCGCCTATGCGCTGGCGTGCGATGTGGCCGCCGCCGACGGAGTTCTGGGCGACGGCGAGCTGCGCCTGCTGGAGGAAATACGTTATGAGCTGGATCTAGACCGCCTGCATGCCGCCGCGATTGAGCGCGGCTCGCGGGCGCGCCACGCACGCCTCTGACTGGCTCAACATACAAGGATACCCCCAATGCGCTGCGTTTTCATTAATATCCGTTGCAAGCCCGGCACCTCCTACAAGGTTGCCGAGGATATCGCCCTGCGCGAGGTCCATTCGGAGCTCTATTCGACCTCCGGACCCTTTGATTTGCTGCTGAAACTCTACATTCCTGATTCCGAGGATGTGGGTAAATTCATAAACGAGAATTTACTGCAAATTCCGCATATTGAGCGGACCGAGACGACCCTGACGTTCAAGGCATTCTAAGACATGCTGGATAAAATTCGCGAGATCATCGGCGCGGCCAACGTGCTGACCGGGGCTGATATGGCAGGGTACGACGCCGATTGGTCGGGCCACAAGCGCGGCGCACCGCTGGCCGTGCTGCGGCCGGGATCCGCGCAGGAAATCTCGCAGATCGTGAAGCTGGCGAACGAGACGGGTACCGCCATCGTGCCGCAGGCCGGCAATACCGGTCTGACCGACGCGACTGAGGCCGGCGGCGCCCTGCTTCTGTCGGTCGCGAGGCTGAACAAGATCCGCGAAGTGCGCCCCTCAGGCCGCATCGCCATTGTCGAGGCAGGGGTGATCTTGGCCAGCATCCACGATGCGGTGGCCGAACATGGCCTGATTTTTCCGCTATTTTTTGGCGCACGCGGATCTGCGATGATAGGCGGCGCACTGTCAACGAATGCGGGCGGATCGAACGTTTTGCGCTATGGGAACACGCGTGACCTGTGTTTGGGTATCGAGGCGGTGTTGCCCAATGGCGATATTGTCGATCTGATGCGCCAACTGCACAAGGACAACTCCGGCTATGACCTGCGCCACCTGCTGATCGGGGCCGAAGGAACGCTTGGCATCATCACCGCTGCGGTGATCAAACTGCACCCTGCGCCGCTCGCCAATGCCACCGCCATGGTCGCCGTGCGTTCGGTGTCGGACGCGCTGGACCTGCTGAACCGTCTGCAACAGGAAACGGGCGGCGCGGTTCAAGCGTTTGAATACATGCCGCGCGCGTATATGGAGACTTATCTGGAGCTATCGCCGCAGAACCGCGAGCCTTTCGACGACAAATACGACGTCAACATCATGGTCGAGGTCGGCGCGATCGCCCCGCGCGACGCCGTACCGGGCGACGATGGCCAGATCCCCATCGCCGCACATCTAGAGACGGTGTTGGGCGCGCTCTTCGAGGAAGGCGCGATACTGGACGCCGTCGTCGCCCAAAACGAGGCACAGCGCCGCGAGATGTGGGCAAGGCGCGAGGCCGCAGCAGAAGTCATTACTCTGCACGAGCCATATGCCGACCGCGATATTGCCGTGCCAGTCGACCGGATGCAGCAGTTTCTGAACGATGTCGCTGCGATCATCGCCCGCCTTGACCCCGGCGCGCGCGATGTATCTGTCGCCCATCTGGGCGATGGCAATCTGCACCTCGGCGTATTCCCCACCCGCCCGGACGAGGCGCTGTGTAAGCAGATCGGGGACGCGGTCGAAGATGCGGCGTTGGCCCTCGGTGGCAGTTTCTCTGCCGAACATGGGATCGGACTGAGCAAGCGAGCCAGTATGGGGCGGTACAAGAACCCCGCCGCGCTGACGGCAATGCGTGCGATCAAAGCAGCGCTCGATCCGAACGGCATCATGAATCCCGGCAAGGTTTTACCTGACCTTTGACCAAGTGATCTTGGGCCTCTTGTGTCTTGCCGTTCTAGCGAAGTCGCTTGCGCGCAGTGACCGGGCCGCCGCCTGCATCGTCGATTCGGGCAATTGCTGCCTTCAGCCCTTCGACCGCGACGCTCATCGTGTGGGCGTTCGCGTGCAAGATGTGATCCCCGTCCAGCACCCACGCCACGTGGCCGCGCCAGAAAAGCAGATCACCGCGCTGGACGGCCTCCCAGCTATCCAGCGGATCTCCTAGCGATGCCTCTTGCAAGTCGCTATCACCGGGGCAAGCCACTCCGCAGGCTCGGCACCCGGCCTGAACGAGGCCAGAGCAATCGATACCGAACGCCGAATTTCCACCCCAGAGATAGGGCGTACCGAGGTAGATTTCTGCGGCCGTTACGGGATCTGCACCGCGCATCGGCAGCGGGCTGAGATGCTGAACCGGGATGTAGCCAAGCGGCGTTTCGGCCCACGTGCCAGTCTGGGATACGATCTGCACGCGTGACAAATGGCTCAGCGCCATGCGCTCGGGCGATTTAAGATCAGCGCTGGTGTAGGCATGGCTGGCGCGGACGTGTACCCAATGGGTCGGCTCAGGCGCCTTGTAGATTGCACCTTCCGGCAGATAGCCCACATAGCCGTCTTCGGCATGCACAAACGCCCAGCCCTCGTGAATTTCAAAACAGGTGACGGACGCGCCCATCAGCAATTGGCGCGTTCGTGCGCCGCCCGGCGCGCGCGATAGGTCCGCGACGGGAATGTGCACCTGCCGCTTGGCACCTGCGGCAAAGTTCGCGTGCTGCATCTGCCCGCGCAGCGCAGCCGATGCAACGCGGTCGTTAGCGGGCGTTAGGCGCGGGTCGCTCATAGACCCAACGCATCCGGCAATGCAGCCAAGAGCGCGCGAGCGCCCATGCCGACGCCCCCCTTGGGCCGGGCGGGTGCGGCGGCGGGATTCCAGCCATAGATATCAAAATGGGCGTAGCGCACGTCGTCAGAAAAACGGCGCAGGAACAGCGCGGCGGTGATCGATCCAGCGAAGCCGCCGGATGGTGCGTTGTCCAGATCGGCGATCCCCGGTTCGATCATCGCCTCGTAGGGGGCGTGAAATGGCATCCGCCAAACAGGGTCCGCTGCTGCCGCTGCGCCTGCCTCAATGGCGGTCACAAGCGAGGCGTCATCCGCATAATACGGGGCAAGGTCCGGGCCGACAGCCACGCGCGCTGCACCCGTCAGCGTCGCCATTGATACCATCAGATCTGGCTTACCCTCGGCCCCGAGCGTAAGCGCGTCGGCCAGCACGAGGCGCCCCTCGGCGTCGGTATTGTTGATCTCTATCGTCTTGCCACTTCGCGCGGTTAGGATGTCGCCCGGCCGCATCGCATTGGCACTGACAGAGTTCTCGACGGCCGGGATCAGCACGCGCAAACGCACTGGCAGCTTCAGCGCGATGATCATATGCGCAAGGCCCAGCACCGTAGCGGCGCCGCCCATGTCCTTTTTCATAAGGCCCATGCTGGAGCCGGGCTTGAGGTTCAGGCCCCCGGTGTCAAAACACACACCCTTACCCACGAGCGTGACCTGCGGCCCACTGCGGCCCCATGCCATGTCGATCAATCGCGGCGCGCGATCCGAGGCGCGTCCGACGGCATGGATCAGCGGCAGATTCGCCTCCAACAGATCCTCGCCGAGGGTCACGTCTATTTCCGCGCCATGTTTGGCGGCCAGATCGGCGCAAGCCGCCTCAAGCGCGTCCGGCCCCATATCATTGGCGGGTGTGTTTATCAGATCGCGGGTCAGAGCCTCGCCGGCCGCGATCACCTCTAAACGGTTCGCATCTACGCCGTCCGGCGCAACCAGTCGCGCCTTGGCGCCGCGCGCCTCGTGATAGCGGTCGAAGGCATAGCCCGACAGCAGCCAACCCAGCGCCTCTTCCTCCTGCCGCGCGGTTTCGAGCCCTGTCAGGCGGTAGCGCCCCTCGGGCAGCACGGCGGCGACGGCGGCCAGATGAAACCGCCCTCGCATGCGCGCGGCAGCGGTGCCGTACCCGGCCAGCGCCATGACAGGCGCGCCGTCCGCCCCCGGCACCAGCAGGCTAGACCCTAGCGCCGCCTTGAAGCTGCTCGACGCGATCCAGCGCCGCGTCTGCTCAGATTGATCCTCGCACCATGCCTCTAGCGCGTCCGCCTCGATCACATGAAGCGGGATCGCATCGCTAATATCATCGGCAAAGACAAGGCGGGCGGCGGAATGTTCGGACGTCATAGGATCGCGACCTTTCTGGATCGGGCAGGCTCGGCAAACGCACCAAGTTTGCGCCAGCCTAGCCACCCTACGGGCGCCCGCAAGGGATCAAATCGACAGATCCTGCATGTCCCACACTTCGCTAAGACTGGAATCGCCGATCCGCAGCAGGCGCGAAAGCGTTGCCGTCACAGCTACCATATCTTCATTATCAACCGAAATGGTTACATCGGTAGCTACGCGTGCCAGCAATTGCATGCCTATCTGGTCGGCAATCGCCACTAGACTGCGCGCAGATTTGCGCATGTCGGCTAGCTGCCCCTCGCGGTGACACCGCTCCGTATGGGACAGGCGCAGGGCCAGCTCCTCCAGCGCACGGCACACGACGTCCTCGGCTCCAGCCTCGCCCAGTTGCGCGTAAAGCTCCTCAAGGCGGCCAGCATTCAGCCGGACCACCTCTGTCTGTTTCAGCATTGTTACTCGTTCCACGGCTCACCCCGAATTTTCTGCGCTTCGTTTCGGAACGCCCCACAGCGCATCCGTCCTCGCGAACTTGCCATCCCAACCTTTCCCAAAAGGTTTCGCCCCGCTCTAAAAGGTTTTCCGTCACGCTATTTCTATGTCGAATTAGCTGCGAATACAGTTTATCTCTCATTCCAAGTTCACCTCGCAAAGGCCCCAAGATGCAGCACGCGCGCCCCCTGCCCTCCTATCTGGTCCAACGTTATCACGGCTGGAAGGCGACCTCGTACACTGAGAACGAAAGCTGGTATCGCACGCTGGCCCAAGAGGGGCAGCACCCCCGCGCCATGCTGATTTCCTGCTGCGATAGCCGGGTGCATGTCACGTCGATCTTTGGCGCCGATCAGGGCGAGTTTTTCATCCACCGCAATATCGCTAATCTTGTGCCGCCCTACACCACCGACGGCGGTCAGCACGGCACATCGGCGGCGCTGGAATATGCGGTCTGCGAGCTGCGCGTGGCGCATGTAATCATCATGGGCCATTCCAGTTGCGGTGGCATCAAGGGCTGCGACGAAATGTGCTCAGGCCGCTCACCAGGCATGGACGAGCCAAACAGCTTTGTCGGGCGCTGGATGGATATTCTGCGCCCCGGCCATGCCCGCGTCGCCCATATCGAGGACGACGATGCGCGCACGCGCGCGCTGGAAAAAGAGGCTGTGCTGGTGTCGTTAGAGAACCTGAGCAGCTTTCCTTTTGTCTCGGCGGCAATGGAAAAGGGCACGCTGACGCTGCATGGTGTCTGGCTGGACATCGGCGAAGGACGGGTCGAGCAATACAGCGCAGCAACCAAGCAATTCGCCCCGATCTGAACGGACCTCTCGACAGGGTGTCAGAAGCGGGAAACGCTGCAGATGACGATGCGGTCGCGATTTGTAACTTTTAGTCCGTCATCTTCGATGCGCTGAGGCTTCGCTTAGGCGCGGCGCCAAAGAGACAGCACATCGCCGCCCACCGGGCGCACTTCGTCTAGGGCAAAGCGCGGCGCCGCCCTTAGCATATCGAGGCCAAGCGCGCCGATACCCGGTGTCGCGTCCCCGCCCAGCGCAAGCCCTGCGGTGAACACTGCCAGCCGGTCGACGAGCCCGGCACGCAGGAGTGATGCAGCCAACGCGCCGCCCCCCTCGCAAAAGACGCGCGTCAGGCCAGCGGCACCTAGTGCCTGCAATGCGGCAGCCATATCCAGCCCGCCCGCGTCCACGGGGCAGGCAATCGTCCGCGCCCCAAGATCCTGCCATGCTTTGATAGTCGCGTCCGCAACGCTTGGGCCATGGATCAGCCATAGGGGCACTTCCGCAGCGCTCGCCGCAAGGCGCGACGTCAGCGGCACGTCCAGCCCGCGCGAGACGACCACACGGACCGGCTGTTTCACGTCCCCCATCCCGCGCACGTCCAGCATTGGATCGTCGGCGCGCGCCGTACCTGCGCCGATCATCACCGCATCATGGCGCGCGCGCATCGCATGAACAGCACGCCGCGCATCAGCGCCGGTGATCCAGCGCGACTGGCCACTCGCCGTTGCAATTCGCCCGTCAAAGGATGTGGCGAGCTTCAACAACAGCTCCGGTCGGCCCTGCGTGATCCGGCTGAAAAAGCCAGCCAGATCCTGCGCGCCCTCGGACTGCATCATACCGATCTGTACGTCGATGCCCGCCGCTTGCATGATCGCGATGCCCCGCCCGGCCACACGGCCATCGGGGTCGCCGCAGGCAATGACAACGCGGGCGATCTGTGCCTCCACCAGAGCGGTGGCGCAGGGCGGCGTCTGGCCATGATGTGCGCAAGGCTCCAGCGTGACATAGGCGGTGGCGCCGCGCGCCGCCGCGCCTGCTTGCGCAAGCGCCTGCGCCTCGGCGTGAGGTCGCCCGCCCGGCTGTGTCCAGCCGCGCCCGACCACCCGATCACCCGCCACAATAACGCAGCCGACCGCCGGATTGGGCCAAGTATTACCCTGCCCCCGGCGGCCCAGCGCCAGCGCTGCACGCATGTGGCGCGTATCGGTGGCCTCTGTCACGTTTCGGGCTTCTCGGCTCCGGTCATGGTTTCGGGGCGCAGTTCGCTGACAAACTTGTCAAAATCGTCAGCCGCCTGAAAGTTTTTGTAAACACTGGCGAAACGCACATAGGCGACCGTGTCGATGCGCGCGAGGCTTTCCATCACGATCTCGCCCACGGTCTTTGAGGGGATGTCGGTGTCGCCCATGCTCTCCAGCCTCCGTACGATGCCCGAGATCATCTGCTCAATGCGCTCAGGCTCTACCGGACGCTTTTGCAAAGCGATGCGGATCGACCGCTCCAGCTTGTCCCGGTCAAAATCCTCGCGGCGTCCATTGGTTTTAACTACAACCAGATCGCGCAGTTGGACGCGCTCATACGTGGTAAAGCGGCCACCGCAGCCCGGACAGAACCGGCGCCGCCGGATCGATACATGCTCCTCGGCGGGGCGCGAATCCTTAACCTGTGTTTCTATATTTCCGCAAAACGGGCAGCGCATCGGCGTGTCCCTTTCTCTGTCTCTGCCTCTTGGGGTTGGGTCTATCGCCCACTTATCCACAGGCACTATAGGTCAGCCGCAA
>JAGXGX010000115.1 GCA_024636515.1 Roseovarius sp.
GGAGCGCGCCGGGATGTCGGGTATGATCGCAAAGGATTGGTTCAAAACGCGCCGAATGGACGATGGCATCACGCATATCCATGAAATTCACGTAGCTAATTGGCTGCGCTGCAACATCTGGCATGTCAAAGGGCGGGATCGCGATCTGATCATCGACACCGGCATGGGCCTGCGCCCCATGATCAAAGAGATCGCGCAACTGTCCGAGCGCCCGATCACCGCAATCATGACCCACAGCCATTTCGATCATGCGGGCGGGATGCATGAGTTCTCAGATCGCTGCGGCCATGCCGACGAGGCGCAGATTATCGCAGCGCCCACAGCAGCAAACACAGTGGCCGATAGTGGTTATGTGCGGGCGGAAACCTTTGCCATGCTGCCGTGGGAGGGCTTCTCTCATGAGACATATAAGGTGAAGGCTGCGCCTCTGACGCGGTTGCTGGCCGACGGAGATATCATTGATCTGGGCGATCGGATATTTCACGTGTTCCACTTACCCGGACATTCGCCCGGCTCTATCGCGATTTACGAGAAGGCGTCCGGCATCCTTTTCAGTGGGGACGTGATCTATGACGGCGCGCTCATCGACGATCTCTATCACTCCGAACCTGAGATGCTGTCGCAGTCGCATGCCCGTTTGCGGGAACTCCCGATCAACACGGTGCATGCGGGGCATTTCGCCTCTTTTGGGCAAGCTCGTTTGCACGCGCTGCTTGATGAATACGCCGGCGGTGGGCTGCGCGTTGGCGATCCGGAAGCTTGGATTGCAGGTAAAATGACACCGGGCGCGAAATAACGTTCAATCAATTAGGCATCGGCGAGATTGGTCGTCACCGGCGGCGGCCTGCCTTTCGCAGGCACGCGCGGCGTTGGTCACTGGGTGTGGGGACCGTCAGTGCTTCGATCAGATTATGAAGCTGGCATCATTTCGAATACACGCTCGCGATCAGAGAGGACCAACAAAAGGACCAGATCGCCCGGTTGTACCTGCTCAAGTACCAATTTGGTCCCGCCGGATGGGGAGCTAGCTCTCAAAATCTGGTCGGCGTTCAAACCGCCAGCGATTGCTGACGCCTCAAGAAGGTTTAGCGTTTTATTCAATTCGCGGCCGCGCAAATAATCCGCGATTTCCGCGACCACCATCAGGTCAGGCTCAAACTGCAATGCGGTCGTCGCGGCCTCGCCAATATCTTGATCAGAGCGGTCTCCCGGTTGGCTGAGCATCAGAAACCGTCGCTTTGCCGGGATTTGCGCCAAGGCGCTGCACACCGCAGCGATTGAGTGGGGGTTGTGCGCATAATCTACGAAAACCCGCGCGCCGTTCACCGCGAATTCGTTGAACCGACCCGGATTGTCGCCGGGGCCAGAGACGAAAGATGAGAGACCGGCACTGACCGCCGCGAACGGGACATCCAGCGCCACGCAGGCGCATATTGCCGCCAGTGCATTCTGGATATTGTGCCTGGCCGCGCCCCCCAGCAGAATTGGGACATCCTTGATCGCGATCGACCATACCTCAGCCTTGCCGTCGAAAAAGGTCAGCGCGCCGCGCCTGAGATACGCGCAAGGCCGGCCAAGCGCGCGCGCCTGCATGACGTGCGGCGAGCCATCGTCGAGCGAGAACCACCAGATGGGTCGCTGCGCGTCCGCTGACCCTTGCACCACATTCGGATCATCGGCGTTCAGTACCAGAACGCCGTCGGTCGCCAAAGCGCGCGCGACGGTAAACTTGACCTGAGCCAGCTCAGCAAGTGTCATCACGCCAAACTCGCCCAAGTGATCCTTTGCGACGTTGGTGACAACGGCCACGCGGGCACGGCTGGTCGCCAGTCCGCGGCGCAGGATACCGCCGCGTGCCACTTCGAGAATGGCGACCTCGACCCTAGGATCTCGCAGGGCCATCCGCGCGCCGCCCGGGCCGGAGAAGTCGCCACGGTCCAAAACGTCACTTCCGACCTGAACGGTATCCGTCGAGGACAGCCCAGCAACCTTGCCAGCCGCGCGCATGATCGCAGCACAAAGGCGGGTTGTCGTCGTTTTGCCATTCGTGCCGGTGATCAGGGCGATGGGCACATCGCGCAGGGCCGTCCAATCGACGTTCTCCGGCGCTGGCAAATCCTCTGCCGGCCATGTGTGTGAGGTGGTCCCATGACCGAGCGAAACTTCGTCATCATCCCACAGGATATCGACATCATGCGAGGCTGCGGCAGCGATCAAACCCACCAGAGGCGGATTGGCCTCATCTGCCATGATCGCCTTGAGTTCTTCGATTAGTTCATCGAACGGTAAAGATGCGCCATCCAGCAGCTCCGCTACACAGAAATGCCACGCGGCCTGAGCCGCGAGGACGGCTGAGTAAAGCTGATCTGGCGGGGCAGAAAGCGCCAGATTGACGCCCCCTTCAAAGCGACGGCAAATCAGCTCCTCACCCTGCCAGCCAAGCGCATCAAGCACGCGGCGCGCGTGCCTTTCCCATAAGGCGACCACCATTTCGCGGGCGCTGCCTATAATATACACATCCACCACCGCGCCCGGCCTGTCCCAAATAAGGCCGGGTCCAGTCAGGCGGCGCGCAGGATCGGCGCGAAGGCCGGTAGGCTGAGGCGTCCTCTCCTCAAGGGTGGCCTCTAGCCGGTCCATCGCATTCATATGGTCGTCCCGCTCAGTCACTATCCTCGGTATTTCCACGCGCCAGCCGTACGCCGCGCGCGTCGCGCACCATGTTCATGTCGCCGTCAATCATGTCCTCAAACGGTGCTGGCGTATGCACGCTGGCCGAGGTTGCGGCCGACTGCTCACTTTCATCAGGTGCGTTAAAGTAAATGATCTGCTTCCAGCAGCGAGGGCTGTCGTCGCCGAAAATTATAACCAGATCGCCGGGTTGCGCCATTTCCAGACTTGCGGCGACTGCGTCTTCTTCATTTGGCACCACAGATATCTGATCGTCTTTGATGCCGTTCGCCAAAAATTCAGCCTTAAACATCTGAGGTATCTCGTCGTGGCCGCGCTTGCGACGGTTGTCGTCCGCCTTGCAGATGTAGTGGTCAAAATGTCCCGCCAGAGTGCGCGCGGCATCCGCGACGTCCTGATCGCGGCGATCGCCTGGTATCGACAGAACGACGATACGGCGTCCTTTAACGTCCAGGCGGTCGGCAAGGTCCGCCATCGCGTTTAGCGCCGCCGGATTGTGCCCATAGTCGAGGATCACCTTGAAGGGGTGCTCGTCAAAGACGTTCATGCGACCCGGCGCCTGAAAATAGCTGGTGTCGAACGTGCGCAGCCCATGCCGGATGTTATCCAGATCGACGCCAAAGCTATACGCCATCGCCGCCGCAAACATGGCGTTCTGCACGTTATGCATAGCCTTGCCCTCTAGCGTTGCGGGGATCACATGCGACCACAGCACCGGCATGTGGAGCCCGTTATCATATATCGTCAGCATGTCGCCGCTCATGCCCGGCTCCAGCACGATCGCTTTGCCGCCCGCCTTGATATGTTCCTTGACCAATGAATGACCGGGATTGACCGTGACATAAAAGATCGCGCCAACGTCAGCGTAATCGGCCATTTTGAGACAGTTTATGTCGTCTGCA
Source organism: Roseovarius sp. (assembly GCA_024636515.1). GTDB lineage: Bacteria > Pseudomonadota > Alphaproteobacteria > Rhodobacterales > Rhodobacteraceae > Roseovarius. The sequence goes on from JAGXGX010000115.1 coordinate 3,594, forward strand.
TTCAGCACGACCACGTCCGTCGCGCTCTCGATTACCACGCGCTTGACGACTGCGAGCTGCTCGACCGTGTCGACGCCGCCAAGACCGAGGTGATCGGCTGACACATTCAGGCAGGCTGCGACATTTGAATGCTGATAGCCAAGGCCGCTGCGCACCAGCCCGCCACGGGCGGTTTCCATGACAGCGAAATCCACCGTCGGATCACGCAGCACCATCTGCGCAGATTTCGGCCCGGTCATGTCGCCCTTGACGCTGAGCTTGCCATCCACATAGACGCCGTCGGTCGATGTCATGCCGACGATCTTGCCGCTGGCCTTCATGATATGGCCCAGCATGCGCGACGTCGTGGTCTTGCCATTCGTTCCGGTAATCGCAGCAATAGGAATACGGCTCTGCTGCCCAAGCGGGAACAGCATGTCGATCACTGTGCCAGCGACGTCACGCGACAGACCCTCCGAGGGGGCGACATGCATGCGAAAGCCGGGGGCGGCGTTCACTTCGACAATCGCGCCGCCGATGTCCTTGTAGGACTTGGTGATATCGTCGATCAAAAAGTCGACGCCGCCAACATCCAGACCCACGGCCATAATCGCACGCTCGGCCATGTCTCGGTTGTCGGGGTGGACAACGTCCGTCAGATCGATGGCGGTGCCACCGGTAGACAGGTTCGCGGTCGAGCGTAGGTAGAACACCTCGCCATCCGGCAGAACAGTGTCGACGCTGTGCCCGGCGGCCGCGATCAATCGCTTGGCCTGATTGTCGATCTCTAGCATCGTCAGCACCTTTTGGTGCCCGATACCGCGGCGCGGGTCGAGGTTTACGATATCCACTAGCTCGGCAATGGTATGCTTTCCATCGCCAATAACATGGCCGGGCACGCGCTTGGCCACCGCGACCAGCTTGTCATTGACGACTAGCATCCGGTGGTCAAAGCCGGTGACGAAACTCTCCACCAGAATTGAGGCACTTTTTGAGTGCTCCTCTGCCTCGGTGAATGCAGCCCTGATCTCTTCGTCTGTTGTCAGGTTGATCGACACGCCACGTCCGTGATTGGCATCCAGCGGCTTGACCACAACCGGAACCCCGATCACATGGGCGGCCCTCACAGCCTCGTCGGCGCTGTAGATGATGCGCTGCTGCGGCACGGGCAGGCCCAGATCATTCAGCAGGTTGTGAGTGTCTTCCTTGTCGCAGGAGATTTCGACTGCGATGTGCTTGGTCTCGGACGTGACTGTCGCCTGAATGCGCCGCTGATATTTGCCATGCCCGAACTGCACCAGCGATCCCTCATTCAGTCGGATCCATGGGATGTCACGCTCGCGGGCGGCGGCGACGAGTGATCCAGTTGAGGGGCCGAATTCCTTGCGCTGGGCATGCAGCACAAAGCTGCGCAACTCGCCCTGCCAATCGAATTCAGGATCAAGAGGGTAATCGACCTGTTCTTGCAAATGTTGGGGCAAAAGATGCATCAGCAGCCGCAGGGCCAAATCCCCGGCAGCTAGACCCACGTCGCGCTGGCGGTAGGCATAAACCATGTTGTATTGGCCTGGCACTCCGGTGCCGCGCGTTCGGCCAAAGGTTACGTCTGTTCCAGCAACATTCTGCACCTCAATGGCGCAATGCTCCAGCACATGGCCCATCCAAGTGCCGTCGTCCTCGCGCAACCTGCGCAGGAAACCGCCCTCTTTGCCGTAGGAACACCCGTGATCAGATAGTCCCGGCAGCGCGGCAATTAGCCCTTCGACGAAGTCCGGTCCAATTTTGGCAGATGGCCATTCCTCAAGCACGCCCAAATCGACGATGTGGCGTATGACAGGGAATGCCGCCCAGACGTTCGGGCCAACGAACACATTGGTTGAGACTATCTTCAACTAACCACCTCATTGATTGATTTGGCCCAGCGATTGGGCGGATCGTCAGGGTTCCGCGATCGGCAGGATGCAAATCGCCGGGTGATCTTGTGGGGGGTACCCGATCCGTGCCTTCAGATCATAACGACACCCTTCGCCCAAGACGTCAAGGCGAAGACCCAGCAGGCTCAGCGCTTCGCCGGGTTTGGCATCCCACATCGAGGAATGGGTCATTTCGCTGGCATCAACCACGGTGACAGTGCCACTGCCGATGACTTCCAGCACGTCGTCAGGGCCGATAAAGGCCGCGGTATCCTCGTCAATGCCAAGGCCGATCAGAAACGGATTGAACGACGACGCCGTAAGCAGACGCCCCAGCCTATTGCGCTGGGTAAAGTGCTGGTCGATGATAACTGCATTCGTCAGCCCGATACCGGGGGACAGGGTGACGCTACCCTCGGCCGGCGATTCATTTCCCTGACCACCCGCAACCATATGCTGCGACATAATCGAAGCGCCTGCCGACGTGCCAGCCACCGGAATACCCTCGGCGTTGCGCCGCCGGATCTGCGTCACCAGTTGCGTGCCGCCCAGAATGGCCGAAAGCCGAAGCTGGTTGCCGCCAGTAATAAAGATACCCGTCGCATCATCCAGCATTCGGGCAAATTCCGGGTTATCGCAATCCGCGCGGCTAGCAATCGGCATGAACTCAACCTTGCCAGCACCCAGACCGGAAAAGATACGATTGTAATCAGCGCCAGTTGTATTCAGCATCGATGCCGTTGGGATCACTACGATATCTGCATTTGGTCCACCAGAAAGTTCGACAAACCTGCGATGAATTTGCATTTCCTTGATGCGATCTTCGCCGCCGCCGATCGGTATAATAAACCCTCGGTCGCTATCGTCTTCCGTAGATGCCGGGCACATATCGCTCTGATATCCTTTGATTATTGCGAAAATCGTAATATTTGCGGCCCTCACCATCCGATACTATGGTTTGCGAGTGGTGAAGATACCACGCCAAAATCGTGTTGGCGCCAGTTGATCAAGCGGTTTTATTTGGGACTGTGCACTCCAGAGCGCGCGCACGTGCTCAGTTGGTCGCCTCACTCGTGACTATTGATGAGGGGAAATTGAGGCGGATGTGTCGGCGGCAATGCGAGCCTACCCTGATTGGTCAATCTCGACTTCACTATACTAGGCAAGGCTGGGTTAAGATGCACCAGCGGGCTTTTTCTTGGTCTAAATACCTAAGTTCCGCCGCCCAAAAACGCGCACCTTCTCAGACGAGGCGCGACGTTTCCACGGCGGCTCGCACGAAGTCGCTAAAGAGGGGGTGAGGTGCGAAGGGTTTGGACTTGAGCTCCGGGTGGAACTGCACGCCGATGAACCATGGATGATCTGCCCACTCGACTATTTCTGGCAGGCGCCCATCGGGGGACATGCCTGAAAAGCGTAGGCCATGCTCCTCCAGCTTTTCGCGATACTTGGTGTCCACTTCATAGCGGTGGCGGTGGCGTTCCTCGATAGAGGTAGTGCCGTAAATTTCGGCGACGCGGCTGCCCTCCTTGAGGGTTGCGTCGTAGGCGCCTAGGCGCATGGTGCCGCCCTTGTCGTCGCTGACCTTGCGCTTGACCTTGGCGTTGCCCTGCACCCATTCCTTGAGGTGATAGACGACCGGCTCAAAGCGTTTTCCGCCAGCTTCGTGGTCAAATTCCTCGGACCCGGCGGTGGTTATTCCGGCGACGTTGCGCGCCGCCTCAATCACGGCCAGCTGCATCCCCAGACAGATGCCCATATAGGGAATCTTGCGCTCGCGGGCGAACTGGGCCGCCTTGATCTTGCCCTCAGTGCCGCGCTCGCCAAAGCCGCCGGGCACTAGGATAGCATGAAAACCTTCGAGGTGTGGGGCCGGCTCTTGCGTGTCGAACACTTCGGCGTCGACCCACTCGACGTTGACCTTGACCCGGTTGGCCATTCCGCCGTGCGTGAGGGCCTCTTTGATCGATTTATAGGCATCCTCGAGCTGGACGTATTTTCCTACGATGGCGATGTTGACCTCGCCGTCGGTATTGTAGATGCGGTCGGCAACGTCCTGCCAGGTGGTCAGGTCTGGCTTGGGCGCTGGGGAAATCTGGAACGCGTCCAGCACGGCCTGATCCAGGCCTTCGCGGTGGTAGGCCAGCGGCGCCTCGTAGATGGATTTCAGGTCATAGGCGGCGACGACGTGCTCTTTGCGGACGTTGCAAAAGAGGGCGATCTTCTCGCGCTCTTTTTCGGGAATCGGATGCTCGGACCGGCAAACAAGGATATCGGGCGCGATGCCGATGGATTGCAGTTCCTTGACGCTGTGTTGCGTCGGCTTGGTCTTTAGCTCGCCGCTGGCGGCCAAATAGGGCAGGAGGGTCAGGTGCATAAAAATGCACTGCCCGCGCGGCTGGTCATGGCTGAACTGGCGGATCGCCTCGAAAAAGGGCAAGCCCTCGATGTCGCCGACTGTGCCGCCGATCTCGCAAAGCATGAAATCGACCTCATCCTCGCCAATATGCAGGAAATCCTTGATCTCGTTCGTGACGTGCGGAACGACCTGGATCGTTTTGCCAAGGTAGTCGCCGCGGCGCTCCTTCTCCAGCACGTTGGAATAGATGCGACCGGAGCTGACCGAGTCGGTCATGCGGGCGGGCACGCCGGTAAAACGCTCGTAATGGCCTAGGTCTAAGTCCGTCTCGGCGCCGTCATCGGTGACGAAAACTTCGCCATGCTCAAAGGGCGACATCGTGCCCGGATCGACGTTCAGGTAGGGGTCCAGCTTGCGCAAGCGCACCGAAAATCCGCGCGCTTGCAGCAGCGCACCCAGCGCGGCGGAGGCAAGGCCTTTGCCGAGAGAGGAGACGACACCGCCGGTGATGAAGATGTAACGTGCCATTGGCTGGCTGTCCCCCGTGATGATGGGCCTCAAATACGGGCCGAAAATTGTGCCGATCCGGTCTCAGAAAACCGTAGCACCACGGGATTTGAGCCATAGAGGATTCGAGGCGTGCGCGCAACCGCGCCGCAAGATGTTGTTTGGCCGCAGATGCGCGACTCTAAATTTGCGATGATCAGTCGGCGGTGGGCAGTACCGGCGCGTCGTCACCTGCCGCAGGAGGCAGGGTGGCGTCGAAGCCGCTATCGTCTGTCTGTTCTTTGCGCACGGGCGCATCCGTCAGACGGTCAAGGACTGAACTACCTGCCGAGTTGCTGGCCGCGATCACCGTCAGCACCATCGAGGTGCAGATAAACGCGCCGGCAAGTATCCATGTCAGCTTGCCCATCGCCGTCCCGGAAGAGCGGCCAGCGACACGGCCACCGCCACCGCCGCCACCCATGCCTAGACCGCCCCCTTCGGAGCGTTGCAAAAGCACTGCGCCGATCAAGGACAGTGCCAGTAGCAGATGGACGATGAGAACGACGTTTTCCATGAAGCGGCCTGCCGGATAGGGAAATTTGAAAATCTGCTCTGGTATCTAGGGAATTTCCCTCGCCCCCGCAACCCGGCATCGCGATGCCATGCCCTGCGGGGGTGGCTAGATGGCTAGTCGCCCACGTCATCCATGTCAGACTGGCCCGACAGGCGGCGGCGCACATGGCTCCAACTCAGGCCAATCCCCAGGACCAGCGATAGCGCGATCAGCGCCAGCCACACCATCTGGGACGTATCGCGCAGCGTCAGAAGGCCATAGTCGTGCAGTACCCACAGCCCGGCAGCGGTGATAGCCAACACCATCGTCATGCCAAAGCCGCCGATAGAGCGCAGCGTGGCGCGCAGGTACACCACATAAAATACCAGCAGTACGAGGCCGACTAAAACGACCAGAGGAAGCCGGTCTGTGTAAGTATCCTGCGCCCACTGGACGTAGTTCCACGGCGTCGGATTGAACGTGGCGGCCAGCAGGGCGAAGGCGATCAGCCAGCGCAGCGCGAATCCCATTTGCGTCTCCTTCCATAAGGTGCGCGCTATACGTGCGGCATAGCTGCGGCACCTGTCCAGTGCGCGCATCCCGATTTAGAGGTTTCGCCCCCCGGCGGGCGCAGCTATACCCGGCGCGGGTTTTACCAGATAGATATGAGGTCCAGCATGGCAAACGTGGTCGTTGTGGGCGCCCAGTGGGGCGACGAAGGCAAAGGCAAGATCGTCGATTGGCTGAGCGAGCGGGCCGATGTGATCGCCCGTTTTCAGGGTGGGCATAACGCCGGCCACACGCTGGTCGTCGATGGCAAGGTCTATAAGCTGAACGCGCTGCCCTCGGGCGTGGTGCGCGGTGGCAAGCTAAGCGTGATCGGCAATGGCGTGGTACTGGATCCATGGCATCTGGTGCAGGAGATCGCCAAGATCCGTGAGCAGGGGGTCGAGATCACCCCCGAGACGCTGATGATTGCCGAGAATACGCCGCTGATCCTGCCGATCCACGGCGAGCTGGACCGCGCCCGCGAAGAGGCCGCGAGCAAAGGCACAAAGATCGGAACCACAGGGCGCGGTATCGGCCCCGCCTACGAGGATAAGGTCGGGCGCCGGTCAGTCCGTGTGGCTGATTTGGGCGATGATGCCACGCTGGAAGCCCGGGTGGACCGTGCGCTACAACACCATGATCCGCTGCGTAAGGGCCTAGGGATTGTGGCGATCGACCGCGACGCGCTGGTTCAACAGCTCAAGGACATCGCGCCGGAGATTCTTCAGTATGCTGCGCCCGTCTGGAAGGTGCTGAACGACAAGCGCAAGGCCGGCAAGCGGATTTTGTTCGAGGGCGCGCAGGGCGCGCTGCTTGATATCGACTTTGGCACATATCCTTTTGTTACGTCGTCTAACGTTATCGCGGGGCAAGCGGCCACTGGCGTTGGCGTGGGACCGAACGCGATCAATTATGTACTGGGCATCGTCAAAGCCTACACGACCCGCGTCGGCGAGGGTCCATTTCCGACCGAGCTGGACGATGCAGATGGCCAGCGCCTCGGCGAGCGGGGCCGCGAATTTGGTACCGTGACAGGCCGCAAGCGGCGTTGCGGGTGGTTCGATGCCGCCCTCGTGCGCCAAACCTGCGCGACCTCCGGCGTCAAAGGAATCGCCCTGACGAAGCTGGACGTGCTGGACGGGTTTGAAACTCTGCGCATCTGCACCGGCTATGAGCTGGACGGCGAGGTGCTGGACTATTTGCCCACCGCCGCCGATAGGCAGGCGCGCTGCACGCCCATCTATGAGGAAATGCCCGGCTGGTCCGAGTCGACCGAGGGCGCGCGCAGCTGGGCCGAATTGCCAGCCGGCGCGATCAAGTATGTGCGCCGCGTCGAGGAGTTGATCGAATGTCCGGTCGCGCTACTCTCTACCTCGCCCGAGCGGGAAGATACGGTGCTGGTCACCGATCCCTTCGCAGACTGAGGCAGAGAAAGGGAGAGCGGCATGCCACTGAGCTATAAGGCGCGTCGGCGATGGTCGCTGCTCATCCTGTTGATTGGCCTGCCGGCCTATATCATTGCCGCCGTCAGCCTGATCGCTTGGCTGCCTGATTTGACAGGATGGGTGACCTTGATCGTCTATGTGATCGTCGGGTTCGCTTGGATGGTGCCGCTGAAGTTCATATTTATCGGGATTGGCCAGGCTGATCCCGACGCGCCCCATCCCGAAGACTCCGCGCGCTGAGGCGGCGGGACTTAGGTATTTAGACCAAGAAAAAGCATCGGAAGCGGAGTTTGCAGGCGTCCCGCGTCGCGCTGGCTGGGTCGCTGTGCCGCGCTTTGGCTTTATCGCGGCGCATAATCCGACTCTTCGAAACAGCCCAAAAAAAATGAAATTTGCAAAACTTACTCGGGCCATGGGAAACCGTGGGACCGGTGGGCTGACTTGGTGCGTTTTCATGAAACCCACGTTGTCGCAGCGATCAAAGCTCGCGAATCCCGCGACATTTCATCTAACGATTCCCTGGCAACCCGCCCTCTGACAGCAAAATCAGCGCGCTTGTTCCCGGCGGAACATTAGCGGCGCGCAAAAAAAATGGGAATTTAGGGGAAAAAGTTAGGTCATACTGGCTGACGCTAAATGTGGTGCTAATCACGATTTCTGTCGCTAGGTTATGCGTTCCTTCACATTTTCGTGTCACATGATCTTGTTTTGTTTCCCTGTGGATAACTACATCATGTATGTCGCCGGTGCATTTTTTCGTTGCGTCCCATAATTTCCCATGGCATCCCTATAAGCGTGATGAGGACGGAGCGAAGACAAGGGACGCTAAACGATCCCGCTCAATAATAACCAAAGTCAGGTTTCATACAGGCACCCGCCTTCATCCAAAAAGAGAGATCCGGCGCGCAGCGAGCAGACATCCCCCCAGGTGGCGCGCGTAGCTGGACACCCCGCAAATGCGGGACGAGGGCGACGGATTGAGCAGTGGCAGCCGCTCAATCCGTCGTTTTCGTTTTAAGACCGGTTTTTTACGGGCGCAACGACGAAACAAGGCAGTTCGAGGGGCCGCAAACGTGGCACGCAGGTTCAGAGGCGAAAGCCATCACAAGGTAGATACGAAGGGCAGGGTCTCGATCCCCGCCCTTTTTCGCCGTGTGATCGAGGCGTCTGACCCGAACTGGACTGATGGCCTGCCACCCGAGTTGGTCATCGTTTATGGCGATCACCGCCGCAATTATTTGGAATGCTATACTGTCGAGGCAATCGACGAGGTCGACGCCAAGATCGACGCTCTGCCGCGCGGCGCGATAGAGCGCAAAATGCTTCAGCGTCTGTTCCATGGCCAATCCTTTCCGACCACCGTGGACGAGACCGGGCGCCTTGTGTTGCCTGCGAAGCTGCGCGCCAAGATCGGATTGGAGGGTGAGGCGTTCTTTATCGCCGCCGGCGACACGTTCCAGATCTGGAAGCCCGAGACATACGAGGCCGAAGAGGCCGCCAAGACCGAAGAATGGCTGGACGAGTTGCCTAAGGACTTCGATCCGCTCGTCTTCCTGGATGGCGTAAAGGGGGAATAGGCGATGCCTGAAACCGCCCCCAATTCCGCCCCGAGCACCGCACCACATATCCCTGTATTGATCGCGCCACTGATCGCCGCCGCCGCACCCATATCCGGCACTTGGCTGGATGGTACGCTGGGCGCCGGCGGCTATGCCCGCGCGTTGCTAGAGGCGGGCGCTGACAAGGTGATCGGTGTTGACCGCGATCCCGCCGCGCTGGCGATGGCGGCGCAGTGGGCCGCGCCGTACGGCGACCGTGTCGAATTGGTAGAGGGCGTGTTCTCAAAACTGGACGAGTATGCGAGCGATCTGGACGGTATCGTGCTGGATCTCGGCGTCAGCTCTATGCAGCTGGATCAAGCGCAGCGCGGCTTTTCGTTTATGCGCGACGGCCCGCTCGACATGCGGATGAGCCAGGATGGGCCTTCAGCTGCCGATTTGGTCAACAACGCCGAAGAGGGCGCGCTGGCCGATATCTTGTACCTCTATGGCGAGGAACGGGCGAGCCGCCGGATTGCCAAGTCTATTGTGCGCAGACGCGGCGAGGCGCCTATCACA
>JAGXGX010000116.1 GCA_024636515.1 Roseovarius sp.
AGTCCGACCTATTGCCGCACGCGTATCGAGGCCGAAACCCATATCGTCCGCATAATAGACGAGGAACGCGCCGCAGGTCGTCGCCTGCTCGCCGCGTTCGATTTTCCCTTTGGCTATCCTGCCGGGTTCGCCCGGCGCATTACCGGCGAAGATGACCCACTCGCGCTCTGGGATTGGCTCGCTGCGCGCATCACCGATAGCGACAGCGGCGCAAACAACCGCTTTGACGTGGCCGAGACGATTAATGCGCACTGGGCAGCACCCGGCCCCCTCTGGGGCAAGACGCATGAAGGTCGCTGGCCCGGCATCCCCTATCGCAAGGCGGGCATCGTTTATGACGACGTGGCTGAAAAACGCGCCTGCGATCTGGCCGCCAAGGCCGCCAGTAGCTGCTTTCAACTGTGCTTCCCTCCGACCGTGGGAAGCCAGATGCTGATGGGCCTGCCAATGTTGGCGCGGCTGCGCCGGCACGAGGGCGTCGCCGTCTGGCCGTTTCAACACTGGCAGGATGCACCCATCGTGCTGGCCGAGATCTGGCCGGGCCTGATCGAACCTGCCGTCAAGGCCGCGATGGCTCAGCCCGGCGCGCCGATCCGCGACGCCGTGCAGGTCGATCTGCTGGCGCGCGCTCTGGCTGATATGCCTGCGCCAGAGCTGCACAGCCTGATGTCGGACCTGCCTGACGCAGCGCAGGAGGAGGCGTGGATACTAGCCGCGGGGCATGGCGCGCGCTTGTCAGAGCTGGCCTCATCCGCGCAAGCGCCCCCTCGCCCGCCGCCCCTGCGCGACGATTGCTTTGCCATGCCCGCGGGCATTGAATGGACACCGGTAGATACCGCCCTCGGCGCGCTGCGCGAAGGGTTGCACCCGATCGCAAGGCAGTCGCGCTGCGCATTGCCGGACGCCAGCGGGCGCATATTGGCCGAGGCCGTCATTGCCCGCCGCGCCAGCCCGCTGCATGCGAATTCGGCGGTCGACGGCTATGGCTTTGCCCATGCCGCGCTGCCGGCAAGTGATGCGATCCTGCCGCTGGTGCCTGGCCGGGCCGCTGCCGGCGCGCCCTATGTCGGCGCGCTGCCGCACGGGCACGCCCTGCGCATCCTGACCGGCGCGATTATCCCAGACGGCGTCGATACCATCGTGCTGGAGGAGGATACCCGCCAAAGTGCAGGCCAGGTCGCCTTTCGCGCCGGTATCAGGCGCGGCGCCAACACCCGCAAAGCGGGCGAGGATATGGTGGCGGGCGCCGAAGTACTACAGCCGGGCCGCGTCCTGACCCCCGCCGATCTGGCGCTGCTGGCGTCGGTCGGCATCGGCGAGGCGCGGGTCTATGATCGGCTGCGGGTCGCCGTGATCTCGACCGGGGACGAGTTGATCGAGGCGGGGCAGGATGCCGAACGCGGCCAGATCTTTGACGCGAACCGTCCCATGCTACTGGCTCAGATCGCCAGCTGGGGGATGGAGGCAGTCGATATGGGCCGCATCGCCGATAATCGCGGAGACCTGCGCGCCGCATTGAATGAGGCGGCTGGCCGCGCAGACGTTATCCTCACCTCTGGCGGCGCGTCAGCGGGCGACGAAGATCACGTGTCGGCCCTGCTTACCGAGGCAGGCGCGATGCAGCAATGGCGCATTGCGCTCAAGCCGGGGCGCCCGCTGGCGCTGGGGCTGTGGCGTGGCACGCCGGTCTTTGGCCTGCCCGGCAATCCGGTGGCGGCGCTGGTCTGCACGCTAATCTTCGCACGCCCTGCCCTCAGCCTTCTGGCCGGCGCGGGGTGGAGCGTACCGCAGGGCTTTGACGTGCCCGCCGCCTTTGAAAAGTCAAAAAAGCCGGGACGCCGCGAGTACCTGCGCGCACGCATCCGCGAGGGCCGCGCCGAGGTGTTTGCATCCGAGGGATCAGGCCGCGTCAGTAGCCTCAGCTGGGCCGAAGGGCTGGTGGAACTGCCCGATGGTGCAATGCAAGTCGCGCTTGGCGATCCGGTCCGATACATTCCGTTTGGCAGCTTCGCGCTTTAACGCGCGCCCACTACTTGGCCCCCCATGTATCCGACAGACGGTACCCGCCCGGCCATGGATCGTCCGGGTCCAGCATGTGCTGATGCGTACCGGTAATCCACCCGCGTCCTGAAATCTCGGGGATGATCGCAGGCTTGCCGCCCACGGTCGTCTCGCCCACGATCCGGCCCGCAAAGGTGGAGCCTATCAGCGAAACCGCTGTCAGTGTGTCGTCCATACCCATCTGGCCGCGCGCCGAAAGAACGGCCATCCGCGCGCTCAGCGCGGTGCCAGTGGGCGAGCGGTCGATCTTGCCAGGGCGGACCGCGCAAGCTGCGCCAGCGCGCAGCTGGTTACCCTCGCGCGCAACAGGCCCGGCAAAGAGACAGAAAGAGATGTGCCGCCAATCGGGGTTGTCGGGATGATGAAATCCAAGCGCCTCATTCGCTGCGGCCGTGATCTGCATCCCCATCCGGGCGAGCGTGTGCGCCTCGTCCGGCACCAGCGAAAAACCAAGTGCGGCGGCATCGACAAAGACGAAACTATCGCCGCCGTAGGCCGTATCGACAGTCAGCGTGCCCAGCCCTTCGACCTCGAGCGGAACGTCCAGCTCCGCGGCAAAGCTGGGCAGGTTCTGCACGAAAATACGCTGCGCCTTGCCGCCGCTGCACTCGGCGCGGACCTTGACCAGTCCGCCCGGCGCCTCCAGCAGCATTTCGGTCACAGGCTCGGTCATGGGCACGATACCGCTGTCCAGCAGGACCGTTGCGACGCAGATCGAGTTTGATCCGGACATGGGCGGCGTGTCCTCCGGCTCCATGATGATAAAGGCCGCATCAGCGCGCGGTTCCTTGGGCGGCACCAGCAAATTGACATGGCGAAAGACGCCGCCGCGCGGCTCGTTCAGAACGAAATTACGCAGGGTGTTATCCTGTGCAATCCAGCGGCTCTGCTCCCATATCGTATCGCCCGGCGGGGGTGCGACGCCGCCGACGATGACATCGCCCACCTCGCCCTCGGCATGGGCAGAGATAACATGAATGGTCTTAGTGCTGCGCATTGGATCGCCTTTCTAAGTGGTTAGCCAGTTCGGCGGATTGCTTGGCGCTCGGCCTGTCACCGCTGCCTCAGCGCATTCAGCCAAACTACCGAAGCGCACGCTCCGTCCCGATAAACCGGGTGCGTAATGGGCGTATTTGCCGGAATTGGTCATCAAGACGCGCGCACTGGGGGGGAACACCGGCTCGGAAATTGAGCACCAGCAGATATCGGGTACGATCTGCACGCCAGACGCCTCTAGCCGGGTCAGAACGGCCTCGCCACGGATTTCGTCCAGCACATTCTGCCCGACCGTGACGATCACGGCTGTATCTGCGTGCCGCTTGCGCCCGGCCAGCGCTGCGTCCAGCGCGCGGCATTCAGCTGCTGAGAAATGCGGGCTGCCGAACGCGATCAGATCGACTTGCGCGGGGCCAGCATTGAACTGGCGCCATGCGCCTGCCAGATCAGCCGCGCCGATCCGCATGGCGTCTGCATCCGGCGCCAGCGCGCCCGCCGCCTCGGGCGTGACGCCTGCGACATGCAGCATTGGCGCAGCAGACGTTGTGCCGAAGGCCGCGCAGAGCGCCTTGAGGTCATCAGGGCTAGGCGATGTGTTCTCCAGCCCCGTCAGCAGCGGAATTCGGTCGGGTGCGGCGCGCCCGGCGAGCCAGCCCAACAGCGGCCACAGCGCATCGTCATAGGTATCCGGCAGGTCGACATGCACCGCCCGCCGCGCGGCGCGACCTGCATCCAGATAAACGCCCGACAGCGGCGCGCGCCCGGTGATAGCGATAAACAGATCCATGAAGTCAGGGTGTTTTACGGTGCGCGCGCCAAGGATCGAGTTTGCATAGATCACTGCGTTGGATTCCGACCAGCCGATCATTTCGCCCACCTTCGGCTCGTCCTGCAACAGATATGGCGCGCAGGTAAAGCTGGGCCGCGCGCCCATCTCGACATAGGCGTCGGCCAGTTTTTGCGCCGGCCCGCCAAATCTGGGCGGGACCCCCTGCTCGCGCCAATTCGCGTGATCGACCGATATCGCGTTCATCGTGGTCGGCACACGTACGCGCGCGCCCATGTCAGCCATCGCTCGGGCAAAGGTCAGGTTGGCGGGGCTGGCATAGATGCAACCGTCGATATGCGCGCGGGTCACGTCCGTCAGACGCCGCGCGCCCTGCCCTGCGGCCATGGTGCAGATCACCTCCATCGCCAGCTTGGCGGCGGCACCCTCTGCCCCGTCCAGCATGGCGCGGTCGGCCTCAGATAGGTCAAGCGTCGCGGCCTGCTGGGGCTCAAGGTCGAGTGACCAATCGCCCGCGCTTAACGTCCTGCCGCTGATCGTTGCGTGATCCGCCTGCGCCAGCTTGTCCCAATCCTCGGCGCTTAGGCGCAGGACGGCTAAAGGCGTTTGAAACATCCGCCCCGCGATCAACGCGCCCAGCGTCAAGATGTCCTCCGCCTCGCGAAACACCAGCGCGGCGGGCGCATTTCCGCCCAGCGCCAGTTCCAACAGCACGCCGCTGCCAGTGCAGGAGCCGCGGCTGGTGGGTAGCAAGACCACTGCCCCGGCCAAAGAGCGGCCATGAAATGGATGATGCGCGTCGATTACTACGCCCGTTGCGGCATCGACGCCGCCCCAGAAACTGAGGCCTTCGGGGCTGGCCATGACCGGCCCTTCGGCTGCGGCCTCGACGATGATCTGCGCCATAACGGCCCCTTTTAGATAACGACAAAGCCATGCGCGAACGGATCACGCTCGTCGATGAAGATAGTGTTGAAGCCCGTCACACGCGCCCAACCAGCGATGGACGGGATGATCGCAGGCCTGCCCGCCACCTCGGTCGCCGCCTCGACCCGGCCTGAAAAGAGCGAGCCAATGATGCTTTCATGTACGAACTCATCGCCGACGTTCAGCAGCCCTTTGGCCGCGCGTTGCGCCATGCGTGCGGATGTGCCGGTGCCGCAGGGCGAACGGTCAATCGCCTTGTCGCCGTAGAACACCGCATTGCGCGCATGGGCGCCGGGTGCGCGGGGCGCGCCGGTCCATAGGATATGGCTCAGGCCATTGATCGCGGGATGCTCGGGGTGGATGAACTCGTACTTTGCATTAAGCGCCGCGCGCAGTTTCGGGCTGAGGCCGACAAGTTGCGAGGCAGTGAAATCGGCGATGTCCTGAAAGTTCGCCTGAGGCTCAACGATGGCATAGAAATTGCCGCCATAGGCGACGTCGACGACGACCTCGCCCAAGCCCTCGACATAGGCGGTCAGCCCCTCGGAGTGTAGAAATCCCGGCACGTTGGTCAGCCGGACTTCCTCGACAAACCGACCCTCTTGGCGGTAGGTCACGTCAACGCGGCCCGCCGGCGTCTCCAGCGCCAGTTGACCCGGGGCTGCGGGTTTTACCAGCCCATTTTCCAACGCGATCGTGACAGTGCCTATGGTGCCGTGGCCGCACATCGGCAGGCAGCCGGACGTCTCGATAAACAGTACCGCGATATCGCAATCGGCCCGCGTCGGTGGGTAAAGGATCGCGCCAGACATCTGGTCATGTCCGCGCGGCTCAAACATCAGACCGGTGCGAATCCAGTCATATTCGGCCAGAAAATGCGCCCGCTTTTCCAGCATATTCGCGCCGCGCAAGATGGGCGCGCCCCCGGTGACAAGGCGCACAGGGTTGCCGCAGGTATGGCCGTCGATGCAGGGGAATGTGTATTGCGTCATGATTGCCTCATAAAGCGCGCGGGCGCGAATGGGGTCATGTCGATCCCCGGTGCCTTCCCTGTCAAGAGGTCTGCGACGATAGCCGCCGTCGCAGTGGATTGCGTCAGGCCCAGATGGCCATGCCCAAAGGCGCAGATTACGTCTGGACGGCCGGGCAGCGCCCCGATAGCGGGCAGGCTGTCAGGCAGCGAAGGACGAAACCCCATCCATTGCGTGCCGCCGGTGGTATCAAGGCCGGGCAGGAAATCTGCTGCTTTGCGCAGCATAGCGTCCGCGCGCTTGTAATTAGGCGGCGCGTTTAGCCCGCCCAACTCTACCGCGCCGCCGACACGCAGCTTTCCCGCGAGTTTCGACACGACAAAACCGTGGGCAGGGAACGTAATATGCTGGCGCAGATCAAAGCCGCCATGCGGAAGCGTGGTGTTATATCCACGCTCGGTTTCAAGCGGGATCCGCACGCCGGCGGTGCGGGTCAGGTGATGCGAATATGCGCCGGCGGCGATCACGACGCGGCCTGCGAAATCGCCTGTGCTGGTACGCAAGCCTGTAGCTGTCAAAGCCTCGACATCAGCGATGATGATCTCGCCGCCAAGCGCCACGAACTTATCCGCCAAGGTCTGAACATACACTTTGGGGTCGTCAATCGTGGCCCAGCCGGGGGTGAAGGTCGCGTGGGTAAAACGCGGCGACAGGCCCGGCTGCATCTGGGCCAGATCGTCGCCCGCCAGATGGCGAAACTCCACACCGCCAGCCTCGCGTGCGCGCCATCCATCCAGCGACGCCTCGAACTGAGCGAGCCCCTCATAAACCTGCAACTGCCCCTCACGGCGCAGCATGTTCGACGCGCCCGCGCGCAGTAGGAACCCGTCCAGCGTCCCTTGAGCGTGGTTCATCAGCGCGGTCTGCGCCGCCGTCGATGCCGCGACCTGAGACGGACGGCTGGCCCGCCAAAAGCGCCACATCCATGGCACGATGCGCGGCGCGTAGGCTAGCGGGATGCTCAGCGGCCCCAGCGGATCCAGCAGCCATTTCGGCGCTTGGCGCATGATACGCGGCGAGGCGAGCGGCAGGATATCGGCAAAGGCGAACGCGCCGGCGTTGCCAGCGGACGCGCCCGCCGCAGGGCCAGTGCGGTCAAGAACGCGCACGGATAAGCCCCGCGATTGCGCCTCCAGCGCGATAGACAGGCCCACAACACCTGCGCCGACGACTAGCACCGCCCCCGTCATTACCGGACGCTCGACAGGAACTTGCGGGTTGCCTCATTTTTGGCTTCGCCAAATATCTGCTCGGGCGGGCCGATCTCGGCCATGACGCCGCTCTCGAAATAGGCCACGCGGTCCGACACGTCGCGCGCGAACCCCATCTCGTGCGTGACGCAGATCATTGTCATTCCGCCCTCTGCCAATAGCTTGAGCGTGTCCAGAACCTCGCCTACCAGTTGCGGGTCCAGCGCCGACGTCACCTCATCAAACAGCATGTAGGCGGGCGACATTGCCAGCGCGCGGGCAATCGCCATGCGTTGCTGCTGCCCACCTGACAAACGGCCGGGATAGACCTTGATCTTGTCGCCAAGGCCAACGTGGTTCAGCTGCTTTACCGCGATCTCCTCGGCCTCGGCGCGGCCCATGCCTTTGACCTTGCGGGGGGCGAGCGTGACGTTCTCCAGCACGGTCAGATGCGGGAACGCATTGAACTGCTGAAATACGATGCCGATGCGCTGGCGCAGCTTGTTAATGTCGGTGCCGCGCGCGTGGACTTCGATCCCGTCCACCTTGATACGGCCGCTGTCGATAGGCTCCAGCCCGTTGATGCAGGTCAGCAGCGTCGACTTGCCCGAGCCTGAGCCGCCGATCACCGACACCACCTCGCCCTTGGCGACGGTCAGGTCGATCCCCTTCAGCACCTTCAACGCGCCAAAGGATTTGTGGACGTTCTCAATCTCAATCATTCTCTTGCCACTTTCTTTCCAGATGCCCGCCCAGCCGCGCAATGGGGAAGCTGAGGGCGAAATATATCGCGCCGGCAATCAGCAGGATCAGCATCGGTTCCTGCAACCTTGTGATGATGATCTGGCTGGACTTCAGCAGCTCGATAATGCCGAGCCACATTACCAACGCGCTGTCCTTCATCACGCCCAGCGTCAGGCCGATCCAGCTGGGAAGGCCGACGCGCAGTGCCATGGGAAATACGACCTGCGTCATGTCCTGCCCCCACGTGAGGCCCAGCGAGCGTGCCGCGCGGCGCGTCACCGGCGGCACGGCGTCAATCGCGCCGCGTACAATCTCGGTGCAATAGGCCGAAGTATAGAGCGCCAGCACAATGCAGGACGTTGTAAAGGGCGAGATTTGCAAGCCCGCAATGGCCTGAAATGCGTTGGCGAGGATCAATTGGATAAGCAAGGGGACCGAGCGGAATATATCCAGCACGAACACCAGCGGCAGCGTCAGCCAAGGGCTCACGTGGCTGCGGATCACGCCGAATGTGACGCCCATGAGGGTG
This sequence comes from Roseovarius sp., assembly GCA_024636515.1. Lineage (GTDB taxonomy): Bacteria > Pseudomonadota > Alphaproteobacteria > Rhodobacterales > Rhodobacteraceae > Roseovarius. The sequence goes on from JAGXGX010000116.1 coordinate 8,266, forward strand.
CCGCCGACGACGGCAAAGAAGGTGATCGCCAGCGTAACGCCGGCGCCCTTCATCATGAACCACAGATCGCCCGCGGTAAGGGCCGTATCAAACATACTCAGCCCCTCAATACCGGAAGAGACGCCAGGCGAGCAGACGCGCGCCCAGCATCACCGCCTTGGCAATGCAGTAGTAAATAACACCTGCCAGCGCGAACAATTCGAACGTGCGGAAGGTGCGCGAATTTAGTGCCTGCGTCACGCCCGTCAGGTCGGTGTTCATCCCCACCGTGACACCAAGCGACGTCATCAGAATGGCCCAGACCATCTGGTTTGTCGTTGGCAGAAACGCGATGCGGAACATCTGCGGCGCGATGATCAGCCGAAACGCCTTGGCCGGTCCCATACCCAAGGACCGGCCAGCGCGCATTTGGGTATCGGGGATGGCGCGCAGCGCTCCGCGAAACGTCTCGCAGAGATAGCCGGCATTGTTAAACGTGATCCCGGCCAATAGCGCGACGAACGGGCTGAGGTAGATGCCGAACGACCCAAGTCCGAAATGCGCCATGTAGATCTGAAACAGAGCGGGCGTGTTGCGCGCCACTTCGACCCATGTGGTCGCAGGCGCACGCAGCCAGATGGATTTGGAATTGCGCCCCACCGCCAGCAGCACGGCGATCGTGATGCCCAGCACCATCGACAGAAGGGAGATTTGCATCGTGACCAATGCGCCCTCCAGCATCTGCGGGAGGGCGCGAAAGGCCTGTCGCCATTGAAATGTGTATTCGAACATGCGCGCTCCGGCGTCGGGGGGCTGGTCGGTGGGGCTGGTTCAGAAATAATCAGACGGGGCGCACGCGGCCCCCCGCCCTATTGCGATCAGTAATAGACCTTGTCGACGGTCAGGCGGGGCGCGTCGCCGCCGATATACTGCTCGTACAGTTCTTGGTAGCGGCCCGTGCGAACCTGCTGGTTCACGAACAGGTCCAGATAGTTCAGCAGTCCGTATTCCTGACGCAGCGCGATCAGACCCACGTAATCGACGTCATAGGGCGCCTCGCCAGTCATGCTAAGGCCCTCGTATTTGCCACCCTGCACGATCGCCGACGCGACGGTGGAGGTCACTGTGGTCGCGTCGATCTGCCCTTGCGACAGGGCAAGGAACACGTCTGCCTGGCTCTGATACGAGCGGAAGGAGCCGCCTTTGTCCCACTTCTTGATGTCCTCCTCCAGACGGATCGCCTCATAGGTGCCTGCGACCGAGCCGACGGTGCGGTCCGCCAGATCCTCGTAGGCCTGAAGGCCAGCATCCGCATTCGTCACCACATTAAATGTGAACGCGAAATAAGGGATTGTGAAGCCGACGGTGCGCGCCCGCTCCAGCGTGTCGGAGGTGGATGCGATGCCCACATCCGCGCGGCCCGAGACCAGCGCCGGGATGCGGTCAGGGAACGGTGTCTCGACGATCTCGGCAGTCACGTCCAGCGCCTTGGCTAGATCGTTGCAGTAATCGACGTCAAAGCCGATCGGTTCGTTATTGGCATCGCGCGAGCCCATGGGCGGAAAGTCCAGCACGACCGCGCAGCGTAGCGTGCCCGAGGCGATGATATCGTCCAGCTTGTCAGCGCTTGCGGCCGGTGCCACCAGCGCGGCGGCAACCAGCGCGCCTGCAAATTTGATAAATTTCATTTTTTATTCTCCCTGTTGCGCCCCCGGCCGTCCCCGCCAGTGCGGCGGCGAGTCGGGTAGCCATTTAAAACGAATACCACTTAACTCTTGAATACAAGTTGCATATTTGAAAACTTAAGAAAGTTTCCCTCAAAATCCTACGATCCGGTCCGGCAGCCACGTTGCAAGCGCCGGAAATATCACTAGCAGCGCGAGCGTCAGTAACTGCAAGCCGATGAAGGGCAGCACGCCGCGGCACATCTGTCCGTAAGTCATATCCGGCGGCGCAATAGACTTGAGATAAAAGATCGACGAGGCCATCGGCGGCGTCAGATATCCGGTCTGGATCACGATCAGAACCAGCACGGCGAACCAAACCGGATCAATGCCCGCCTCGCGGATGAACGGCGTGAACAGCGGTACACAGATCAGCACGTTCGCCGTCCAATCCAGAACAAATCCCAGCACAAAGACAACAGCGAGGAAAAACACGATCATCGCGGTCGGTCCCATCCCTGCACCATCCACCACATCGCGGATCAGGCGCGCGCCGCCATTGGCTGCAAACGCGCCCATAAACATCGTGCCCGCCGCGACAATCAGCAGGATCATCGCTGAGATGCGCACCGTGATCGCCAGCGAGTCGCGCAGCACGGCAAGGCTGAACCGCCCGTTCGCGATGCAGAGGAGCAGCGCCCCAGCCGCGCCCACAGCCGCCGCCTCGGTCGGGGAGGCGATACCGGCAAGGATTGAACCGAGGACTGCGAATATCAATCCGAAAACGGGGATCAGGACGGTGGCCGTCGCGATCAGTTTGTCTCGCAGAGGAATGTCGTCAGGTTCAAAACCCTGAGCTGCGTCACCGGGATACGGCTCAACCGGGTTCATGCGACCTTGCAAGTAGATGTAGCCAAGGAACAGCACGACCATGACCATCGCCGGCAGCATCATGCCCGCCATCAGCTTGCCCACCGAAATCTGGGCAAGCGACGCATACATCACCGCTATGACCGATGGCGGAATCATGGTGCCCAGCGATCCGCCAGCGCAAATCGTGCCTGCAATCAGGGAGTTGCCGTATCGCGCACGCTGCATCGCAGGGATCGCCATCAGGCCAATCATCACCTCGACAGCGCCGACGACGCCGGCCGAGGCCGCAAAAATCGCACCCATCGCAATGGTTGCCAATGCAAGGCCACCGGGCAGACGGCCCAGCCACATGTTCATCACGTTAAACAGACGCTCGGCTATTCCCGAGCGCTCAAGCAGCGCGCCCATCAGAATAAACATGGGGATCGCCGACAGAATGAAATTCGTCGAGGCGGAGTAGAACGAGCCATAGAGCTGATTGAATGCGACATCGCCAAACGCCATCAGCCCTGCGCCCACCGCCACGATTGTTAGCGAGAACGCGACCGGGATGCCCAAGAGGATCAGCGCGAACAGCGCGGGAAACATCAGTGCTGCAATTTCCATGTCAGGTCTCGATCCTGAAGGTGTCGTCGGCGGGCGGGTCCGTAAATGCTCGAATACCCGCCGCCGCCAGTTGCAGCGCCAGCGCAGCGAGGCCGATGGTCAGCGCGGTGTAGAATGGCCACATTAGCGGCGCCCAAGGGCTGACATGCTCGACCTCGCCGGTACGAAACGCGCGCAGCGTCCGCTCGCCCCCGATCCATGCCAGACGCGCAAAGATGGGGCAGAGGATAACTAGAAACGCGATGCCGTCGATCGTCCCGCGCACCCGGCGCGGCATTTTCGAGGACAGGAAGTCGATCCGCACATGCCCGTCAACGCGCAGCACCTGCGCCGCGCCCAGAACAAAGAGTATGCCGGTGCTCATGTAGGCGATATCGAACGCCCACAGCGTTGGCGCGCCAAAGGCATAGCGCGCCACCACTTCGTATAGCATGGAGGCGATCAGGATCAGGACCATCGCTTGCGCGAGATATCCCAAGGTGGCTGATATTCCGTCGGCCACCGCCAGGAAAGTCCGTTTCATGATCGCTCCCATACGCTCAGTCGCCGTTGCGGATCAGGTATCCGCTTTGGGCCGCCCAGCGATCCTCGTAGGCGAGGTATTCGGCCAGCATTTCGGACATGCGCGGACGGCCTTCAGCCTTCTCAGCCTCGGCCTTCTTCTTGATCCAGTCGATGCCGGCCGCCTCAAGCTCGTCTTGGAAGGCGGCGTCCAGCTCGATCACTTCGGCCTTGGAGGCGCGGAACGTCTCCATCGCCTTCATGTCGCCGTCGTAGAAGTTCATCAGCGATTGCAGCGTCGTCAACTCGGCTGCGGCCTCTAGCTTGGGCTTTAGCGCCTCGTCCAGCGCATCCCACGTCTCCTGCTTGACGACGACTTCCCACAGGAATGTAGGCTGATGCACGCCGGGGGTGATGATGTAGGGCGCAGCCTCGTGAAAGCCTTCGGGCAGGTTGGCCGAGGGGGTGGCCCACTCGATCGCGTCGACGCCCTTACGCTCTAACAGGGTATAAATCTCGCCGGGCGGGACGACCGTGGGAACGGCGCCAAAATAGTCCTTCATCACTTCGGCCCATGGACCGGAGGTGCGATACTTCAAACCCTTCAGATCTTCGGCGGTGCGGATCGGTTTGTTGGCGTGGGCCATGATCTCGGACGCGCCGATGCCGACGATGAGCGACTTGAAGCCTTCTTCGCTACGGATCTCCTGTAGCAGCTCCTTGCCGCCGCCCTCGTAGATCCAAGTGACATAAGCCTCGGGGCCCATGCCGCCCGGAAAGCCAGAGAAGATGGCGTTAATCGGGTTCTGGTTGACCAGATAGCTGGGTGTGGAATGGCCCGCCTCGGTAATGCCGTCGCGCACGCCGTCATAGACCTGCAAGGCCGGCACAAGAATGCCCGCGCCAAAGGGCTGAATTTCGACGGCGCCGTCGGTCAGCATCTCGGTGTTATCTGCAAAACGCTCTAGGAAGTTGACGTAAAAGGGCGAGCCTTCGGGAACAGATGTGGGCACGCGCCACGTCACGTCCTGCGCCATGGCTGCGCTGGCGGCCAGCGACAGCGCGCCGGCAAAGGCCACGGATTTGAGAGGAAGGGTCATGTATCACTCCTGCTGTTGAATAGCGCCGCAGTCAGGTTCGCCGCGGCTTGGTGATAACACTACAAGACAGATGATATTTGTGTCGACAAATAAAATACAAAAATCGGTAGCTAAGGGTATACGCTATGTAAGGCAATGATAGAATTTAGATTATTTTCATAACACAAAACGGAAAAACGGCGCGCATGGGTTTGCGCGCCGCCTGTAATAGATAGAATCAATGCCTGAGACGTGATCAGTCCTCAAGACTTTCGGGTAGCAGACCGGCAGGCATATTCTGATAGCAGACCGGGCGAAGGAAGCGGCGGATCGACAAGGTGCCAACGCTGGTTGCGCCGAAATTGGTACTGGCAGGATACGGTCCGCCATGCACCATCGTATCCGTCACCTCGACCCCGGTGGGAAAGCCGTTGACCAAGACGCGGCCGGCTTTACGCTCCAGCACCGGGCGCAGGGCGCGTGCGTCCTCCATGTCGCCGTCATCCATGTGCAGCGTTACAGTTAGCTGCCCCTCCAGTCCGCGCGCGATTTGCAGCGCCTCGTCCTGCGATGCGGCCCGCACCACCAGCCCCAAGGGGCCAAACACCTCGTGGTGCAGCTCGGGATTGGCTAGGAATGCCTGCGCGGTGGTCTGGTAGAGCGCCGGTGCGGCGGTGCGGCCTTCAGCCTCGGCCACCTGAACGGGCTGCACGTCTTGCACGCCTGCGACGCGGCTGCGCCCTTCGGCAAAGGCGCCCGCGATGCCATCGGTCAGCATGACCTGCGGCGCGACGCCCGCCAGCGCCTCGGCGGCGGCGGTGACAAAGCGGTCAGCGGCGCCGCCATCAACGATCACTGCGATGCCGGGGTTGGTGCAGAACTGCCCTGCCCCCATCGTCAGCGACCCGGCCCAGCCTGTGCCCATTTCCTCGGCGCGTGCCTCTGCTGCCTCGGCCAGTACGAACATCGGATTGACGGACCCCAATTCGCCAAAGAACGGGATAGGCTCAGGGCGCTGCGCACAAAGGTCAAAGAGGGCGCGGCCCCCACCAAGCGAGCCAGTAAAGCCGACGGCCTTAATCAGCGGGTGCTGCACAATGGCTTGCCCCACCTTGCGATCACCGCCTTGGATCAGCGAGAAGACGCCGGCAGGCATACCTGTGCGCGCGGCTGCAGCCTTTATTGCTTCGGCTACGATTTCGCCTGTACCGGGATGGGCCGAATGACCCTTCACCACAACAGGGCAGCCAGCGGCCAGCGCAGCCGCCGTGTCGCCGCCTGCAACCGAAAATGCCAGCGGGAAGTTGGATGCACCAAACACGGCGACCGGCCCGATGGGACGCTGCATCATCACCAAATCGGGGCGCGGCGCGGGCGCGCGATCCGGCATAGCGGCGTCATGACGACGGTCCAGATAGGCGCCATCACGAATATGATTGGCAAAGAGGCGCATCTGGCCGGCGGTGCGTCCGCGCTCCCCCTCAAGCCGCCCCTCGGGAAGGCCCGTCTCCTGCGTACCGATCTCGGTGATATCCGCGCCGCGCGCCTCAATCTCCTCGGCTATGGCATCAAGAAAATCGGCGCGCGCGCCGCGCGTGGTTGCAGCATATGCATCGAACGCGGCCTCGGCGGCCTGCACGGCGCGGTCTACCAATTCAGGCGTGCCAACAGAATAGTCATGCGCAGGGCCATGCGCAGGCTCCGATTTGAAGGTGGAGGTGCCTGCGACCCACTCGCCAGCGATCAGGTGTTTTCCGTGCGGTGTAAAAGACATATCATACTCCGTAAATCTTAATGGTAGGACGGTGTCCGTCCCCTTGATTTGATACCTATATGCATACAGTGTGTATGCAAGAGTGCAACCACCACAAACCGGCGAGGCCCCCATGACCGACACCACGATGAGCTATACAGACCTGACCGCGCGCGTGTCGCAAATCTTTCAACGCGCGGGCCTCGCGCCGCTGCAATCGGATGCCGTCGCCCGCACCATCGCGGCGGGCGAGCGGGACGCGTGCAAATCACACGGCATCTACCGCATAGACGGATGCCTGCGCACGATGAAGGCCGGCAAGGTCGCACTAGACGCGGTGCCGGAGTTGATGCCCGAGGACGGCGCGATCGTGCGCGTTGCTGCGCATGGCGGCTTTTCCAATGCAGCGTTCGAGATGGGCGCGCCTGTATTGGCCAAGCGCGCCAAGGAGTTGGGCATGGCCGCGCTCGTCATTAACGACTGCACCCATTTCGCCGCCCTCTGGCCCGAAATCGAGGCGCTGACCGCGCATGGCCTCGCCGCGATGGCGATGTGTCCCAGCTACTCCAGCGTCGCCCCCGCTGGAGGGACCGAGGCGCTGATGGGCACGAATCCTTTTGCCTTTGGCTGGCCGCGCGAGGATACCGACCCTTATGTGTTCGACTTTGCCACCAGCGTTGCTGCACGCGGCGAGATAGAGCTGCACCGCCGCGCTGGCACCCCCCTGCCCGAAGGCTGGGCGATGGATGCATCGGGCGCGCCGACCACCGATCCGGCGGCCGCCCTCGACGGCGCGATGCTGCCTTTTGGCGGGCACAAGGGATCAGCGATTGCCACGATGATCGAGCTTTTGGGCGGCGTGATGATAGGCGATCTGACCAGCCCCGAAGCGCTGAAGCGGCTGGGCAGTTTTAGCCTGCTCCCGGGGCATGGCGAGTTGATCCTTGCCTTTGATCCCGCGCGCTTTGCTGCGGGCCGTGAGGGCGATCCAATGGCGCGGGCCGAGACGCTGTTTGGCGCGATCCTAGGCCAAGGCGCGCGCCTGCCGTCGCAGCGCCGTTTTGCCGCGCGCAAGGCCGCGATGGCCGATGGCATTACCCTGACTGCCGAGGAAATCGCGCGGCTAGACCGCCTGTACGAGGGCGGCATGGACGCCGCTGTATAAAATGCAATACGGCCCCTCCATCGCTGGAAGGGCCGTTATCGTTCTATTATTTAGCTAGCTCAGTCGCTTACTTGTGCGCGACGCTGGGCTGCTGGCTCCACTCGGCATACCATGTACGGAACAGCTTGAGCTGCGCTTCGGCATAGCCGCGCTGGCTGTCTGTCAATGCGTCGTCCTCGTTAAAGTGCAGCTTGTAGGCGTCGTCGCCATTCAGCACCATCATGTGCTTGTAATACAGGACCAGATCCGGGCCCTCGTCAAAGGATGACAGCACACCCATGGCCGCATCCAGCTCGGCCGCGTGCTTACGCGCGGTGATGTCGCCCTTGGCGGCGGCTTGGCTGAGCGCCACCAGATGCAGCACCTCGCGGGGGAGCACGTTACCGATGCCGGTAATCGCACCCGCCGCGCCGCAATTGACGAAGCCGTGCACAACGGTCGTGTCGACGCCGATCATCAGCAGAATGTCGTCATCGCCGCTTGTGATGCTTTCGGCGGCATAGGTCAGATCAGCGTTGCCACCAAACTCCTTGAACCCGACGAGGTTCTTATGCTCGGCCCGCAGCGCAAAGAAGAGATCGGCGCGTGTCGCAAAGCCGTAATAGGGGCTGTTGTAGATTACCGCTGGCAGGTCCGGCGCCGCTGACAGCACTGCCTTGAAATGGTTGCGCTGCGCAGTGGGCGAAATGCCTCGCGACAGAACACGCGGGATGACCATCAGTCCATGTGCGCCGACCTTCTGGGCATGTGCCGCATGCTGGGCCGCGATAGCGGTGTTGACCGCGCCGGTGCCGACAACGACGGGCACGCCCGCCTCGACCAGCTTGGCCACGCCTTCCATACGCTGCTCGTCCGTCAGCAGAGGCCAATCACCCATCGAGCCACAATAGACTACACCGCGCATTCCCAGATCAATCAACTCGCGGCCCTTGCGCACCAGCGCGTCGAAATCAGGGCTTCGGTCTGCCTTGCAGGGCGTCATCAATGCGGGAATCGTACCCGAGAAAATGCTGGCGGTCATGGTCGTCTCCTTGTGAATCGGGGTGGGCCTGGACCCTGTCAGGTATACGCCAGAGGTCCGGCGCAAGCGTTGGAATCGGCGCCAAGATACCACTTGTATATTTTTTGTCGACACAAAATGAGCGCGCGCAGAAAAGCTGATGATAAGCGCATCGCAGTGGGGAGCGTCACAAAGTAATGTCTTGCCGCCGGTCAACTGCGATCATCGTACGGATCTGAGTTGTGATCTGGTCCGCATGTTCCTTGGCCAACCGGTCGCAAGTCTGAATATCGCCGGCCTCGATGGCGGCGATAATCTCGTCATGCTCAGTCACATATCGCCGGGGCAATTGGTCGTCGAAGGATGAATAATATAACCGCAGCAGGCGACGCCCCTCATCCAGCAACCGCAGGAACAGGCCCTCATAGTAGGGGTTGCGCCCGGCGGCGGCGATGGCGGCGTGAAACTCGCGGTTCGTGCCGATCATGCCGAGCGCGTCCTGCGCCGCGACGGCTTGGGCAAACTCGGCCTGCCGCGCGCGGATGGCAACCAGATCAGCCTCTGTGTGAAACTCTGCGGCAAGCCGGGTGGTGACGCGGTACATCAGCGTGATCGCGTCGAAAAATGTGTGCAAATTGAGAAAATCGATATTCGCAACCACGGTCGAGCGGTTCGGCAGCGTTGTCACCAGCCCCTCGCCCGCCAGACGCACCAGCGCCTCGCGAATGGGTGTGCGCGACATCGACAGCCGTTCGGATAGCTGCACCTCATCGATGGGACTGCCCGGCGCAAGCGTCAGGTTGAGGATCTCATCGCGCAGGACGCCGTAGATGAATTGAACGCCCGACCCACGTTTACGCTCGGTCGGTTTGCGGGGTGCTGTAGCAACCATAACGCCTCCTGTTGACGATGCGTAAAATACATCCCGCGGGCAAGCATACAAGCGCTAAGACACTCCTGCGGGACACACGTGTGCGATCACCATCTGGGCGCATCCCAAAGATGTTAAGATAAATCGATATCCAAGCGGGCAGATCGATCCTTGATAAGCAAGCGCAACAGGGCATTTGGACATGGCCAAATTTACCGGGAACGGTGCTTGGGCTATGATGCACTGCGTCCATATGCGCGCTTCTCATTACCGCGGCCCTAGGGGGCAAGGTTATGCCTGCATCCGATATGTCTGGCTGTAGGTGCGCCGCGCCTCACGTAGCCCAGCGTGCCATTTCAGGCAAGAGAGCATCCAGAATCGCCTGAAAGGCCGCGACGACATCTGCTGGTTGATCGCTCGCTGCGGTGGCCTTATTGCGAAAGGCGCGCGTCCTTATCACGCTTTGATCGCGGTCGCGCAGAAGTGTCAGGCTGATATCGACACGGGCGATAACGGGGCCGCCCGCCACCTCCACTTCGAAATTGTCGATGCGAGTCAGTAGGGCTAGATCGGGAACCGGGCCACCCTCACTGGGGCCGACATAGCCCATCCTCCCGGTGCCGGCGATGGAGCGCACGAGCAGCGATTGCATCACCGCCGGCAGCTCGTCGGCCCAGCGGGCGTCGGGCAGATAGGTGATCGCGGCGAGGCCCGGCTTGACCATAATTCGGTCAGTGGCGATGCCAGCAGGCGCGTCGGGGCGCGCCACCAGCAAAGTGCGGCCCGACCCGCCACCAATGGCCGCAACAGGTGGAGGCGTCAGATCGTAGGTATCAATCGGAGTCGCCGCGCTGTTGAGCGACGACAGCGCGCTGCACCCCCCAAGAGTGGCGGCAGCGCCAAGAATAGCCAGACGGCGGGTCAGGAGCAGGTTTTGCATAGTCATCTCCGATATTTATCTCCGGTATTCCGGCACGCGGCCATCCAGCAGGAAGCGTGCGGGGTCTTTGCCGATGCGGCGCACCAGCTGTTCCAGTGATTGAACCAGCGTGCGCACTTCGGCGCTTAATCTGCCCAGCTCGTTCAGGCCGGTGCCAGTGAAATTGCTGATGCCGGGGGCGGCGTCTGTGATGATGCCTTGGGCCTGCGCCACGACCCTGTCCGCGCGGGCGATCAGCGCGCGCAGGTCGGATGTGACTTGGGGCAAATCCTCGGACACTTGGCTTGCCGCGCTACCGATCCGGTCGGTCGCAGCACGAATATCGGCCAGCACGGGGCCAAGATCGGTAGATATCGCGCCCTCGGCGCTGTCAAACGCCCGCTCGGCCGCACCCAGCGCGCGGTCTGCCGATACCAGCGACCCGTCGATCCCATCCAGCGTGATTGCCGCGCGGTTGAACAGATCGGTTGCGGCGGTGACGGCTTCGCGGGTTTCGGTCGCCAGCGGGTCCAGCCGATCCGTGAATCCGGCCAGATCGGCGGCGGCCTTGTCCACCGCGCCCGACGCGCTTGATACGGCGCTGCGAATATCGCGGGTCACGGCAGGTACATCCTCGTCGATGACGCGCTCGATTCCGGTCATCGCGGTTTTGGCGCTGGCAAGCACTTCGCGCGCGTCGGCCACCATTAGCGTCCCATCGCCCGCCACCAGTGTGTTTACGCTGTTTGAGGCGTCGGCCACAGCAGTGAACGCTTCGCTGGCATCATTCAGCATCGTCTCCAGTTCGCTAAGCCGCGCATTAAGCAACCCCGCCGTCTCGTCAAACCCGTCCAGCGTAGTGACCGAGCGTTCCGAGATTGCGCCGACTGCGACATTTAGCGTGTCCACCGTGTCCGAAATTTGCGCCACGATGCCCGGCACTTGCTCGCGCATCAGCGCCTCCGCTTCGCCAAAGGCAGTTCCGGCGCTGTCGATCGCCGCGCCAGAATTTGCGATCACCTCATTGGCTGTGTCAAACGCGCCGGTGGCGGAATTCAGCGTTACGTCGGCATTGGCCAGCGTCGTTTCGGCGGCCGCACCCAACGTCTCCAGCCGCTCGCTAAAGCCAGAGATCTGAGTGGTCGCGTCGGCCACGGTCTTTGTGATGCTAGAGAAATCGGTCAGCGCCTTTTGCAAGCCGCCAGACGCCTCGCTTAGGTTCCTGAGTATATTTTCCACATAGGCCTGATTTTCAGGTCCTGCGATTGTCTGAAACCGCGTCAGCAACTCTGTCGCCTCGGTGATCAGATCGGGCGCATCCTCGACCAGCTGCTGCACAGTAGAGCGGCGCGAGGGGATGATCGGCGGCTCACCGTCTGGCGAGGTCAGCGGCGCCGCGTCCGCGCTATTGTTGCTCAGCGCGATATAGGCCACGCCGGTCACACCTGACGAGCTGAGCTGCGCGACAGTGTCCTCGCGCACGGGCGTCGTCGCATCAACCTCGACCTCGACATAGACCTTGGAGGGATCAGCCTCGTATATATGCAGATCAATCACGCGGCCCACATCAATGCCGTTGAACACCACGTCACCCGAAGACGCGAGCCCAGAGACATCGTCGAAAAGGATAGCATAATAAGCGTATTGCCGGTCTAGCTGCACGCTGGACAGCCACACTGCAAAGGCGAGGCTGCCGATGATGCCGAGCAACGTGAAGGCGCCAATCAGGATAAAGTTCGCACGCGTTTCCATCACTGCACCTTTTCATCATTACCCAAGGCCGCCCGCGCGCGGGGGCCGTGGAAATACTCGTGAACCCAAGGGTGATCCACCTTCATTAATTCTGCCATGGTGCCCACCGCGAGCACCTTTTTCTCGGCAAGTACAGCGATACGGTCGCAAATCGCGTGCAGCGAATCCAGATCATGCGTGACCAGAAACACCGTCAGGCCCAGCGCTGCCTGAAGCTGGCGAATAAGTGTATCAAAGGCAGCTGCGCCGATAGGGTCCAGCCCTGCCGTCGGCTCGTCCAAAAACACGATCTCGGGGTCCAGCGCAATGGCGCGCGCGAACCCTGCCCGCTTGCGCATACCACCTGACAGCTCGGACGGATATTTGGCCAATGCGACCTCCTCCAGCCCGACCATGCGCACCTTGATCCCGGCCAGCGTCTCTCGCAGGTCTTCGGGCAAGTCCTTCAGCTGCTCACGCATCGGTGCCTCGACGTTCTGGCGCACGGTCAGGGAGGAAAACAACGCACCGTCCTGAAACATCACGCCCCAGCGGCGGCGCAATTGGCGGTATTCTTCGGCCGTTTTGCTCTGCACGCTTTCGCCAAACACTTCGATGCTGCCCGCATCAGGCGTCAGCAGGCCGACAATCTGTTGCAGAAGCACCGATTTACCGGTGCCTGAACCGCCGACGATGCCGATAATCTCGCCCCGCCGTACGTCCAGATCCAGCCCCTCATGTACCACATGATCACCAAAGGATTTACCCAGACCTCGCACCTTAATGATAGGCGTATCAATATCTTGTGCCGCACTCTTCATCATATACCTATCAACGCAAATACGACCGAGAACAGCGCGTCGGCCATGATCACCATAAAGATCGACAGCACCACCGAGGTCGATGTCAGCCGCCCCAAGGATTCCGCGTTTCCCCCCACCTTAAGCCCCTCGTAACAGCCGATGATGCCGATGATCAGCGCAAAGAACGGCGCCTTTATAATGCCGACAAAAAAGTGCCAAACATCAGTATTGGCCACCAACCGCGACTGGAACACGGCAGGCGACACGCCCAGTTCGATCCATGACATCATAGCGCCGCCCACCAGCCCCGATATGTCCGAGATCAAACCAAGGACCGGCAGCATCAGCATCAACGCCAGAACGCGCGGCACCACCAGAATATCAATCGGGTCGAGGCCGAGGGTGCGCATCGCGTCCACCTCTTCGCGCATTTTCATTGATCCAATGGCGGCAGTATAGGCCGACCCCGACCGGCCCGCGACGACGATGGAGGTCAGCAAAATCCCCAATTCGCGCAGCACGGCAATAGCGATCAGATCGACAACAAACACCTCGGCGCCGAACTGGCGCAGTTGGACAGACCCCTGAAAGGCCAAGACGACGCCAATCAGGAATGACATCAGCGCGACGATGGGGATCGCGTTCCAGCCCACCTCCTGCATGTGATGCACGAGCGACGTGAGGCGCAATCGCCGGGGGCGGATCAAGATTCCGCCCATTGCTGCAATGACTTGTCCTAAGAAGCTAATCAACTCTACTGCGACTTTTCCGGCGGCGACTGTTCGCCGCCCCAACGCCTCGACGCGGTCCGCTACGCTGCGCCGCGCGACGCGGGCGGCCCCTTCGGGCGGCATGCTACGGCGCACGGTATCAATCAGCTGGTTCTGGGCGTCGCTCGCGCCGGTGATCGGTACATCGCCTGCGAGGCGCTGCTGCATGTCGACGACATACCATGCGCCAGCCGTATCCATGTGATCGACATTCGAGATGTCGATCGCGCTCGCGCCCGTCGCATCACTGTCTAGAGTATCTATATTTTCGATCACGAGGGTGCCCGACAGGATCAGGGTCCCATCCGCCACGCTCGCCTCAGGCGCAGGG
>JAGXGX010000021.1 GCA_024636515.1 Roseovarius sp.
CCGGCTCGCATACCCGCCTCAGTCAAGTCGCACACAGCCTTGCCGATACGCTGATCACGCCGCTTAACGACAGCTTTGTAGATTTTGACCTGCTGGCCCAAGTCGATGCTGACGGCCGCAAGATTCTGCGCCCGTCCGTTTATTCCGAGATGGTCTGGAACGCGCGGCAATTGCGCGCCCAAGCGGGGCTAAAGCCGATCGACTGGGTCGTAGTGCGCAACCGCGTCGGCGCCCAAGCCATGGTGAACAAAGAGAAAATGGGCGTCGCGCTGGATAACCTTGCTAAGCGCATCGGCTTTCGGACCGCCCCCGGCTTTAACGAGCGGGTGATCTTTCGCGAGCTATTTCCGCGCGGCCTGACTCTGCTGGATTTGAAGGATGTAGGCGTCAAGCAATTGAACATCTCCAACGTTGCGGCCCGGCAGGAACTGCGCGATCTGATCAAGGCGCTTAAATTGCCGGGGATCGAGCCGAATTTCTGAATGAGTGTCGCCCACTGGGCAGCGGCCCGTTGCGCGGTACAGTTGGCGTAGCGCACTCAAATCCTGTTGAAATTAGCGATCTATTCATACCTATCGACGCAGAGTGATGCGATGGTGCCCGCGTGACGGGCTTCGGGCGACTAGGCAAGGATAGGGACGTTGAGACGGGTGAAAGGGTGATGCAACTCTTGCAGGTCTTATGGCTGGGTGCTTCTGCAACCCTTTTTGCTCTTTGGGTTTGGATGCTGTTGCGTGGTCTGGTTCAGCTATCACGCGATGCACGTAACGGGCGGGGCGCCTATATTGGCACTTGGTCCGCGATCCTCGTGCCAATATCGCAGCTCTACCATTTTTTGCGTAAATCAGAACATCAGCGGCAGCGATGGCGACTGGCTGCAATGACCGCTGCTTTGCTGGGCCTAAACGTGCTAGGCGTCGTGATCTGGCCTGACGGCCCGTGGTGATGGCGTCGCTTTTGTGTGCATCCCGCTACGCTCTTCTTTCAACCTCGGCGCCGCTCTGCCATAATCAAGCCAACTCATAAATAGCGAGCAGCGCACCAATGTCCGACCTTTTGACCGCCGCCACATCCTCGGGCGACTATGACGCTTCCTCAATCCAAGTCCTGGAGGATATGGAGCATGTTCGCCTGCGCCCCGGCATGTACATCGGCGGCAAGGACGACCGCGCGCTACACCACATGGTCGCCGAGATCATCGACAACTCGATGGATGAGGCAGTTGCCGGGCATGCCACGTGGATCGAGGTGGAGCTGCACCAGAACGGCCACGTGTCAGTACGCGACAACGGCCGCGGCATCCCCACCGGACCGCATCCCAAGGATCCGTCGAAATCCGCGCTTGAGATTATCTTCTGCACGCTGAATGCGGGCGGCAAATTCTCAGGCGATAGCTACGAGACGTCGGGCGGCCTTCACGGCGTCGGATCGTCGGTCGTCAATGCGCTATCGGATCATTTGCGCGTCGAGGTCGCCCGAAACAAAGAACTGTTCGCGATGGAATTCTCGCGCGGGATGCCCGTGGCGCCGATCGCCAAAATTGGCTCTGCGCCCAATCGGCGCGGCACTGCTGTCACCTTTCATCCCGATCCTGACATTTTTGGCTCGCTCCAGCTAAAGCCTGCCCGCCTGTTCAAAATGGCCCGGTCCAAGGCCTATCTTTTCTCTGGCGTCGAAATCCGCTGGAAGACGGAGATCGACGATGGCGAGACGCCGCGGGAGGCAAAGTTTCACTTTCCCGGCGGCCTGTCCGACTACCTGACCGAGGCCCTGGACGGCGCCACAACCTATGCCGACATGCCCTTTGCTGGCTCCGTCAGTTTTGAGAAGTTCAAGGTCCCCGGCAAGGTCGAATGGGCAATCAACTGGACACCCGCGCGCGATGGCTTCATCCAGTCCTATTGCAATACCGTCCCCACACCCGAGGGCGGCACGCATGAGGCCGGCTTCTGGGCCGCGATCACCAAGGGGATCAAAGCCTACGGTGAGTTGGTAAACGTCAAGAAGGCCGCAACCATCACGCGCGAGGATCTGATGACCGGCGCCGGTGCGCTTGTGTCGTGTTTTATCCGCGAGCCTGAGTTTGTTGGCCAAACCAAGGACCGGCTGGCCACCGTCGACGCACAGCGGATGGTCGAAAACTCAGTGCGCGATCACTTTGACAACTGGCTGGCGGCAGATACTAAATCGGCCGGCGCGATCTTGGATTTTCTGGTTCTACGCGCCGAGGAACGCCTGCGCCGCCGCCAGGAAAAGGAGACGCAGCGCAAGACTGCGACCAAGAAGCTGCGCTTGCCCGGCAAGCTGGTTGATTGCTCGTCCAACACTCGCGACGGAACCGAGCTGTTCATCGTCGAGGGTGATAGCGCCGGCGGGTCCGCCAAAATGGCGCGGGACCGCAAGATTCAGGCGTTGCTTCCCCTGCGTGGTAAAATTCTGAACGTGCTAGGCGCTGCCAGCTCGAAGCTGGGCAGCAACCAAGAGATCAGCGATCTGACGCAGGCGCTGGGGGTTGGCCTCGGCTCGAAATTCAACCTCGATGATCTGCGGTACGACAAAATCATCATCATGACCGACGCCGATGTTGACGGCGCTCATATCGCGGCTCTGTTGATGACATTTTTCTTTACGCAGATGCGTCCCATGATCGACGCGGGTCATCTCTACCTCGCCTGTCCGCCGCTCTACCGTCTTAGCCAAGGCGCGCGGCGCGTGTATTGCATTGATGAGGCCGAGCGCGATGTGTGGCTGGCCAAGGGGCTGGGCGGCAAGGGCAAGATCGATGTGAGCCGGTTCAAGGGTCTGGGCGAAATGGATGCCAAGGATCTCAAGGAAACCACAATGAACGTGCAGTCTCGCAAGCTGATCCGCGTCACGATTGACGAGGATGAACCGGGGGAAACCGGCGATCTGGTGGAGCGCCTGATGGGCAAAAAGCCGGAGCTCCGCTTCCAATACATTCAGGAAAACGCGCGGTTTGCTGAAGAGCTGGATGTCTGATCGGGGCAGCCGTATTTTATGACCATCCACCCCTTTACCCTCGCAGGTGCGCAGCTGATTGCGCTGCCCACTGGCGCGCTCTACTGGCCAGACGAAAACCTGCTTTGCGTTTCTGATCTGCACTTTGGTAAATCCGAGCGGCGCGCGCGTCTTGGCACCGGATCTTTGCCGCCATATGAGACGCGCGATACCCTGACGCGTATAGAGGCGGACCTGCGCATCACCGGCGCCAAGACTGTGATCTGCCTTGGCGACAGCTTTGACGATAATGCAGCAGCGGACGCCCTTAGCGATGCTGAAAAGCTGTGGATCTCCACGTTACAATCGGGGCGGCGCTGGGTCTGGATCGAGGGCAATCACGATCCTGGCCCGGTCGATTTGGGCGGCGCGCATCTTGCCGAGCTACCGATCCCGCCGCTGACCTTTCGACACATCGCGCGTCCCGGCGCGAGTGGCGAGCTATCGGGCCACTATCACCCCAAGGCGCAGGTGAAAACGCGCGGCCGCAGTGTCAGCCGCCCGGCCTTTCTGATTGATAGTGACCGGGTGATCTTGCCGGCCTACGGCACCTATACCGGCGGGCTGCGCAGCGATAATCCCGTTCTCACGCGCCTTATGCGGGCCGAAGCTGTGGCAGTCCTGACAGGAAGCGCTGCCCGCGCCATTCCAATGCCGCGTTGACGTAATTTGGGCCACCCTCTGTCAAGAGAATGGCCCGGCAGTCAACTCAAGCAAACGGCGGTGGTTTTAAACAGTAAGCCCCTCAGGCTCTTCCAATCCGTTGGCGCGGCAGGTTGCCGTCAGCGTATTGGCCAGTAGGCACGCGATGGTCATTGGCCCGACGCCGCCCGGCACGGGAGTGATCGCGCCGGCCCGCTCAGCGCAGCTGGCGTAATCGACGTCGCCGACCAGCTTGGTCTTGCCGTCGTCTTTCTCGATCCGGTTGATGCCGACGTCAATGACGGTCGCGCCTTTCTTGATCCAGTCGCCCGGCACCATTTCCGGGCGGCCGACGGCAGCCACGACGATATCGGCGCGGCGCACCACATCGGCCAGATCCTTGGTCCGTGAATGTGCAATCGTCACCGTGCAGCTATCGCCAAGCAGCAGCTGCGCCATCGGCTTGCCCACGATATTGCTGCGCCCGATCACTACCGCGTCCATTCCAGACAGCGAGCCGTGATGGTGGCGGAGCATCATCAGGCACCCCAAAGGCGTGCAGGGCACCATGCTTTTTTGCCCTGTCCCGAGCAGGCCGACGTTAGAGATGTGAAAACCGTCGACATCTTTGGCCGGATCGATTGAATTGATCACCAGATCCTCATCCAGATGCTTGGGCAATGGCAGCTGCACCAAAATACCGTGGATGCTTTCATCGTTGTTCAACTCGTCAATCAACGCCAGCAAATCCGCCTCGGACGTGTCGATGTCCAGCTTATGCTCGACGCTTTTCATGCCGACTTCAGTGGTCTGCTTGCCCTTTGAGCGCACGTAGACTTGGCTGGCGGGGTCCTCGCCCACCAGTACCACTGCGAGGCCGGGCACCAGATCGTGCTTGTCTTTCAGGCGCGCCACATGCTCCGCCACTTTGCCCCGAACTTCGGCCGCAAAGGCCTTGCCGTCAATTACCTGAGCCGTCATCGCGCGCCCTTTCTACTGGTCGCAAGGGCGCAGCCCCCGCATTTATTATCTTGGAAATATTCACTCACCGCGTGAGGTGCCGCCAAAGGCGACGACCGGCTTGCGCGGAGCATCAGCCCCGCGCAAGCCGCGCTGTTTAGAACAGACCTTCGATTTCACCCGCATCATTCAAGCGGATCGTCTGCGCCGCAGGGGCGCGGGGCAGGCCCGGCATCGTCATGATCTCGCCGCAGACAACTACGACAAAGCCGGCGCCGGCGCTCAGGCGCACTTCGCGAATGGGCACGGAGTGGCCTGTGGGCGCGCCGCGCCGGGTGGGATCGGTGGTAAAGCTGTATTGCGTTTTGGCCATGCAGATCGGCAGCTTGGCATAGCCCTGCTCTTCCCACAGCTTCAACTGATCGCGGATCTTGCTATCGGCTACTACACCATCGGCGTGATAGATGTTCTTGGCGATGGTTTCGATCTTCTCCATCAGCGACATGTCGTCGGGATAGATTGGCTTGAACTTTGACACACCACTTTCGGCAATCTCGGCCACGCGGGTTGCCAGTTCGGCGCTGCCTTCGCTGCCCAGCTCCCAGTGGCGCGACAGGATCGCTTCGCTGCCTTGGCTGCTGACGTAGTCCTTGACCGCCTGCACCTCGGCATCGGTGTCATTGACGAAGTGGTTGATCGCCACGACCACGGGCACGCCGAACGACTTGAGGTTACCGATATGACGGCCCAAGTTGGAGCAGCCTTCCTTGACGGCATCGACATTCTCGGCGCCCAGATCGCCCTTGGCGACACCGCCGTTCATCTTCATCGCGCGCACGGTGGCGACCAGCACGACGCAATCAGGCGCGAGGCCAGCCTTGCGGCACTTGATGTTCATGAACTTCTCGGCACCAAGGTCGGCGCCAAAGCCCGCCTCTGTCACCACGAAATCAGCGATCTTCAGCGCCGTTGTCGTTGCAGTCACCGAGTTGCAACCATGTGCGATGTTGGCAAAGGGGCCGCCATGTACGAAGGCCGGGTTGTTCTCCAGCGTTTGCACCAGGTTGGGCTGCATCGCGTCCTTCAGCAGGACGGTCATCGCGCCTTGCGCCTCGATGTCGCGGCAGAATACGGGGCTGCGGTCGCGGCGGTAGGCCACGATCATTGATCCCAGACGCTCTTCCAGATCCTTGAGGTTCTTGGCGAGGCAGAGGATCGCCATGACTTCGGACGCCACGGTGATGTCGAACCCGGACTCGTTCGGGAAGCCGTTGGAGACACCGCCCAGCGACGCCGTGATCTGGCGAAGCGCGCGGTCGTTCATGTCGACAACGCGGCGCCACACAACGCGGCGGATGTCGATGTCCAACTCGTTGCCCCAATAGATATGGTTGTCGATCATCGCCGACAGCAGTGAGTGGGCGGACGTGATCGCGTGGAAGTCACCTGTGAAGTGCAGGTTCATGTCCTCCATCGGCACAACCTGAGCGTAGCCACCACCAGCGGCGCCGCCCTTCATGCCAAAGTTCGGACCCAAGGAGGCCTCGCGGATACACACCATCGCCTTCTTGCCGATGCGGTTCAGGCCATCGCCCAGACCGACGGTCGTAGTCGTCTTGCCCTCACCGGCGGGGGTCGGGTTGATCGCCGTTACCAGAATAAGCTTGCCGCTTTTGTTGCCCTGCACGCTGTCGATATACGCCTGAGACACCTTGGCCTTGTCGTGGCCATAAGGCAGCAGATGTTCAGTTGGGATGCCCAGCTTGTCGCCGACTTCCTGGATTGGTTTCTTCTTTGCGGCGCGCGCAATTTCGATGTCGCTCTTATAGGCCATATATCAGGTTCCCTCGTTTGATTGCGTCACTGTGCTGCGACGGATGCTTGGTTATCGGCTTCGACCTTGACGGCCGAAAACTTGAACTCCGGGATCTTGCCGTAGGGGTCGACCGCCGGGTTTGTCAGGATGTTCGCCGCCGCCTCAACAAAGGCGAAGGGGAGGAACACCATATCTGGTGAAATGGCGCGGTCGGCGCGTGCCATGATGCTGATGGTGCCGCGCTTGGTGGTCAGGCGCACATGTTCGCCCGGCTCCACGCCCAGTTTGCGCAGAGTGCTGGGGTGAAGCGAGCAGTTTGCCTCAGGCTCCATCGCGTCCAGCACGCGTGACCGGCGTGTCATCGACCCGGTGTGCCAATGCTCCAATTGGCGACCAGTGGTCAGGATCATCGGATACTCTTCGTCCGGCACATCGTCTGGCGCGATGATGGATGCAGGCGTAAACCGCGCGCGCCCCTCTGGCCGGGGGAAGCCGTCGCCAAAGACGATGGCCTGACCGGGATCGGTGGGTGATAGCGACGGGTAGGTCACTGCGCCCTCATTTTCCAGCCGCTCCCACGTGATATTGTCGAGACTGCGCATGTTCAGTTTCATCTCGGCAAAAATATCGGCGGGCGTGTCATAGGACCAGTTCAGGCCCAGCCGATTTGCCAGTTCGATGGTGATCTTCCAATCCTCGCGCGCGTCGCCCATCGGCGGCAGCGCGGGGCGGGCCATCTGCACCTGACGGTTGGTGTTAGTCACGGTGCCGGACTTCTCGGCAAAGGCCGACGCAGGCAGGATCACGTCGGCATAGTTCGCCGTTTCGGTCAGGAAAATATCCTGCACGACCAGATGATCCAGCTTGGCCAGCGCATCACGGGCGTGCTCCACATCCGGGTCCGACATGGCCGGGTTTTCGCCCAGAATGTACATCGCCTTGATGTCGCCGTCATGCACCGCATCCATGATCTCGGTGACGGTCAGACCCTTTTCATTGCTGAAATCGCCGCTGTCCCACACTTCGGTAAAGGCTTTGCGCACGCCGTCATTTGTAACACTCTGGTAGTCAGGCAGGAACATCGGGACCAGACCCGCGTCAGACGCGCCCTGCACGTTGTTCTGGCCGCGCAGCGGATGCAGGCCAGCGCCGGGGCGTCCGACCTGACCACACATAAGCGCAAGCGAAATCAGGCAGCGCGAGTTATCCGTGCCGTGAATGTGTTGCGACACACCCATGCCCCAGAAAATCATAGCCGATTTTGCACCGGCAAAAGTCCGCGCGACCTCGCGCAGCGTTTCCGCTGGGACGCCGCAGATACCCTCCATCTTCTCAGGAGAGAAGTCTGCCAGGTGCGCCTTCTCGGCTTCCCAATTCTCGGTGTAGGCGTCGATATATTGCTGATCGTACAGCTTTTCTTCGACGATCGTGTGCATGATCGCGTTCAGCATGCTCACGTCCGCACCGGGGCGGAATTGCAGCATATGGGACGCGAACCGCTTGAGCCCCTGACCGCGCGGGTCCATCACGATCAGCTTGCCACCGCGCTTGGTGAACTGCTTGAAATAGGTGGCGGCGACTGGGTGGTTTTCAACCGGGTTGCAGCCAATGGCGATCGCGACGTCGGCATTTTCGATCTCGTTAAAGGTCGCTGTCACGGCGCCCGAACCCACGTTTTCGATCAGGGCCGACACGGAGGATGCGTGGCACAACCGCGTGCAGTGATCGACGTTGTTATGGCCAAAGCCTTGGCGGATCAGCTTCTGGAACAGATACGCCTCTTCGTTGGTGCATTTGGCGCTGCCAAAGCCCGCGACTTCGCGTCCGCGGCCCTTGAGGCGACCTGCGGCCAAGTCCAGCGCCTCGTCCCACTCTGCCTCGCGAAAATGCGTCTGCCAATTGGCCGGATCGACGTTCAGCCCTTTGGCCGGTGCATCGTCGCGGCGGATCAGCGGCTTGGTCAGGCGGTGAGGATGGTGAATATAGTCAAAGCCGAAGCGGCCTTTGACGCACAGACGCCCCTCATTTGCAGGGCCGTTAAGCCCCTCAACATACTTAACCTTGCCGTCCTTCACCTTCAGCGAAATTTGGCAGCCGACGCCGCAGAATGGGCAAATGCTCTTGGTCTCAGTATCGAAATCGGCGCTGTCGCCAACCTGATTGGCGTCCACCACGGTCGATGGCATCAGCGCGCCCGTCGGGCAGGCCTGCACACATTCACCGCAAGCGACGCATGTGCTTTCGCCCATCGGATCGTCGAAATCAAACACCGGATAGGTGTCATGCCCGCGGCCAGCCATGCCGATTACATCGTTCACCTGAACCTCGCGGCACGCACGCACACACAGGCCGCATTGGATGCACGCATCAAGGTTAACGCTCATCGCAATGTGCGTGTCGTCCAGCAGCGGAATGCGCGCCTTTTCCAGCTTGGGAAATCGGCTGCTCTCGACGCCCTGCAATTCGGCCATATCCCAAAGATGGCTGGATTTGTCGTGTGCGACCTCAGGCTTGGGCTGGTCCGCAACCAGCATTTCCATCACCATCTTGCGGGCCTGTTTGGCGCGCGCTGTGTCGGTTTTAACAACCATGCCATCGGTGGCTTCGCGAATGCACGACGCGATCAGATTCCGCTCGCCATCGACCTCGACCATGCAGGCGCGGCAGTTGCCATCGGGGCGATAGCCCGGCTGCGGCTTGTGACACAGGTTAGGAATGATCAGGCCACGGCCATGGCTGATTTCCCAGATAGTCTGGCCTTTGGGTGCCGTGACTTCGGCACCGTCCAGCGTAAACGTGACTGTCTCTATTTTCGTATCGGACATCAGATTTCCTCCGGGAAATGCTTCATCGCGGACCTTATCGGATTCGGCGCTGCCTGTCCCAGACCGCAGATTGAGGCGTCGGCCATGGCGGTGCACAGCTCATCCAGCAGCGGCTGGTCCCATTTGTCGGCCTGCATCAGCTTGACCGCCTTTTCACAGCCGACCCGGCAGGGCGTACACTGCCCGCAGCTTTCATCCTCGAAAAAGCGTAGCATGTTCAGCGCCGCGCCCCGCGCGCTGTCCTTGTCGCTAAGCACGACGACAGCGGCAGACCCGATGAAGGTACCATGCGGTTGCAGCGTGTCAAAATCCAGCGGGATGTCATTCATCGACGCAGGCAACAGGCCTGAGGACGGACCACCCGGCTGATAGCCCTTCAAGGTGTGGCCATCCAGCATACCACCAGAAGCCGCGATGACATCAGTGATCGTCGATCCGGCGGGCAGCAGGTGCACGCCGGGATTTTTCACACGTCCCGAGACGGAATAGCTGCGCATACCCTTGCGGCCATTATGCTCGACGCCCGACAAAATCTGGCCGCCTTCGCGCAGAACGCGCGTGACCCAATGCAACGTTTCGACATTATTGACCAGCGTGGGCTGACCAAAGATGCCGACCTGCGCCACAAAAGGCGGGCGGTGACGCGGCAGCCCGCGCTTGCCCTCGATCGACTCGATCATCGCGCTCTCTTCGCCGCAGATATAGGCGCCCGCGCCGCGGCGCAGCTCGATATATCCCTCGGCCACGATACCGGCGGCTTCCAGCGCAGCGATCTCACGCGCGAGGATGTCCAGAACGGCAGGATATTCGTCGCGCATATAGATGAAACACGTCTGCGCCTCGACGGCCCAAGCGCCAATCAGCATCCCTTCGAGGAAGAGGTGCGGAACGCGCTCCAGATAGTAGCGATCTTTGAACGTGCCGGGCTCGCCCTCATCACCGTTTACGGCGAGGTAGCGAGGACCAGCAGCATCGCGGACAAAACCCCATTTGCGCCCCGAGGGGAAGCCTGCGCCGCCAAGGCCGCGCAAGCCCGCATCCAGCAGCGTTTGCTGAACGGTGGCGAAATCGCCGTTCTTGCGCAGATCGGCCAGTATTTTGTAGCCGCCATCGGCGCGATAGGCCTCCAGTGTCTCGTAGTCGGGGATGTGCGGATGCGTGTGGCCGCCTGCAATTGCCGCGTCCACCTTCTCGGGCGTAGCATGATCGATATGGGCATGGCCCAGTTCCAGCACAGGCGCAGTATCACAGCGGCCCATGCAGGGCGCGCGCAGTACGCGCACCTCGGCGGGGTCCAGCCCCTTTTCCAGCGCAGATTTCAATTCCTGCGCGCCCGCCAACTCGCAGCTAAGCGAATCGCAGACACGGATAGTCAACGCGGGGGGCGGTGTTTCGCCCTCTTTCACCACGTCGAAATGCGAATAAAAGGTCGCGACCTCATAGATTTCGGCCATCGCGAGGCGCATCTCCTCGGCCAAAGCGCGCAAATGCGCGGCCGAAAGGTGCCCGAACTTGTCCTGAATGAGGTGCAAATACTCGATCAGATGATCGCGCCGGATAGTGCGACCAGCCAGCAGGCTACGCACATCATCCCATGCGGCGTCGTCTAACTGGCGCCCCTTGGGCGTGACACGGCCCTTGCCGCGCCCAGATTTCCATACACCGCTACCTTGATCCGCACCCATGACGACTCCTCACGTTAATTTCCCAGTGTTTAATTTATTTTCCCGACAGTCAACAGAGGCGTGTCGATAAACTGGCGGAAAACACCGGGCCGCGAGAACACAAAAGCAGGCCGCGATGCGGCCTGCTATACTGCTTGCGTCACTTTGGGATCAAACTGCGCGCTCAATCATCAACTTCTTGATGTTTGCGATGGCCTTTGCGGGATTCAGACCCTTGGGGCATGTTTTGGTGCAGTTCATGATCGTGTGGCAGCGATACAACTTGAAAGGATCTTCCAGATCATCCAGCCGTTCGCCGGTGTTCTCATCACGCGAGTCGACGATCCAGCGATAGGCGTGCAACAAGGCTGCTGGTCCCAAATACTTGTCGCCATTCCACCAGTAGCTGGGGCAGGCCGTCGAACAGCAGGCGCACATGACGCACTCGTAAAGGCCATCCAGCTTCTCGCGGTCCTCAATGGACTGCTTCCATTCCTTCGCGGGCGCATTCGTTTCAGTTTCGAGCCATGGCTCGATCGACGCGTGTTGGGCGTAGAAGTGGCTGAGGTCGGTGATCAAATCGCGTACCACGGGCATGTGGGGCAGCGGATAGATCTTCACGTCGCCCTTCACTTCGTCCATGCCGTAGATGCAGGCCAGCGTATTAATGCCGCCGATATTCATCGAGCAACTGCCACAGATGCCCTCGCGGCAGGAGCGGCGAAAGGCCAAGGACGGATCGATGTCAGTCTTGATCTTGATCAGCGCGTCCAGAACCATCGGGCCGCAATTGTCCATATCGACGAAATAAGTATCGACGCGGGGGTTCTCTCCGTCGGTGGGCGACCAGCGATAGATGCTGAACTTGCGCAGGTTGGTCGCGCCCTCAGGCTTGGGCCATGTCTTGCCCGTGACCATGCGGCTGTTCTTTGGAAGGGTCAGTTGAACCATCTTCTTACTCCTATCAACCCAACAGGGTCAGGCCGTTTTGGGCAATGCATTGCAGAGATTCGGGGCGGCGGGCGATCTGGCCGATCTGTTCGGCCACCGCGGCATCGACGCCGGTTACCGCACCGCTCGCGATTTGCAGGATCTCGCGCGCGTTCGCGGCGTCGATAATGCAATCGGTGAGCGGTGCGGCATTCAGGCCGGGATATTTACTGGTTACATAGGTGTTCACCACAGCCTTGGCCCTACCGCGCGCCAGATCGTCGGCCATATCATTGGCAGTGGCGCAGGCTGTCAGCGTGGCAAGGGCTAGGATCGCGAGAGCTTTCATCAGAACGTGCGCTCCTTCGGCGCGATTTTCTTCAACGAGATGCCGCCTTCGGCCTCGGTGGTCAGCGGCGTCTCGACGATGGGTCGATAGCTGAGATCGACATCCTTGCCATGCACGCGGGCGATGGTGTGGACGCGCCAGTTCTCATCATCACGCTCCGCGAAATCCTCATGCGCGTGGGCGCCCCGGCTCTCGTGGCGGGCCTCGGCGCCGGCGATGGTGGCCATCGCGTTGGGCATCAGGTTGGTTAGCTCCAGCGTCTCCATCAGGTCGGTGTTCCAGATCAATGTGCGGTCGGTGACATGCAAATCGTCCAGCTTGGCCGCGATAGCGGTCATCTTCTCCATGCCCTCAGCCAGCGTTTTCGACGTGCGGAACACGGCAGCATCGGCCTGCATCGTGCGCTGCATATCGTC
>JAGXGX010000022.1 GCA_024636515.1 Roseovarius sp.
AAAGCCGATGGCGTGGACCAGAAAATCGATCTTGCCCCAGACCTTCTCGATTTCCGCGAAGGCTGCATCAATCGAAGCAGGGTTAGACACGTTGCAATCGATCATCACGTCCGAGCCAAGAGATTTGGCCAATGGCTCCACCCTTTTTTTGAACGCGTCGCCCATATAGGTGAATGCCAACTCGGCGCCAGCATCGGCGCAGGCCTGAGCGATGCCCCAAGCGATAGACTTGTCATTGGCAAGGCCCATAATTAGCCCGCGTTTGCCCGCCATAAGTGTGTTTGACATGTACTAATCCCGACCCAATTAAATGTCTTTATCGACCCTTAGGCGATTGCCAGCGGTGCATCAAGTGTTGCCGTGCGGCGTGTGGGCCGTGGGCAGGCGCTGGATTCGCCTCTGCGCATGCGCCATATAATGCGCAACAGGCCCATCCGGGCGGAAAGGGATATGATGACCGACAGGACCGGGAAATTCGCTGGGGACGACCCATTTCAGATTGCGCGCCGCTGGTTGGGCGAGGCTGAGGTGACGGAGCCGAACGATCCCAACGCGATCGCGCTGGCGACCGTCGATCCCGATGGCTTGCCCAATATGCGCATGGTCCTGCTCAAGGAAATCGCGGATGATGGATTTGTTTTTTATACGAATTACGACAGTGCAAAGGGGCAGGAACTGGCCGCAACTGCCAAAGCCGGTTTTGTCATGCACTGGAAGTCGCTGCGCCGCCAGATTCGCGTGCGCGGCCCGGTCACGCGGCAGGACGGGGCAGAGGCGGATGCATATTACGCCTCCCGCTCGCTAAAAAGTCGGTTGGGTGCGTGGGCCTCGCACCAGTCGCAGCCGTTGGCAGGGCGAGCTGCGCTTATGGCCGAGGTGGCCCGCGTATCGGCGCGCCATGGCCTTAATCCGCCGCGCCCGCCATTCTGGGGCGGGTTCAAGATCACACCTGTCGAAATAGAATTCTGGGCCGACGGCGATTACCGCCTGCACGACCGGTTTGTATGGCGCCGCGCCGATGAATCGGTTGCCTGGGCCATAACCCGTCTCAACCCCTGATTGCGTTACGTAACGGCATGTGCTATTGGTTTTTTTCCCTACCGCTTGGCTAACGTCGGCGTTTTACTGCCAGAATTTTCGGATATGCGCTGATTTTCGCATTAAACCGAAGATATGGGGCACCTGCACGACGAATTTGTTATGGACTGGTCAGGCAGATATCCCTATATATGGGGTGTGCTAAAAGGCAGGTTCGCAACTTATGGTTGAAATTGCGCAAATAGATTCATCCAAGGCCTCGGCCGTCACTCGCCAGCGTACGCGGCGGGTTCGCGGACATGTGAAGTGGTTTGACCCGGTCAAGGGCTTCGGCTTTGTATTGGCCGACGATGGCGGTGATGATATTTTGTTGCACGCCAATGTCCTGCGTAATTTTGGCCAGAGTTCAGTTGCTGATGATGCTGTGGTCGATCTAGAAGTACAAAGCACTGAACGGGGCGTCCAAGCGACAGCTGTCCATGAAATTCAGCCCCCCGATGGCGCTCACTGCCACGCAATGAGCGATTTCGATGATATTGATCCCGACGTGATTAAAGCCGCTCCACTGGTACCTGCGCGCATCAAGTGGTTCGACAAGGCCAAAGGCTTTGGTTTCGCCAATACGTTCGGTGAAAACGGTGATGTTTTCCTGCATGTCGAAGTGCTGCGCCGCTCTGGTCTGTCCGATTTGCAAGCGGGCGAGGCGCTGGCTATACGTGTCATAGATGGCAAGCGTGGCCGTATGGCGGCAGAGGTTAGCGGATGGGAAAGCGCAACAAAGTAAGTCGGTTATGGGCCGCTTTGGTTTTGATCGCTGGCGTTGCAGGGCAGAGCCATGCTGGCGCTTCGTGCAGCCCGGACCAAGTGCAGTTACGCGGTGATTGGGGCCAAGCCCGATTTTCTATTGAACTGGCGGACGATGCGGCCGAGCGGGCAGAGGGCCTGATGCACCGCGAATCAATGCCGCAATCTGCGGGGATGCTCTTTGTCTATCCCGAGGCGCGCGATGTGGGCTTCTGGATGAAAAACACCCTGATCCCGCTAGACATAATTTTTCTTGATTCGACTGGAACGGTGGCACGCGTGCATTCCAATGCGATTCCCGGCGACCTGACGCCAATCATGGGCGGCGGCGATATCAAAGCCGTGCTCGAAATCAATGGCGGCCTTGCGAAGCGCCTTGGAATCGCGCCGGGCACGCTGCTGCGTCACCCGGCGTTTGAGGCAGACAGCGCCGCGTGGAAGTGCTGATCCGCACTACATGTGCGGATTGATACATTAACCTCTTATTTGGGCTTTTCTTTGGATACGTTTCTGCGTATTGGATGCCGCATGGTTCGGGGTGTGGCGCAGTCTGGTAGCGCACCTGTTTTGGGTACAGGGGGTCGTAGGTTCGAATCCTGCCTCCCCGACCATAAATTTCCCTTCGTTTAGATCTGTCCGCTGGCGGCGCGCAATTTGCGCCACTTGGCGACGCGATCACGCTTGCGTGTGACATCCGTGCACATGTGCCTAGCCTTTCCGAAAATAAATTTTTGCGCCGCGCAGCGCCTCGCCGCCGGCACACAGCCGGGGGATAAAGTTGAACCGATTCATGAGCCACGCGCCCTAAACCTGCCGAAAACCACTGGATTTAAAATTATCTGCTCAGGCGGGATCGACGTTCATCCGCTGTGGATATGTTGTGCGTGAATCGGCTGGCGCGCGGCGGGTCTGCCGATGGCGAAAAGGTCAACGAAAAACAGGTTAGGAATCCGTAAATTTCAGATTGACGACGTAGGCCCCAATGCGTCAGGTTGTGCAGGCCGGGGGATACGCACACAAGATGTAGTGTGCTGCCGCCGGAAAAGGGACATTCACAGCAAAGACCGGAATTCCGGCAGTCTAAGGCGCGCGAGCCAATTTCGCGCCCCGCGGCAAGCTGCGTCTTGTTCCCATCTAAGTGGCACGGGGCGCGGAACGGCGCGCTACGTCGGATCTGAGAACACAAACGGCACCCTAAGGGGGCGAGAGGCAGTGACATGAAAATCGACCGGAAATTCACCAAGGCAGGCCAAGACGCATATGCGGAGCTGGAATTCGTCACGACCTCATCCGAGATCCGCAACCCTAACGGGACGTCGGTGTTCAAGCTGGACAATGTCGAGGTGCCCGCCGGGTGGAGCCAGGTCGCAAGTGACGTCATTGCGCAAAAGTATTTCCGTAAGGCTGGCGTTCCCGCGCGACTGAAAAAGGTCAAGGAGAAGGGCGTGCCCGAGTTTCTGTGGCGCTCGGTCCCTGATGGCAAGAACGTCGAGACAGGCGGCGAGACATCGGCGCGGCAGGTGTTCGACCGGTTGGCCGGCGCGTGGGCCTATTGGGGCTGGAAGGGCGGCTACTTCACCGACGAATCGGACGCGCAAGCCTATTTCGACGAAATGCGTGTCATGCTGGCCCGCCAGATGGGCGCGCCGAACAGCCCGCAGTGGTTCAACACCGGCCTGCACTGGGCATACGGCATCGATGGGCCGGGCCAAGGCCATTACTATGTCGACTACCAAACCGGCGAGCTGACAAAGTCGACCAGCGCATATGAGCATCCGCAGCCGCATGCCTGCTTTATCCAGTCTGTTTCGGACGATTTGGTGGGCGAGGGCGGCATCATGGACCTTTGGGTCCGCGAGGCGCGGCTGTTCAAGTATGGCTCTGGCACTGGCACGAATTTCTCATCCCTGCGCGCGGCGAACGAGCCGCTGTCGGGCGGTGGCAAGTCATCAGGCCTGATGGGTTTTCTGAAAATCGGTGACCGCGCGGCCGGCGCGATCAAGTCGGGCGGCACGACGCGCCGCGCCGCCAAGATGGTGATCATTGATGCCGACCACCCGGACATTGAGGAATTCATCAATTGGAAGGTGAAGGAAGAGCAGAAGGTCGCCAGCATTGTCGCAGGCTCCAAAATGCACGAGCAGAAGCTGAACGAGATTTTCGCGGCTATCAAGTCATGGGACGGCAGCAGCGACGATTCGGTCGACCCCAAGAAGAACGCACAGCTCAAGGACGCCATTCGCGGCGCCAAGAAATGCTCGATCCCCGAGACCTACGTCAAGCGCGTGTTGGACTATGCCAAGCAGGGCTATGAGAGCATCGAATTTCCGACCTACGACACCGATTGGGATAGCGAGGCCTACGCCTCTGTTTCGGGGCAGAACTCCAACAACTCGATCCGCGTAACGGACGCCTTTCTAAAGGCGGTCAAGGACGATGCCGATTGGGCACTGATCAACCGCACCGATGGCAGCACTGCGCGCACCATCAAAGCGCGCGACCTGTGGGAAGACGTCGGCCACGCCGCATGGGCCTGCGCCGATCCGGGCATCCAGTACCACGATACCGTCAATGCGTGGCACACATGCCCCGAGGATGGCGAAATCCGCGGATCGAACCCCTGCTCGGAATACATGTTTCTCGACGACACTGCCTGCAACCTTGCGTCGATGAACCTGCTTAAGTTCTATGACGACGGCCGCTTTGACGCAGAGGCGTACATGCACGCCTCGCGCCTCTGGACCGTGACGCTGGAAGTCAGCGTGACGATGGCGCAGTTCCCCTCAAAGGAAATCGCGCAGCGCAGCTATGACTTCCGCACGCTGGGCCTTGGCTTTGCGAATATCGGTGGCCTCCTGATGAATATGGGCCTTGGCTATGACAGCGACGAGGGCCGCGCCCTTGGCGGTGCCCTCAGCGCGATCATGACTGGTGTGGCCTATGCCACCTCCGCCGAAATGGCGGGCGAGCTTGGCCCATTTGCAGGTTATGAGCGCAATGCCGAGCATATGCTGCGCGTCATGCGTAACCACCGCAATGCCGCCTACGGCAAGACCGAAGGCTACGAGGCTCTGGCGGTCAAGCCTGTCCCGCTCGACATCGTCAGCTGCCCCGACAGCCGCCTGATCGAACTGGCCATGTCCACTTGGGACGAGGCGCTGGATCTGGGCAAGAAGCACGGCTATCGCAACGCGCAATCCACCGTCATCGCGCCGACCGGCACGATTGGTCTGGTCATGGATTGTGACACGACGGGCATCGAGCCAGACTTTGCGCTGGTGAAGTTCAAGAAACTGGCCGGTGGTGGCTACTTCAAGATCATCAACCAGTCGGTGCCTGCTGCCCTCGAAATGATGGGCTATGGCAGTGCACAGATCGAAGAGATCGTCGGCTATGCCGTCGGCCATGGCACCATCGGCAATGCGCCCGGCATCAACCACACCTCGCTGATCGGCCACGGCTTTGGCGAGACGGAGCTTGCCAAGGTGGACGCCGCTCTCGGTTCGGCCTTCGACATTCGGTTTGTATTCAACCAGTGGACGCTGGGGGCTGAGTTCTGCATGAATGTGCTGGGCATCCCCGAGGCCAAGTTGAACGATCCGGCCTTTGATCTGCTGGCGCATCTGGGCTATTCCCGCGACGATATCAACGCGGCGAACGACCATGTTTGCGGCACCATGACGCTTGAGGGTGCACCGCATCTGAAGCCCGCGCATTACAGCGTGTTTGACTGCGCAAATCCCTGCGGCAAGACTGGCAAGCGTTACCTTAGCGTGAACAGCCACATCACGATGATGGCCGCGGCGCAGTCGTTCATCTCGGGTGCTATTTCCAAGACGATCAACATGGCCAACGACGCCACCATCGAGGACTGCCAGAAGGCGTACGAGCTAAGCTGGAGCCTGGGCGTCAAGGCCAACGCGCTATATCGCGACGGATCGAAGCTGAGCCAGCCGCTGGCCGCCTCGCTCGTCGAGGATGATGACGAGGCCGCCGAAATCATGGAGTCGGGCAGCAACCACGAAAAGGCGGTCACACTGGCCGAAAAGATCGTGGAGAAGGTGATCATCAAGGAGATCAACAAGTCCCACCGCGACAAGCTGCCCGAGCGTCGCAAAGGCTATACCCAAAAGGCCATC
>JAGXGX010000117.1 GCA_024636515.1 Roseovarius sp.
CAACGCAGACATTTGGGCGAGACACCTGAACCTTCGCAAGTCGCATGACTTGCTAACTCCATCAGTATCCCTCTTTTATCTAAATATGGAATTGGGAATAAATTTTCAGATTTGACTTGCCGCATTTGAGACGCAGATCGACTAGCCACTTCTTGATGCAATGGTGAAGCAGGCGGCGCAGGACCTGTGACGTAATTTTATGCAGCAAACGTCGGCGTTATAGCTTGCGGCACACACCAGAAAAGAACCGACGCAGAAGTTCGCGAACGAAGCCAAAAACATTGTGCCGCGGTAAACATATTTGCGGCTCATATAGACGAGGTATGTCGGCTAGTACAAAATAAATCCGACCGCCACAAAGATACGTTAACAGCATTGCGGGTCTTATCTATCTCGACCCATTCCGTATCAACCATGTCCTACAACTAGGCTTACATAAATATCGGCAAACGCTAATGCGATGGCCGTAAATGAGGGCTTATCCAAAAGGCCTAAATCGCTCTGACAACCGTATGGACTGGACGATGAGAAAAACTAAGGCGCCTAACACGGTATCGCCAAATCACTTGTTCAGCGCAACAGACGTTTAAAGCCATTAGATGATTGAAATCAGGTACGTCTGAGTTCCAAAACACATAAACGCTTCGCAATCGTTGCTCATATGTCTTAGTGGGATGGTGGGTGATAAGGGACTTGAACCCCTGACATCTTCGATGTGAACGAAGCGCTCTACCACTGAGCTAATCACCCTTGGGGCGTTTTTTAGCGCCCCTCACCGTCCTCTGCAACCGATTGTTTGGGCGGGGCGAGTGCACCGCCAGGCGTGCTTCCGGGCAAGGGCGCGGACGCGTTTGCGCCGCCGGGCTTGCCACCGACGCCCAGCGATTTCGGCTGGCGAATATTCGCGACAATGATGCGCGCCTTTTCGTTTTCTTTCATGCGCTTGCGCTTAATCTTGCCCATGGGTTGCAAGTTTAGGTCGCGGCCCTCGGACAGTGCATCGCCCAACACCGCCAGCATGGCCTCAATGACCGGCTTGGCGTGCTTCTTGGCCACTTCCGAGCGCTCGACAACCTTCGCGATCAGTTCTTGTTTTTTGAGGGGGTTGTCGCCTGCATCGTCGGGCATTGCGGCATCACGCTCCATCTTGGTGACTTTGCCTGAATCGTCATCTTTGAGCGGTGGCTTGGGAACCATCGTGGTTGGCCCGCCTTGCGCGCGCAGGGGCGCGGGCGTCTTAGGTGGCATGGCACTGGGCCTGCTGGATTTGTGTCCCTTGGATTTCATCTTACTGCCTGTCGTTTTACGGCTTGCCATTGTGGCTGCCCCTTTATTGTTTCGATCTTAACAACAGACTAGCTGCGTTGCGTGCATTTTGCCAGAGTTGCCTCATCACACGGAGGCTAACGTCCTTTGAATAGCCCCCCAAGAATACCCCGCACGAGGCGGCGGCCCGTGGTGCCCTTTAACTCCTTTAGTACCGCATCGGCGGCAGCACGGCCAAACTTTGCGCCCATGCCCCCACGCGTCTGCGCGGAGGAGCGGTCGACCCGCTTGCCGGAGTATCGGCGGCCTGCGTTGAACTCGCGCTCGGCAACGGATTTCTCTTCCGCTTCCACCTCGGCCTCCGCGGCGCCCTTGGCGGCCTGATCGGCGCGCTCTTTCAATATCTCGTAGGCCGATTTGCGGTCAACTAGAGCCTCGTATTTGCCCGCGACGGGCGACGCCTGCATTGCGGCGCGGCGGGCATCATCGCTGATCGGCCCCAGTTTTGACGAAGGCGGGCGGATTAGCGTGCGCTCCACGATCCCCGGCACGCCCTTTTCCTCCAGCATTGATGTCACCGCCTCGCCTACCCCAACATCGCGGATGGCATCGACGGTGCTAAATCGCTCGTTCGGCCGGTATGTCTCCGCCGCACGGCTAAGCGCCTTACGGTCGCGCGCGGTGAACGCCCGCAGGGCATGCTGCACGCGGTTGCCCAGTTGGCCAAGGATGTCCTCGGGCACGTCATCGGGATTTTGCGTAATGAAATAGACCCCGACACCTTTGGAACGGATCAGGCGGGCGACCTGCTCGACCTTGTCCACCAGCGCCTTTGGTGCGTCGTCAAACAACAGGTGGGCCTCGTCAAAGAAGAATACCAGCTTGGGCTTATCCGGATCGCCAACCTCAGGCAGCGTCTCAAACAGCTCGGACAATAGCCACAATAGGAACGTGGCATAGAGGCGCGGCGCGCCCATTAGCTTGTCTGCAGCGAGGATATTGATCTGGCCGCGCCCGTCTGCGCCGATATGCATCAGGTCATCCAGCTCTAGCGCAGGCTCCCCGAAGAGCTGTGTGCCGCCCTGATTTTCCAGCACCATCAACTGGCGCTGAATGGCGCCCACCGAGGCCGTCGACACGTTGCCGTATCGCAGCGATAGCGCTTCGCGATTCTCGCCGACCCAGACCAGCAACGCTTGCAGATCTTTCAGGTCCAGTAGCGGCATCCCTTGCTCGTCGGCGACGCGAAAGGCAATGTTCATGATGCCTTCCTGCGCCTCGCTCAACTCCATCAGACGGGACAACAGCAGTGGCCCCATTTCGGCGAGCGTGGTGCGCACCGGGTGTCCTTGCTGGCCAAAGAGATCCCAGAATGTGACGGGGAATGATTGATAGCTGTAATCCGTCAGTCCGATTTTGGATGCTCGGCTGGTGAACGCGCCGTGAAGTTTGAAGCTTTCGCTGCCTGCCTCGGCCAGGCCGGATAGGTCGCCTTTGACGTCCGAAAGAAAAACCGGAACACCCGCTGCTGAAAAACCTTCGGCCAGGATTTGAAGCGTCACCGTCTTGCCGGTGCCTGTCGCGCCCGCGATCAGGCCATGCCGGTTAGCGTATTTCAGGCCAAGGGTCTGAGGCCCCGCATAATCTGGCCCGCCGCCACCTATGAAGATGCTGTCGCTCACATTTACCGCTCCTGCTGCCTGCGCACGCAATCGCGGCGTACCTCGCGAACATACAATCTTAACCTCATGGTGCCAGTATCAATTTCATTCCGGTGCCTCATGTCCCTTTGTCGCCGGGATGACTTCCTCCCTGTCAGACTGGCCGCGCCCACGGGTGCGGCCTTTTTTTCTACGCCTTGTTTGACTGGTTGCGGGTGACGGCGCCGTGCGATTTGTTGGGTTTGAGCAATCCCGCAATTGACTGTTGACGATGAATTCTGCGTGCCGTAGCGTCCATCTCAATGAGCAAGTCGGCCAAGTCCGGCAGGGAGATTACGGAAAGAGGAGCCGCGAGGCTCCTTTTTCTTTGAGATCGGTCTTGAGATCGCGGCGAAGACGACCGCGCGGAAATCCGCCTTGCACGCTTGGTGCGACTGATGTTTTATCCTGACAGCATCCACGCTGCGTGTTAGACGCGCCATGAAACTTCAATGAATTACGGGGACACTATGCCCAAATCACTTTCACTATTGTCTTTTGCTGCCGCAATTGGCGTCGCAGGCGCAGGTTTTGCGCAGGACACTACGGCAGACACGACTATCGAGACGACTACCGGCGTAGAGGCCGAGGCCACAGATGACGCGGCACCTGAGGCTGGCGTTGCAGCAGAGGGTACAGTGACCGAAGACGCGGCAACAGATGCCGCCTCTGAGGCCGCTGCTACGAACACCACCGAGGCGGAGCCCGACGCTACGGCCGATACCGACACCGACGACAGCTTTAAGACTGGACGCGAGGTCGGCACCGATCAGCCTGCGGTCTATGTTAAAGAGAAGTTCGGCGATTGGAGCCTACGCTGCTTCCGCAACGCGGATGGCGAAGATCCATGCCAGTTGTTCCAGTTGCTGCGCGAGGCAGGCGGGAATCCCGTGGCCGAGTTCAGCATCTTTCGTATCGAAAATCAGGCTCCTGCCATTGCAGGTGCGACAGCCATCGTGCCACTGATCACGTTGCTGACCGAAGAGTTGAAAATCTCGGTCGATGGCGGCACTGCCAAGAGCTATCCCTACCGGGTCTGCACCGAGGCCGGCTGCGTTGCGCAAATCGGACTGACGGCTCAGGACGTCGCGGCGTTCAAAAAGGGCAACACGGCGCAAATGGTTCTGGTGCCCGCGCAAGCGCCCGATCAAGTCGTCAAGATCGACGTATCGTTGAGCGGATTCACTGCAGGCTTTGAAGCGGTCGGCGCGTTCACCGAGTGATGCTAGGCTGAGGTTGGAAGTTTTAGGGCGGGCCGTAAGGCTCGCCCTTTTTTGTTGCGGGCATGGACGCTGAACGGCACAAGAGCCGCGCGCTGTAGCCCGCGGCTCACAAGCGGCTGGCACAATGTCCCGCTATTCTGCCCGGCGCAGTGCCAGCACCGCGTTCAGCCCGCCAAAAGCGAACGCATTGCTCAACGCCACGTCTACATGCGCCTCGCGCGCCTCGTTCGGGACAACGTCCAGTGCACACTCGGGATCCGGCTCTTCGAAGTTGATCGTGGGCGCAATCACCCCATCGCGCACGGCCATGATGCAGGCCAAAAGCTCAACCGCGCCGGTACCGCCGATTAGATGGCCGTGCATCGACTTGGTGGACGACATCATCAGCTTGTCGGCATGGCGACCGAACACGTCCGCGACAGCGGCGCATTCGGTCTTGTCATTGGCGGCAGTGCCGGTGCCGTGCGCGTTGATGTATCCTACATCCTCGGGTGCTAGCCGCGCGTCGCGCAGCGCGCCGGATATGGTCCGAGCCGCGCCCTGCTTGGATGGCATGACGATGTCTGACGCATCCGACGACATGGAATAGCCGATCACCTCGGCCAGCATAACCGCGCCGCGTGCGCGCGCATGCTCGTATTCCTCAAAGACAAAGATGCCGGCCCCCTCGCCCTGCACCATCCCATTCCGAGTGGCAGAAAACGGTCGGCAGGCGTCTTTGGACATCACGCGCAGCCCTTCCCACGCCTTGACCCCGCCAAAGCACAGCATGGATTCCGAGCCGCCCGTCACCATCACCGGCGATTGGCCGCATTGCACAATCTGAAACGCTTGGGCCATCGCATGATTGGATGACGCGCAAGCGGTCGAGACGGTAAAGCTGGGACCGCGCAACCCCCATGCCATTGATACATGGCTGGCCGCCGCATTGTTCATCAGTTTGGGCACCACAAAGGGATGCACGCGGTTTTTGCCGTCCTCATAGACCGAGCGGTAATTTTCATCGAGGGTGGTCATCCCGCCGCCCGAATTGCCCAACACGATGCCGGCGCGCAGCGACAACTCCTCACTGAATTCGATGCCCGATTGCGCAACGGCCTGCCGCGCCGCAATCACAGCAAATTGGGTAAACCGATCATAGAGCGCCAGTTCCTGCCGGGTAAAAGCGGCCTCAGGGTCGTATCCCTTAACCTGACCGCCGATACGGATCGACAGACGCTCCACATCGCGAAATTCCAGGTCGCTGATCCCGCAGCGCCCCTCGCGCATCGCCTCCAACGTCGATGGCACATCTTGGCCCAGCGAATTGATGGTGCCGGCGCCGGTGATGACAACGCGTTTCACGACTGCTCGGCGACCAGTCGC
This sequence comes from Roseovarius sp., assembly GCA_024636515.1. Lineage (GTDB taxonomy): Bacteria > Pseudomonadota > Alphaproteobacteria > Rhodobacterales > Rhodobacteraceae > Roseovarius. Next base: position 5,555 of record JAGXGX010000117.1, read on the forward strand.
TGAACGCCTTGCGCGATGGCGCCCACGGTCGAAATGTCAAAATCGCCTGCCGACGGCTCATTCGCGTTGAAGGGAACGGATATGTCGAACGTTTCCTCGATGGCAAATATACTCTCCACCAGACCCAAGCTATCGACGCCCAAATCCTCCAGCGTCGAATCCAGCGTTACATCGCCCGGCTCCAGCATGGCCTGCTCGGCGATAATGGCGATGACGCGGTCCGGGATGCTCATACGTTGCCTCCTTGGGATGATGAGACCGAATTAGTCACCCTGCCCATCCTTGAAAACAGATTTCTTAAGTTGCGCGACGTCCGTCACCAGCCGCCCAAGGCGGCGCATATGCTTGTACATATTGATATGCGCATCCATCTTCATTGCAGGATAGCCTAGTATCACGCGCCCGGCGGGCACATTACTCAGAATCTTGGTGCCACCACCGGCGATCACATTATCCCCAACAAAGAGATTATCGCCAACACCCACCTGCCCCGCCAGCACCACGTTATTACCAATTCGCGAAGATCCCGCGACACCGACCAGACCGCACAGCAGCGTATCGGTGCCAACCACCACATTATGCGCGACCATCACCAGCGTGTCGATTTTCGTGCGGTCGCCGATGACCGTGTCGCGAATGGTGCCGCGGTCGATGGCAGCATTCGCGCCCACCTCAACATCGTCGCCCAGACGGACTGAGCCAAGGCTGTGGATGCGCACATAGCTCTGCGCGGTTGCATCCCCCTGATCGCCTAGAGTTTCGCGGACCGACTCGACCCCCGACTTTTCCGGCGTGACAAAGCTGAAGCCATCGCCGCCAATAACCGCGCCGGGGTTCAGGATAACGCGCGCGCCAATCCGCACGCGGGCCGCGATACGTGCCCCCTCGCGGATCAGGCCGTTTTCGCCAATCTGCGCATCCGCACCGATCGAGACGTGCGGCCCAATTCGGCAGCCTGCAGCGATCCGCGCCCGCGCGCCGATGACGGCAAGCGGGCCAACGTGGACGTCCTCGCCCAACACAGCCGTCTCATGAATTATCGCAGTGGGATGGATGCCATCGCCCCAGCCCTCGCCGATGTCCATCATACGCGTGAGGCCCGCCATCGCATAGCGTGGACGCGGCGTAAAAATCGCGGCCTCCAGTCCCATGTCCTGCCAATCGGCGCCTTCCCATACCAGCGCCGCGCGCGCGCGGCCCGCAGGTAGCGCGGCGGCATACTCCGGCTTGGTCGCCAGTGCCAGATCATCCGGCCCTGCGTCGGCAGGCTCGGCCAATTCGGCAACGCGTAGATCAACAGCGCCTTGGGCCGTAGCCCCTAGTGCGCGCGCGATTTCTTCGATGGTGTAGGACATAATGCACCCCATGCTTGGCGGTGCGATATCTACCCCTGAACGTCGGGCAGCGAAACCCCTGCCTTTTGCAACGCGTCCCAGATCCGCCCATCGCGGCCATAGATATCACCGCGATACTGCACCGGCCCCTTGGCGGGGACCGACGCGGTACGGTAGATAATATGCACTGGGATCTTCTGATCCAGCCTCACCTGCGTCTGGCGGCCTGAATTCAGAATACGGTCAAAGAAGCGCTTGGGATCGGCCTCCTGCCGGGACAGGATCTCATACGCGAAATCAAAGGGATCCTGCAGGCGAATGCAGCCATGGCTGAACGCACGGACGTTGCGCTGAAACAGGCTCTTCGTCGGTGTGTCATGCAAATAAATGTTGTATTTGTTCGGGAACATAAACTTGACGAGCCCCAGCGCGTTGCGTGTCGACGGCGGCTGCTTCAGGTCGTAGGGAAAATTGCGCGCGTTGTAGGCGTTGAAGTTCACGTTGGCCCGGCTCACCTGTTGGCCGCGCGAATTATACAGCTTCAGATGCGACACCGCGCCGCGATTACGCTGCATCTGTGGCAGGTATTCCTTGACCGTAATTGAGCGCGGTACATTCCAGACCGGGTTGATTTCGAGATATTCCATCTCGTCGGAAAATTCTGGGCTTTCCTGCCCGGCAGTATTCTTGCCGATGACAGCGCGCGTCTCGAATGTCAGCCTGTCGTCGTCTATGATGCGGGCGCTAAAATCGGCGAGATTGACCAGAACGTGGCGTTTGCCGCGCGGAATGTTTAGCCAACGCTCCCGCTCCATCGCGACCAAGATCATGGGCAGGCGTTCTGAAATGGGCGTATTGATCGCGTCGATGGTCGACGCGCCGGCGGTGCCGTCGGCGACCAGACCGTGTGATGCCTGAAACTGTTGCACGGCCTGCTGCATGGGGATGTCGTAGCTGGCCGAGGCCGTCCGCTCCAGATAGCCCATACGCATTAGTCGGTTGCGCAGCGCCACCACATCCGCACCCGATTGGCCGGGCGCCAGCGTCGTCGCAGGCACGGCCGGGCCCCAGCCCCCAGTAGCCAGCATCCCCTCCAGCCGCGTTTTTTCCCCCATCAGACGCGCATATTCGCCCGACTTGGGTGCAAGCGCGCGAAAGAATCCACCGGGATTCGACGCGGCAAAGGCACCGAGCAGTTCTTCTGCACTTTGCTTGGGAACATCGCGGACAATGTTGGAATCAATTTGCGACGGTGTCAGCATGCCGGTTTGCATGTCATGAGCCAAGCGCAGGAAAACGTGCGACATCTCGACCTCGACCGCGCCGATATCGCGAGGCGTGCGCGCGTCGCGCATCATGGTCATGAGCCCCGCGGCATCATATCGACTGGCGGGCAAGCCGTGAGCGGGCGCTGCATCGATCGCCTGAAGCAACGCTAGACGGCGCGCGCGGCTGGCCTCATCCTGCCCTGTCCAGATCGCGTCATATCCGCTGGTGCGGTAGTGCGCGGCCAGCGCATCGTCGCGCGCAGCGCCCTCAGCAACCGCCTGCTTAAATGCAGTCACGCTCGCCAACGCCGAAGGCGGCGCTGCAATGATCATCAGAGCGGTAGCAACGGGCAGAATTCCGCGGCGAACGCCGTTCGTAACATTGAGAAAAGCTGAAATAATCATATGGATTCCTGGCAGATAACAAAGATGGTTCTTGCCCTATAAACAGCATCGCGGAGCCGCCGTTGTCCACCCCAGATTGCGTAGCACAGCACGGTTTGCAGCGCATGGAACTTAAACGCACCAGCGCAGTGCAACGGTACCACGGCCGACCCGAAATGCGCGGATTAATGCCGAAATTTGTTGAATTTTGAATTCGAGGGAACCGAAAGCTTGGTTAGCGATTCTTAATATGTCATAGCTACAAGTGCATCTGGGGATGGATGAACGCCCGCGGTAAGCGGGGCAGAACTTGAAGCGACGGACAGGCAAAACAATGACAGATACTTCTTCGAACGGCCTGTCGCGGCGTGCACTTCTTGGTGCATTCGCGGCAACCGCCCTGGTGGCGGCCCCCACTTATGCAAACGCTTTCAGCTTCTTGCGCGGGGCCGGCGACATACGCCGCCTGCGCATGACCTCGCCTCGTACAGGCGAACAGATCGATACTATATATTGGATAGAGGGCGAGTATATCCGCGAAGCTGTCGACGAAATTTCGACCTTTATGCGCGACTGGCGCTCGAACGCGGTCAAGAGCATCGACATCCGCACGATCGACATCATGGTCGCCGCACATAATCTGATGAACACGAGCGAGCCTTACACACTGCTGTCTGGATATCGCACTCCCCAAACAAATTCGATGTTGCGCAGCAAGTCGGGCGGCGTCGCCAAACGTTCTCTCCACCTCAAGGGTCAGGCCGCCGATCTACGTCTCGGCTCACGCTCGGTCGGGCAAATGGGCAAGGCGGCAATAGCCTGCAATGCAGGGGGCGTCGGCAAATACTCCCGCTCGAATTTTGTGCATATGGACTGCGGAGTTGTGCGTAGCTGGGGCGGCTAATGCGCCTGCTATGCCAGCGATGAACTGCGGCGTCTGCGCCGAGGTTTTCGCCTTGATCACCACCCCGCGCGGATGCTATCCAGACTATCGCGGCGGGTATGGTGAAAAGGTATCACGGCAGCTTCCCAAGCTTTAGTTACGAGTTCGATTCTCGTTACCCGCTCCATCGCCGCGCTCGGCGGATGAACACCCATTCAGATTTAGAATGTTGTAGGCGTTTGCCGTACTTCGCGCAGGCATGATCCTCGCGAAATGCTGAAATGATCAGCCGACCTTCTCCTCCAGCAGCAGCCATTCTTCCTCGGCAGCGGCCAGCGCCTTTTGCCTCGTCGTCAGCGCCTCGGTCGCCTTACGAAATTTCACCGGCTCGCGCGTAAAGAGCTCAGGATCAGCCATCAGCACTTCCAGCTTGCCGATCTCGGCTTCCAGCTTTGCGATCACTTGGGGTAGCTCGGCAAGACGGTGCTTCTCGGTAAAGCTGATCTTGGGTGCTACTTCCTTTTTTGCTGGGACGTCCGGCTTTGATCTGGCGGCGGACACACTCGACTGTGCCTCCGGTGCGCCCGATTCCAGCCGCTGCATGCGATAATCACTCCAACCGCCGGCATAGGCGGTGGCGTTGCCATCCCCCTCCATCGCGATGGTGGTGGTGGCGACGCGATCCAAAAAATCGCGATCATGGCTGACGAGGATGATCGTGCCATCATACCCGTCAAGCAACTCCTGAAGCAGGTCCAGCGTCTCGATATCCAGATCGTTCGTCGGCTCGTCCAGCACCAGAAGGTTGCTCTCACGGGCCATCAGTTTGGCCAGCAGCAGCCGCGCCTTTTCACCGCCCGACAATGAGCGAACTGGCGCGCGCGCCTGCGCCTCGTCAAAGAGAAATTCCTTGAGATAGCCGATCACATGCCGAGGCGATCCGCGCACGAGGATCTGGTCAGCCTTACCGGACACACGCATGTCAGGATCGCCCGTCAGGCTATCCCAAAGGCTCATATCTGGGTCCAACTGCGCACGTGCCTGATCGAACACGGCGGGCATCAGATTAGTCCCCAGACTGATCGTGCCGCTATCGGGCGCCTCTGTGCCCAGCAACATGTTCAGCAGCGTCGTCTTGCCCACACCATTGGGTCCGACCAGCGCCACACGGTCGCCACGCTGCATCTTTAGCGAGAAGTTCGACAGGATGACCTTGTCGCCATAAGCCTTTGATATGCCTATAGCCTCGACCACCTTCTTGCCCGATTTCGGCCCTGCATCCAGCGCCATCGCGGCAGCGCCCTGACGCTTGATCTGGGACGAACGCTCGGCGCGCAAATCCTGCAGAGCGCGAACGCGGCCCTGATTACGCTTGCGACGGGCGCTGATTCCCTCGACAGCCCAGCGGGCCTCGGATTTGATTTTGCGGTTCAGTTTGTGACGGGACTGGTCCTCGTCCTCCCAAACCTTGTCACGCCATTCCTCGAAATGGGTGAATCCCTTTTCCTGCCGCCGCACCATACCCCTGTCAATCCATAGGGTTGCGCGCGTAAGTTCGCGCAGGAACGCGCGGTCGTGGCTGATCAAAACATAGGCGGTGCGCGTGTCTTTAAGCGTCTGTTCCAGCCACGCGATCGCCTCGATATCCAAGTGGTTCGTCGGCTCGTCGAGCAACATCAGCTCAGGCGCTTCCGCCATCAGCTTTGCCAGCGCGGCGCGGCGCCGCTCTCCGCCAGATGCGGTGCTCACCGCACGCGCGGGATCAAACTTCAGGCCCTCACCTGCCATTTCTACGCGGTACATCTCGGCCGGGTCTAACTGACTTGAGGCGAAGTCACCCAGCGTGGCAAAACCGGCCATTTCCGGCTCCTGCTCCATATAGCCAACCGAGGCTGCAGGGGCGACGGTCCGCGTGCCTGCATCGGCCTCGACCAATCCGGCCATAACCTTCAACAGTGTTGATTTACCTGAGCCATTTCGCCCAACCAGCGCGACGCGGTCGCCCGGCTGAACAACCAAAGAGAGGTCAGAAAATACAGGATCGCCCCCAAAGGTGAGGGAGATGTCGCTGAGTTGCAAAAGAGGAGGACGTGCTGCCATGGCGCCCGCTACCCCGCCGCGCCGTCGCCGTCAAGCGCGGCGCGCAGCGCGCGTTGTCGCGCGGGCGGAATTGCCGCGATTTCTAGGCCGGTGAATACGTGCAGCGTGTTCATCACCGGATCGACCACTGCATGGTCACTGACCCAGCCACCCATACCTAAATAGCTGCGTAAAAGAGGCGGCACGGCAGCGAGCGAGGCAGGCGTGCTACCGCCCGTCAGTGGTATGGTCTGCGCCGCGCGGGCCACTGGCGCCCATGCGGGCGGCGCAAGGTGCGCGCGGGCCAATGCAGCAAAGGCACCCCTGTAGGGCGCAGGATCGACGCCGCAAAATGACGTGCACCCTAGCAGCATTCCCACACCGCTGGCGTCGACATGAGCGGTAATCGCGCCCCATGCAGCGCGCAAAATATCGGGATCACGAGCCGCGGGGTGGATGCAAAATCGCCCCAGCTCGGTCATCGGGTCGGCATACGCGGCCAGCGCGCTAAGGTCGTAGAACTGCGCCGAATAGCTGCGCGCGATATCCGCACCGCTCGCCAGCGGCAGCAGGCGAAAGCACCCGGCAAGCTGGTTCAGCCTCCGGTCCTCGACCAGCATGTGTGTGCAGATGTCGTCAAAGGGATCAATGTCAGGTGCGCTCAGGCCAAACCCCGCGCCGCGCAAGTCCTGCGCTGCGCGTAGATCGGATGCGCTTGTTGCCGCGCGCACAGTGTAGCGGCGCGCATAACTCTTTGAATGACCGGCCCGGTCTGGCTGCATTAGGCACGCTCCGCCATATGACCGCCCGTGCCGTCTGTCGGCAGCGCGACGTTAGAAAAAGTCAGCCGGGTTAAGATTGCCGATATTGCCCAACATCTGGCGCAAGAAGCCCTTGCCCTGAACGGTGGAATCCGTGACGCGGCGCGATAGCGGCACGACGTAACCGTCGCTCAGATCGAACCGCTCGATATTGGCGACCACATCGCGCGTATCAAAGCTGATGGCCAGCACCTGGCGTTCTATGACCTCGGGGCGGAACATGCCAAAACTCCTGACCCGGCTGCGCACGTAATAGTAATCGCCTGCCGAGAGAACACCCGATGCCGACGGTGCGCCGATCGCCTCATCGACCGTCGCCCGCGTATCGACACCCGGCACTAACTGGGCCAAATCCTCATCGGGCGGGACATAGCCGTGATTTTGGTATAACGCAGTGCAGCCCGCCAATGCGCCAAAGCAGATCACAGCAAGCACCGCGCAAACGGTCTTTAGCGAAAAATCGGTCCCAAACATCACTGCCCTCTTGCATCCCGGCCCGCCGGGCCTTTTATCCGGCTTACATCAATGAGCCTACTAGGTTCAAGAAAGGAAGCGTCCCGCCCATGGCAAAGCCGCTCACAGAAATTACTGCGCTCCGCGTCGCTGAGTTGCCCAAGGGCACAGCGCAGTCGTTTGATATCGTCCCGGATGCAGTCGCGCGCGCCTCTATGGCGGGCGAGCTGGGCATCCTTGCGTTGCGCAAGCTGACCTTTCGCGGCCAGCTGGCACCGCTGGGTCGCCGCGACTGGCAACTGACCGCCGAGTTAGGTGCGACCGCGCAGCAGGCCTGCATTGCGACGCTTGAGCCGGTCACCTGCCGTATCGATGCCCGGGTGCAGCGACGTTTTTTGGCTGACATGCCCCACCCCGAAGAACTGGAGCCGACACCAGAGGATGGCGTACCCATCCCCGAGGACGACGCCGAAGAGCCGTTGGGCGACATCATCGATCTGGGCCGCATCCTGATCGAAGCAGTCGCACTGGCCCTGCCCGATTATCCGCGCAAAGATGGTGCCGAGGCCGCCGAAGCAGCCGCTGCACCACCTGGCGCGGACCCGCTGGATGACGACGCGGTCAAGCCGTTTGCGGGGCTGGCTGCGCTCCGGGCCCAGATGGACGACGGCGAGTAACGCGAGCGATCCGGCGCCGAGCTAAGAGAATTCGCTTGCGATAACGCCAATTCGCTGTATTTTCGCGCTTTCACCGGAATTTAGGGTTGTACCTGTGGCGCTTGAGGGATTAAGAGCCGCGGAACCTAATGGAAACAGGGCCGCACCGGCCCATCAGGAATCGGGATCGCGACATGGCTGTCCAGCAGAACAAAGTATCGAAATCGCGCCGCAACAATCGCCGCGCACATGACGCCCTTAGCGGCGCCAACCCTAACGAGTGCCCGAACTGCGGCGAGCTAAAGCGCCCGCACCACGTATGTTCGGCGTGTGGCCACTATGCTGACCGCGAGATCATCGCGATGGCGGACGAGGTCGATCTGGACGAAGACGCGGCCTGATCCACACCTCACCTAGCACGCCGACGCGGGCCGGACACATTATTGAGGATGGATGGCCCGCATGATCGCGCGTCCTAGCAGCACATCGGACAGCGCTCCGGCGCAGACAGGCACGGCCGCCGCGTCATCGCGTCGGCCAACTTCTGTCGATTCGGGCGACGGTTCGGCTTGCTCGCTATTCGCGGGCAAGACTGTAATCTCGGTCGATGCAATGGGCGGCGACATGGGCCCTGCCACAGTCGTCGCAGGCATCGCCGCCAGCGCCGCCAAAAACTCTGATATTGCATTCATACTGCACGGCCCCAAGGCCGAGCTGGAGCTGCTCGTCGCCAAGCACCGCGCGCTGGCAGACTGCTGCGCGCTGCGTGACGCACCCGGTATCGTTACCATGAATGACAAGCCTGGACACGTCGCGCGCCACGGCAAGGACACCTCGATGTGGTCCGCGCTCGAATCAGTGCGCGGCGGCGAGGCGACGGTATGTGTCTCGTGCGGGAACACAGGCGCACTAATGCTGATGTCGGTTCTACGCTTGCGCCGCCTGCCCGGCATTTACCGGCCTGCGATCGCGGTGATGTGGCCCTCTCGCAATCCGCAGGGGTTTAACCTGTTGATGGATGGTGGCGCCGATATCAGCGCGGACGCCAAGGATCTGATGCAGTATGCCCTGATGGGGGCATCCTATGCCCGCGACGGGCTGGGCGTGGAGCGCCCTCGCATTGGCCTTTTGAACGTCGGCACAGAAGAGCATAAGGGCCGCGCCGAATTGCGCGAGGCCTATGACCTGATACGTGCCCACGCGCGCGGTGCCGATTTTGATTTTGTAGGTTTTGTCGAGGGTCGCGATCTGCCAGGCGATACTGTCGACGTAATTGTGACGGATGGATTCACCGGTAACGTCGCACTGAAAACCGGCGAAGGCACGGCGAATCTGATCGCCGACCTGCTGCGCGAGGCGTTTCAATATTCGCTGCTATCACGCATCGCCGCGGTGCTGGCCTATCCATCGCTGCGCCGTTTGAAAAAGCGGATTGATCCGCGCCGCGTCAACGGCGGCGTGTTTCTGGGCCTTAACGGCACGGTGGTCAAATCACATGGCGCAGCAGATGCCACCGGCGTTTCGGCGGCCGTCAAACTAGCATTCGAACTGGCGCATAACGGATTTTCGGCCAAGCTGGCGGCGCGAGTCGCCTCTGCCACATTGCCCGTCTCCGACGACGCTAGCGATGCAGATGCAACGGGCAGCGCAGCGGAGAAATCGCAGTGACCCGCCGCGCCGTTCCCCTTGGCATCGGGCACTATCTGCCCGATCGTATCGTTCCGAACAGCCATTTTGAAGCGCTTGTGGATACCAGCGACGAATGGATCCGCAGCCGCTCAGGAATTGAGCGGCGCCATTTTGCCGCAGACGGGCAGCTTACGTCCGATCTGGCCACGCGCGCCGCGCGTGCCGCACTGGAAAATGCAGGCATCTCCGCGAGCGACCTTGACGGCATCATCGTCGCCACATCGACTCCCGACCTGACATTTCCATCCGTCGGCACGATGGTACAAGCCGAGCTAGGGATGACGCGCGGGTTTGCATTCGACGTGCAGGCGGTTTGTGCTGGCTTCATCTATGCGCTTTGCACTGCGAACGCGATGATCGTATCGGGCCAAGCTAACCGGATGCTGATCATTGGCGCCGAGACGTTCAGCCGCATCATGGACTGGACCGACCGCAGTACATGTGTGCTCTTCGGTGATGGCGCAGGTGCGCTCATCCTTGAGGCGCAGGACGGCATGGGTACGGCCCAAGACCGCGGCATCCTGTCGACAGATCTGAACTCCGACGGGCGCTACCGCGAATTGCTGTATGTCGATGGTGGCGTGTCCTCTACCGGGACTGCGGGCAAGCTGCGGATGCAAGGCAACCCCCTCTTTCGCCAAGCTGTCGAAAAGCTGAGCGAGACCGCCGAGACGGCACTGCAGCGCGCCGACCTCACCTCGGGCGATGTCGATTGGATTGTGCCGCATCAGGCCAACATCCGAATCATCCAAGGCACCGCGAAAAAGCTGGATGTGTCGATGGAACGCGTCATTCAAACGGTTCAGGACCACGGAAATACGTCGGCGGCATCGATTCCCCTCGCCATGTCCGTCGGTGTTGCAGATGGCCGTATCAAGCGCGGCGATCTGATTCTCAGCGAGGCGATTGGCGGCGGTCTGGCATGGGGCGCAGTCGCCCTGCGCTGGTAGCTGGGGTAAATTGGGCCGTAAACGCGCTTAAACCGACGCCGCCAAGTCATTGTAATTGACTCGCAAATTTCTATCCCCCTATTGTTTACCAAAAGAAATTTAATGACGACCAAGCAATCGGGGGATGGCTATGACTGACAAGACATTGACGCGTATGGATTTGAGTGAGGCAATTTTTCGCGAGGTTGGCCTGTCGCGCAACGATTCGTCGCAACTGGTCGAAAGCGTGCTGGTTCACATGTCCGACGCGCTCGTTCGCGGCGAGCAGGTAAAAATTTCGTCATTCGGCACTTTCTCGGTGCGTGAGAAATCCGCCCGTGTGGGGCGCAATCCTAAGACCGGCGAAGAAGTCCCGATCAACCCGCGCCGCGTGCTGACTTTTCGCCCTTCGCACTTGATGAAGGATCGTGTGGCCGCCGGCAACAAGCGCTAGAGCAAACAATGTCCAAATCCGCAGACGCCTTTCGCACAATCAGCGAAGTCGCAGACTGGCTGGGGATACCCGCCCACGTCCTGCGGTTTTGGGAAAGTAAGTTTACCCAAGTGAAGCCGGTCAAGCGGGCCGGCGGGCGCCGCTATTACCGCCCCGCCGACATGCAACTGCTGGGTGGCATCCGCAAACTGCTGCACGACGAAGGCATGACGATTAAGGGCGTGCAAAAAGTCATGCGCGAACAAGGCGTGTACCATGTTGCGGCGATGTCGCCGCCCTTGGATACCGATCTGGATACCACCGTTGCGGGCATCGCACTTGATGTGCCCGAGGCAGAAGAAGAGCCGCGCGGGCAGATCGTCAACTTTGGCCGTTCTCAGGCAGATGCGCCCACTTCGAAGGATAAACTAGCAGAGCCACCAAAAGCCGATGCTGCGCCGGACGATTCTACATCTGACACTCCCAAAGAGAGCACTGCGGGCGCATTAAGTTCGCAAGAGACCGCGGATGAGGACATTGCGCAGGAAGAGAGCCTTTCTCAAGACACAGCCACACCGGATCTATCCTTAGACACGAAGGACAAGCCGGCCGTCGAAAGCGTCGCAAAAGATCAGACCGCGCCAATCGAAGAGACTGTTAAGACTGCCGAGTACAGCGATGATGCCCTTTCCGAGAATATCTCTCGTGAAGCAGGCAGCCCGACAACTGATGAGCCCAAAGCCGAGAGCGAAACTGCACCCGAACAAGCGGCCAACGAAGATATGGATGCGACCCCAGTGGCAACGCCCAAGCGCACGGCGCAGCCCACTGATCCCGAGGACAACGGCACGAAAGAGACGGACGCGCGCCCCAACGTAAAGCCAACCGAAACGGCGGACGATCCGTCCGATACCGTGCCGATGCCTTCCTCCACGCTCAGCCTGCTGACGAGGTATCACCGCAAGCCCGCACCGAAAGCCGCCGCGCGCATTGCCGATATCACAAGCCGCCTCACCGAGCTTAGGGCGCGCATGTCCGGCAACGCAAAATCGCAGTGACGTGGCGAACCGAAAAATGGCAATTACCCCTTGTCCCTGCCCAAAAAACAGATATGACGACGCAAACGTCGGGCTATGGCGCAGTCTGGTAGCGCGTCCGTCTGGGGGACGGAAGGTCGCAGGTTCGAGTCCTGCTAGCCCGACCAAAAACTCTCCTCCTCTTTTTCAAATTCGCACTACTGATCCAGCGGCCTGCCACAAGCAGTCCATGTCGCGAAAGAGCGATGCTTTAATTGCCACGCCCCTTCCGAGCCGCTATCAGACCCCAACCGCCGAAGGGATGACGCGATGACCGGGGTTCTCTCCAGCCAGCAACTTAAATCCATGATCGCAGAGCAGGCCATTCTGGCCGATCTTGCCGTGATTCCAGAGCAGATCCAGCCAGCCAGCCTTGATCTGCGCCTGGGCACCGTAGCCTACCGCGTGCGTGCGTCGTTTCTGGCCGGTGAGGGCCGCGCCGTCGCGGATCGCCTGTCCGAGTTCGAGATGCACCGCATCGACCTCAGCGCCAGCGCAGTGCTGGAAAAGGGGTGCGTTTATGTCGTGCCGCTGATGGAATCGCTCGCCCTGCCTGCTGGCATCCAAGCCTCGGCCAATGCCAAGTCCTCGACTGGTCGGCTAGACCTGCTGACGCGGACTGTAACCGACGGCGGTGTCGAGTTCGACCGCATCCCGCCGGGCTATCACGGCCCGCTTTATGCAGAAATTTGCCCGCGCTCTTTTTCGGTTCTGGTGCGCCCCGG
>JAGXGX010000118.1 GCA_024636515.1 Roseovarius sp.
ACTTTTGCTACGTCGGTTTCGGTCATGTCGGTGTTCGGGCTCGCCAGTCTGGGTGGCGAGTGGGTGGCGCTGAATAGCGCGCAGTGGCAGACGATATTCGCGACGTCGATCCTGATCATCGCGGGGTATCTGACATCTATCATGGTGGTGCGTGTCGGCGACATCAGCTTTACCGCGCCGTTTCGATATACTGCGATCCTCTGGGCGCTGGCGCTGGGGTGGTTCATGTTCGGCGACTGGCCCGCACCTATTGTGCTATTAGGCGCCGGGATCGTTGTCGCCAGCGGGATATTCACTCTTTATCGTGAGGCTCGTCTAGGCCGGAGAAAACGGCCCGTACCTGTTCTTCGTCCACGCTAAATCGATCTTTGAAGAGCTGCCGCTGCACATCCGATAGCGGTTTTAGTCGACGTGGCCGAAATTTAGCCTCGCTGTCGTTGTCAGTGTGTTTTGCGCGGATATACATCGGCGGGCGCGGATGGATGATAGACGGCATAATGTGATGCAATTTGTGATGGCCGAAATTCATGATCGTCTTGTCGTCACCTTCGCTGAAATACACCCCGAGGCCGCAGGCCCAGAACGCGCTAATGACATCCTCGGCGATGATACCGTCCTTTGATAATGTCGCCGAATATCCGGTGTTAAATTCGATCGCGATACGGGGCTCGCGACGGCGCAGTCGTGCCGAGCGGCGCGCAACCCCTCGGGCCAGTTCGACAAAGTCGACGCCCATTGCGTCATCATCGTCCAGCCGGAATTGCAGGCTTTCGGGGCGATCCTTTCCCAGTTCGTTCTGGATGGCCAGTTGGAGGGCCAAGCGATGCTTTAGTGGCCCGCATTTGACGATCTTGATCTGCGGTACGGATGCGCAGAGGTCGCGCAACTTAGTCAGCCACGGCTCTGGCATATTCTGGCCAATAACGATGAGAAAAGTGAAATCTGGGTCGGTTTGCGCGCGCACGGACGGCAGGGCCAGCGTCTCGAAATGGGCGAAACGTAGCGCCATACGCTTGGCGTCATAAAGGTATGCTTCACGCTCGGCAACGGTGGCGTGCATCCGTTTGAAGCCGCCAAGCGCCGGATAGGAAAAGCGGCAAACGCCTATGATGCGCATAGATGTATTCCTATCTATAGAGCGCGCGAACATGGTCCGCGTCGATGTTATATATCCGGCGAAAAGCGGCCTCGCCAGCCGCGTCGAGAAGCGGTAGGCGCACAGGGTTGATCCCATCCTTTTGGCGCGAGTCGTTGAACTGGTTATGGCCGCGAATATACATATCCTCACCCGGGAGGGTGACGACGGGCATGACGCGGCCTAACTTGGCATGACTAAAATTCATGATGCCGCGCGACGCGTCGGCCGCCACGGCCATTCCCAGTGCTGGGGTCCACAGCGTTTCCACCGTGCCCCTGGCGTGAATGCCCTTGGGGCTGATGCGGGCGATATGCCCCTGATTAAAGTCGATACCTACATATCTGTGTTTCGCCAGCATCCCGCCCAAGTCGCCCGCCGCCTCGCGCAAACGTTGAACGAAGGTGACGGCGACGGCGTCGTCATCATCCATTCGGAACTGGAGTGAGGGCAGGGGGCTGCTCTCGCGTACCTGATTGATGACCTCGCGCATCACCAGCCTGTGCCGACCCGGCGCGCGCGGGATTATGACGGCCTGCGGAACGTTTTGCGTCAGGTCCAGCAGCCGTTCCAGCATCGGCTCGGGCATTGCGTCGCCCACGACGATAGCGAGCGTAAATTCAGGGTCGGTCTGCGCCTTTAGCGGGGGCAGGGTGAGCGCAGTGAACGTGGCGAAGCGTTCCTCCATCCGCACGGGATCATAGAGGAAGGCAGCGCGCGCCGCAGGTGTGTCATGCTCGATCTGGAAGCCGCCCAATGCGGGATACGACAATCGGCAAAGGCCAATGACCTGCATCTTGGGTTCAGTCATTATTTTGCAATCCTGCGTTATGCTGCGCATCGCGCGACGATGGCAGGGGAACTGTGCCAAGACAAGGCGCGCCCAAGGCTATAACGTTATCCGGTAACTGTCACCGGGTGGAGGGCTGACATGAGCGATACACTTAAAATGGACTATGTCGAATTCTATACGTCCGAGCTGGAGCGTGAGCAGGCATTTTTCGGGAGCGCGTTCGGTTGGGATTTTGTGGAGTACGGGCCGGACTATCGCGACATTAAAGCGGCAGGCATCGGCGGCGGGATCGCGAGGGCCGAGCATGCCGCGCCGCTGGTCGTGCTAAAGGCCGAGGATTTGGACGCGGTGCTGGCGCAGGTGCGTGCAGCAGGCGCGGAAATTACCAAAGAAATCTTTGAGTTTCCGGGTGGAAGGCGGTTTGAGTTCCTCACGCCCGGCGGCACGCGGATGGCTGTCTGGACCACGCTCGAGGATTGACGTAAGGCAAGGCGATAGCGCCATGCCAAATGCACTGCTAATGCCTCCGGTGGACCTGTTGACAACCCCCCCGACTCCTTTTATACGCGCCTCATCCGGCTTGGGGGTCGCCCTGTTTGCCGATATCAGAACTAAAGTGGTCAAGATCCGGGCGCCCGCCGTCCCGATCCTCTGGAAACTCGCCGCGTCCGCACCATCAAGGTTTGCGATCGCGGTTGTTGTCTATTGCGGACGCGTAATGGGCATGGATTAATCGCATGGGTAAGACCCATGCACACACATGTGTTGAGAGACGGGGAAATTACCGGAATGCCAACGATCCAACAGCTGATCCGCAAACCGCGGAAGCCAAAAGTAAAAGCGCAGAAGTCGCAGCACCTTCAGGGTTGCCCGCAGAAACGCGGCGTCTGCACACGCGTATATACAACAACGCCCAAGAAGCCGAACTCGGCCATGCGGAAGGTCGCCAAAGTGCGCCTGACCAATGGCTTTGAAGTTATCAGCTACATTCCGGGTGAGAGCCACAACCTGCAGGAGCACTCGGTGGTCCTGATCCGCGGCGGTCGTGTCAAAGACCTTCCCGGCGTGCGCTACCACATCTTGCGCGGCGTTCTCGACACACAAGGTGTCAAAGATCGTAAGCAGCGCCGTTCGAAATATGGCGCCAAGCGCCCGAAGTAAGAGGATTACCAGATGTCCCGTCGTCACGCCGCCGAAAAGCGCGAAGTCCTTCCCGATGCCAAGTACGGCGATCGGGTTCTGACAAAGTTCATGAACAACCTGATGGTCGATGGCAAGAAATCTGCCGCCGAGCGTATCGTCTATAACGCGATGACCCGCGTTGAGGACAAGGTTAAGCGCGCCCCAATCGAGATCTTTCACGAGGCTCTCGAGCTGATCAAGCCATCGGTCGAGGTGCGTTCGCGCCGCGTCGGTGGTGCCACATACCAGGTTCCCGTTGAAGTGCGCCCCGAGCGCCGCGAGGCGCTGGCGATCCGTTGGTTGATCAATGCCAGCCGCTCGCGCAACGAGAATACCATGGAAGAACGCCTTGCAGGCGAGCTTATGGATGCCGTCAACAGCCGCGGCAGCGCCGTCAAAAAGCGCGAAGACACACACAAGATGGCCGAGGCTAACAAAGCCTTCAGCCATTATCGTTGGTAATACAGATACTCTGAGGATGCAGCCCAATGGCACGCGACTACGCTCTCGAACGCTACCGTAATTTCGGCATCATGGCCCATATCGATGCAGGTAAGACCACCTGCAGCGAGCGGATCCTGTTCTACACCGGCAAATCCCACAACTTGGGTGAAGTGCATGACGGTGCAGCAACGATGGACTGGATGGAGCAGGAGCAGGAGCGTGGCATCACGATCACCTCGGCTGCGACCACCACGTTCTGGCAGCGCCAGAATGATCCGACCCAGGAAGGTACATCCGACACCAAGTACCGGATGAACATCATCGACACGCCCGGCCACGTTGACTTCACGATCGAAGTTGAGCGTTCGCTGGCCGTTCTCGACGGTGCCGTCGCGGTGTTGGACGCCAACGCGGGCGTTGAGCCCCAGACCGAGACTGTCTGGCGCCAGGCCGACCGCTACAAAGTGCCGCGTATCGTTTTCGTCAACAAGATGGACAAGATCGGCGCCGACTTCTTTAACTGCGTCAAGATGGTTAAGGATCGCACGGGTGCGATTGCTGCACCGATCCAAATTCCAATCGGGTCCGAGACGGAGCTGGAAGGCCTTATCGATCTGGTCACCATGGAAGAGTGGGTCTGGGCCGGTGAAGATCTGGGCGCAAACTGGACACGTGGACCGATCCGCGACAGCCTGAAAGATCTGGCTGACGAGTGGCGCGCCCACCTGATCGAAGTCGCCGTCGAAATGGACGATGACGCGATGGAAGGGTATCTGGAGGGCAAAGAGCCTGACGAGGAGACTCTGCGCAAGCTGATCCGTAAGGGCACGCTGTCGTTGAGCTTTGTTCCGGTCCTGTGTGGTTCGGCCTTTAAGAACAAGGGTGTGCAGCCGTTGCTGAACGCCGTTGTAGACTATCTGCCTAGCCCGCTGGATGTGGTTGATTACATGGGCTTCAGCCCGGATGACGAGACCGAAGAGCGTAACATCCCGCGCCGTGCGGATGATGCAATGCCGTTCTCGGGCCTCGCATTCAAAATCATGAACGACCCGTTTGTTGGCTCTTTGACGTTCACGCGGATCTATTCGGGCGTGATCAAGAAGGGCGACACTGTTCAGAATACGACCAAGGGCAAGAAAGAGCGCATTGGCCGTATGATGATGATGCACTCGATCCAGCGCGAAGAGATCGAAGAGGCATTCGCCGGCGACATCATTGCGCTTGCTGGTCTCAAGGATACGACGACTGGCGACACGCTGAGCGACATCAAAAGCCAGGTTGTTCTGGAAACGATGACGTTCCCCGATCCGGTCATTGAAATCGCGGTTGAGCCCAAGACCAAGGGCGACCAAGAGAAGATGTCGGCTGGCCTCGCACGTCTGGCAGCAGAAGATCCGTCCTTCCGCGTCGAAACCGATATCGAATCGGGCCAGACCATCATGAAGGGCATGGGGGAATTGCATCTCGACATTCTGGTCGACCGCCTGCGCCGCGAATTCAAGGTCGACGCCAATATCGGCGCGCCCCAAGTCGCATACCGCGAGACAATTGGTCACGAGGTCGAGCATACCTACACCCACAAGAAGCAGTCGGGTGGTTCGGGCCAGTTCGCCGAGGTTAAGCTGATCATTTCGCCAACAGAGCCCGGTGAAGGCTTCTCGTTCGAGAGCAAGATCGTCGGTGGTTCGGTGCCCAAGGAATACATTCCCGGCGTCGAGAAGGGCATCCGCTCGGTCATGGATAGCGGCCCGCTTGCCGGCTTCCCGGTCATCGACTTCAAGGTCATGCTGATCGACGGCAAGTTCCACGACGTTGACTCCAGCGTCATGGCGTTCGAGATCGCAGCCCGCATGGGTATGCGCGAAGGTCTGCGCAAAGCTGGCGCCAAGCTGCTTGAGCCGGTGATGAAAGTCGAAGTGATCACGCCCGAAGACTATACGGGCGGAATTATCGGCGACCTGACCTCACGTCGCGGTCAGATCTCGGGGCAGGAAAATCGCGGTAATGCTATTGCGATTGACTGCACCGTGCCGCTGGCAAATATGTTTGGCTATATCAACACGCTGCGGTCCATGTCGTCGGGCCGCGCCCAGTTCACGATGCAATTCTCGCATTACGAGCCGGTTCCGAGCAACATCTCGGAAGAGATCCAGTCCAAATACGCCTAAACCGGGTGGCGGGGAAAATCCCCGCCCTACCCAAACCGTAGGATGGGCAGCACGCCCATCACCTGACTTGTAAAAAGAGGAGCCACATCATGGGCAAGGAAAAGTTTGACCGCAGCAAACCGCACGTGAACATCGGGACCATCGGTCACGTTGACCACGGCAAGACCACGCTGACGGCCGCAATCACCAAATATTTCGGCGACTTCAAGGCGTATGATCAGATTGATGGCGCGCCCGAAGAGAAAGCCCGCGGCATTACAATTTCGACCGCTCACGTCGAGTATGAGACAGAGGCGCGTCACTATGCGCACGTCGATTGCCCCGGCCACGCCGACTACGTTAAGAATATGATCACCGGTGCCGCTCAGATGGACGGCGCGATCTTGGTCGTGAACGCCGCTGACGGCCCTATGCCGCAGACGCGCGAGCACATCCTGTTGGGCCGCCAGGTGGGTATCCCCTACATGGTCGTCTACATGAACAAGGTAGACCAGGTCGACGACGAAGAGCTGCTCGAACTGGTCGAGATGGAAATCCGCGAGCTTCTTAGCAAGTACGAGTATCCTGGCGACGACATTCCCGTCATCCCTGGCTCGGCCCTGCACGCGATGAACGGCACACAGCCCGAAATCGGCGAAGAGTCGATCAAGAAGCTGATGGCCGCTGTTGACGAGTATATCCCAACGCCTGAGCGCGCCATTGATCAGCCGTTCCTGATGCCGGTCGAGGACGTGTTCTCGATCTCTGGTCGTGGTACTGTTGTGACTGGTCGTATTGAGCGCGGCGTCATCAACGTTGGCGACGAGATCGAAATCGTTGGTCTTAAAGACACCAAGAAGACGACCTGCACGGGCGTGGAAATGTTCCGCAAGCTGCTGGATCGTGGTGAGGCTGGCGACAACATCGGCGCGCTTCTGCGCGGTGTTGACCGTGAAGGTGTCGAGCGTGGTCAGGTTCTGTGCAAGCCGAAGTCGGTTATGCCCCACACCAAGTTCGAGGCCGAGGCATATATCCTGAACAAGGAAGAGGGTGGCCGTCATACGCCGTTCTTTGCCAACTACCGTCCTCAGTTCTACTTCCGTACTACGGACGTGACTGGCACCGTTGTTCTGCCCGAGGGCACAGAAATGGTGATGCCCGGTGATAACCTTCGCTTCAGCGTTGAACTGATTGCACCAATCGCAATGGAAGAAGGTCTACGCTTCGCCATCCGCGAAGGCGGCCGTACTGTCGGTGCTGGTGTGGTTTCGAAAATCACCGAGTAACTACGACCACCAATTACTCCGGGCGGGCAGTATAGCCCGCCCCAAGGGTTCGAAGAGGGAGTTCGGATGGTCCGGTCTCCCTCCTATCAACTCCAATGCCGCGAAAGGCTAAATACATGTCCAGCCAGAACATTCGCATTCGGCTCAAGGCGTTCGATTACCGCGTACTGGATGCCAGCACGCAGGAAATCGTCAACACCGCGAAGCGCACGGGCGCAGACGTCCGTGGTCCGATTCCGCTGCCGAACAAGATTGAAAAATTCACCGTTTTGCGTGGCCCCCACGTGAACAAGAAATCCCGCGATCAATGGGAAATCCGCACGCACAAGCGCCTGCTGGATATCGTTGATCCGACTCCGCAGACCGTGGACGCGCTGATGAAGCTCGACCTGGCCGCCGGTGTCGACGTGCAGATTTCGGTCTAAGGGAGGGCATAGAGTATGTTGCGCTCTGGCGTTATCGCAAAGAAGATGGGCATGACCCGTCTTTTCATGGAAGACGGACGGCAGGTACCTGTCACCGTTCTTCAATTAGACAAACTTCAGGTCGTCGCGCAGCGTACGGCCGATAGCCACGGCTATTCTGCTGTTCAGCTGGGCGCAGGCTCGGCCAAGGTCAAGCGGACATCCAAGGCAATGCGCGGCCACTTCGCCGCCGCCAAGGTAGAGCCCAAGCGCAAGATTGCGGAATTCCGCGTTGCGCCTGAGAACCTGATTGCGGTCGGTGAGGAAATCACTGCCAACCATTACTTTGAGGGCCAATTCGTAGACGTCTGTGGCACCTCGATCGGTAAAGGTTTTCAGGGTGCCATGAAGCGTCACAACTTCAAGGGTCTGGAAATGACCCATGGTGTTTCGATCAGCCACCGTTCGCATGGCTCCACTGGTCAGTGTCAGGATCCTGGCAAGGTCTTCAAAGGTAAGAAGATGGCCGGTCACATGGGCGCCGCGCGCATCACCACGCAGAACCTGCAGGTGATCAAGACGGACGTCGACCGCGGCTTGATCATGGTCAAAGGCGCTGTTCCCGGCTCCAAAGGTGGTTGGGTGACGATCAAGGACGCGGTCAAGAAGCCGTTCCCCGAGAACGCCATCATGCCCGCCGCACTGAAATCTGACGCCGAAGCCGCAGCCAAGGCCGCCGATGAGGCAGCCGCAGCAGCAGCAGCCGAGGAGGCCGAAGCAGCCAAGGCAGCAGCCGAGTTGCAGGCATCTCAGGAAGCCGAAGCCGAGAAGGAGGCCGAGGCCGAAATCGACGCTGACAAGGCCGAGGCCGGCGACCAGAGCGAGACTCTGGACGAGACCAAGAAGGATGATGACGCATGAAACTCGACATGATCAAACTGGACGGCAGCAAGGCCGGCTCGGTCGATCTGGGCGAAGACATCTTCGACCTGGACCCTCGCGCCGACATCCTGCACCGCGTCGTTCGCTGGCAGCGTAACAAGGCGCAAGCCGGTACGCACAAGGTAAAAACCCGCTCCGAGGTAAAATACTCGACCAAGAAGATCTATCGCCAAAAAGGCACCGGCGGCGCACGCCACGGCGCGCGCTCGGCTCCGATCTTTCGCGGGGGTGGTATCTACAAGGGTCCGGTCGTGCGCAGCCATGCGCATGATCTGCCCAAGAAGGTCCGCGCTCTGGGTCTGAAGCATGCTCTGAGCGCCAAGGCGCGCGCAGGCGAGCTGGTGATTATTGAGGATTTCGGCACAGTGTCGAAGACCTCCGCACTGGCCAAGCAGATCAAGGATCTGGGCTGGAAGCGCGCGCTGATCATCGACGGCACTGAGGTCAACGCAGACTTCGCTAAGGCCGCACGTAACATTGACGGTTTGGACGTCCTGCCGACGATGGGCGCAAACGTCTATGATATCCTCAAGCGTGACACGCTCGTGATCACCAAGGCGGGTATCGAAGCACTGGAGGCTCGACTGAAATGAGCAAGTCAGAAATGAAAGCGAAGCCCGAGCATTACGACGTGGTGCGCAAGCCCGTCGTGACCGAAAAGGCCACCATGGCGTCCGAGAATGGCGCAGTGGTGTTTGAGGTCGCGATCGCAAGCAACAAGCCGCAGATCAAGGAGGCCGTCGAGGCACTCTTTGGCGTAAAGGTGAAGGCCGTGAACACCACCATCACCAAAGGCAAGTCCAAGCGTTTCCGCGGCCGCCCTGGCAAGCGCGCCGACGTCAAGAAGGCGTATGTGACGCTGGAAGAAGGCAACACAATCGACGTGACCACCGGTCTCTGAGATTTTTGTTGGTTTGAAAATTTAGAAACCCCGGCTGCGAAATTGGCCGGGTTTTTTTTGTTGGTCGTCTGGAAAGACGTCAGGGCAGTATCGCAATGTGCCAATTTTGGTATCGTCCGCGATCAACCAACGCGAAGGCCGTCGAATTCGTTATTTGTTGCAAACCGCAACTATTTTTCTGGTTCGTTGGAAGTAAAAAGAACAGGACCGATTGTTGTATTTGGGCCAAAGTCTCGATGCTTCAGCAGCCCGTCCGCAATGTAGAGGTTACGTAACAGATACTCGTTGGTTTCATCTTCTACGATCAACCTCATTGCATCGCCATCATCTGTGGCCACTATCGATATTGTGGCGTCTTCAGATGCAATGCTCTCGATAATTTTGCGCACTTCGTAGGGATCTGTGACGCGCACCACTTGGAAGTAACAAGCTCCTTCGAAGATCCCGCCACCAACGACCGCTATACCTCCAACCGCAATTGTGACGGGTGCCATAAGAATAGAGGCGGCAGTGCCAGCCACTCCTCCAGTTCCGGCAATGATCCCCACCGTTCCCGCCGCAGAAGCTCCAGCCGCTGTCGATCCGATCATCGTGAGACCCGAGCCGGCATTAACCAACGTGTAAAACCCGGCCACTTTCATGCCGACCCCAGTGGCCGCAGTGACCCCCGCGGCCGCCGTTCCAATTGCGGTCGCTGCTAATTTCGAAGGTGTATAATCACAAACATCTGCCTGTGCGGTTCCAGCCGTAAGGCACAAGCCCGCGAGCGCTAGATACGATCTCAAAATTTTCATGCTATGACCTCGGGAGGATGGGCTTGAGTTGGACTATAATACGCTTCCTGTATCTATAGCCGAGGGATATCCCCTCAATCAACGATCAACACCGATACACAACGTTTCTTACGATGCGATCATGGTGTTTGCCTCTGCAAGGCTTGACGCTCCTTTCGCTCTCGCCTACACGGACCCATCAACGTAGCCCCGGATTCGTCCGGGGTTTCGTCTTCGTCCGCAAGGGCGATCTAGCCGGGGACCTTCGGGGCCCTATACCCATGGTGGGCAAGTCCTACCCTACATAGGCGGAACACACATCCGCCGTTTGCTAAACGGAAGACAGAAAGCATGGCACTCAAGTCGTATAAGCCAACGACGCCGGGCCAGCGCGGGCTGGTGCTGATCGACCGTTCGGAGCTGTATAAAGGACGTCCCGTCAAATCCCTCACTGAGGGTTTGTCGAAATCGGGCGGCCGGAACAACACCGGACGAATCACATCGCGTCGTCGCGGGGGTGGGGCCAAGCGCCTCTACCGGATCGTTGATTTCAAACGTAACAAATTCGATATGGCGGCAACCGTCGAGCGGATCGAATATGACCCGAACCGGACCGCGTTCATCGCTCTCGTCAAGTATGACGATGGCGAGCAGACCTATATCCTGGCGCCTCAGCGTCTTGCGATCGGTGACAAGATTTATTCCGGCACCAAGGTCGACATCAAGCCCGGCAACTGCATGCCGTTTTCGGGCATGCCCATCGGTACGATCATCCACAACATCGAGATGAAGCCGGGCAAGGGTGGCCAGATCGCACGCGCGGCAGGCACCTATGCTCAGTTCGTTGGCCGTGATGGTGGCTACGCTCAGATCCGTCTCAGCTCGGGCGAGCTGCGTCTGGTCCGCCAAGAGTGCAAGGCGACAGTTGGCGCGGTATCAAACCCCGACAACTCGAACCAGAACTACGGTAAGGCCGGCCGCATGCGTCACAAGGGCGTTCGCCCATCTGTGCGCGGTGTCGTCATGAACCCGGTCGATCACCCGCATGGTGGTGGTGAAGGCCGGACATCTGGCGGTCGTCACCCGGTAACCCCATGGGGTAAGCCGACCAAAGGCTACCGTACCCGCAATAAGAACAAGGCGTCGCAGAAGCTGATCATCCGCTCGCGTCACGCCAAGAAGAAGGGCCGCTAAGATATGGCACGTTCTGTATGGAAAGGCCCCTTTGTCGACGCCTACGTCCTGAAAAAGGCCGAAGCGTCGCGTGAGGGCGGTCGTAACGAAGTCATCAAGATATGGTCGCGCCGCTCGACGATCCTGCCCCAGTTCGTGGGCTTGACGTTTGGCGTCTACAACGGTCGCAAGCATATCCCTGTCAACGTCAGCGAAGACATGATCGGTCAGAAGTTCGGTGAGTATTCACCGACACGGACCTATACCGGTCACTCTGCCGACAAAAAAGCGAAGCGGAAGTAAGTCATGGGCAAGGAAAAGAACCCCCGCCGCGTGGCCGATAACGAAGCCCGGTCCAAACTCCGGATGCTTCGCACCAGCCCGCAGAAACTGAACCTTTTGGCACAGCTGATCCGTGGCAAGAAGGTGGATAAGGCCCTTAACGAGCTCACGTTCTCGCAAAAGCGGATCGCTGACGATGTGCGCAAGTGCCTGCAATCTGCCATCGCCAACGCCGAGAACAACCACAATCTCGACGTGGATGAGCTGGTCGTGGCCGAAGCCTATGTCGGTAAGAACCTGGTCATGAAGCGCGGTCGCCCGCGTGCTCGTGGCCGGTTTGGCGCGCTGCGCAAGCCGTTCTCGGAAATCACGATCATTGTGCGTCAAGTCGAGGAGCAAGCCTGATGGGTAATAAAGTAAATCCGATTGGCATGCGCCTGCAGATCAACCGTACTTGGGACAGCCGCTGGTATGCGGACACCAAAGATTACGGTAATCTGCTGCTCGAAGATCTGGCCATGCGCGAGTTCATCAAGACCGAGTGCAAGCAGGCCGGCGTCAGCCGGGTGATCATCGAGCGTCCGCACAAGAAGTGCCGCGTTACCGTTCACACAGCGCGCCCCGGCGTCATCATAGGCAAGAAAGGCGCAGACATCGAAACCCTGCGCAAGAAGCTGGCGGCGATGACGGCAAGCGAGCTGCACCTGAACATCGTCGAAGTGCGCAAGCCCGAGTTGGATGCTGCGCTGGTGGGTGAGAGCATCGCCCAGCAGCTGGAGCGCCGGGTGAGCTTCCGCCGTGCGATGAAACGTGCTGTGCAAAACGCCATGCGTATGGGTGCCCTTGGTATCCGTGTGAACCTCGCCGGCCGCCTTGGCGGCGCCGAGATCGCCCGGACCGAATGGTACCGCGAGGGCCGCGTGCCCCTGCATACGCTGCGGGCCGATATCGATTACGCGCATGTCGAGGCACTGACTGCCTACGGCATCATCGGGATCAAGACCTGGATCTTCAAAGGTGAGATCATGGATCACGACCCGTCCGCGCGTGACCGGAAGGCTCAGGAACTTCAGGACGGTCCGGCACCTCGCGGTGCTGGTGGCCGTCGCTAAGGGGGAATGACAGATGCTACAACCAAAACGCACTAAATTCCGCAAGCAGTTCAAGGGCCGCATCAAGGGCGAGGCCAAAGGCGGCTCCGACCTGAACTTTGGCTCCTTCGGATTGAAGGCGACTCAGCCCGAGCGTGTGACAGCGCGTCAGATCGAGGCGGCTCGCCGCGCGATGACACGTCACATGAAGCGTCAGGGCCGTGTCTGGATCCGGATTTTCCCGGATGTACCGGTCACGTCCAAGCCTACCGAAGTCCGCATGGGTAAAGGTAAAGGCTCGGTCGATTATTGGGCCGCACGGGTCAAGCCGGGCCGGATCATGTTCGAGCTGGACGGCGTAAGCGAAGAAATTGCGGTCGAGGCCCTGCGCCTTGCGGCGATGAAGCTGCCGATCAAGACACGGGTCGTCACGCGCGAAGACTGGTAACAGCGTTTCGGCGCAGCCGATTGCACAGCAATCTGCGAGCTGGACCAACGTTAGAGATTGAGAAAAGCCCCCGCTGAGAAATCAGCGGGGGCTTTTTGAGTTTATAATGCTTTCTGTTCGCTTTCCCCGGATGCTATCTCCAGCGGCCATAAGTCTTTAATTTTCGCCGCATGTCAGGACATTCTAATTGTTCGTATTTTCCTTTGGAAAAGTGCCCACCATCCAGCGCAAGCCCTGCTTTTACGATCTCGGCGCCGATGTCGCGACCGTCCGGCAGGTAACAGGTTCCGACCAGGCGATCATAAGACGTTTCACCTGTCAGTTCGACGCGAACGATCCGTCCCTTACAAAGATTAACCATTTCCCATTTGGATTTCTGCCCCCACGGTTGATTAAGTTCTGGTGCGTCAATCCCTGCAAGCCGAACTTTAACTTTGCTAACGACAATCGTGTCGCCGTCTATCACCCATGCCTTGCCCTTAAGCTCACGTGATGTCGGGATCTCAGGAGCTGGTGGATGCTTTGCTCCTTCGGAAACGATTGCCTTTCGTTGAGGCCGTGGAGCGGCTGCGCTACGTGTGGGGGTAGGCCGATCGGCGGGCGGCGCTTTGGGAGCATTCTTGCTATCAGCGTTCTTTATAATAAGAAAAATGACAAACCCGATTACGGCAATCGCACCAAACAGCTCCACGCAAATCTCCTAGCTCAGCAAGATAAACATCATGTGACGCTAGGTTAACTCACCCCCACCCGTAATTAAAGCTAACGCTTATCCGGTCGTCCTCTGACATGTTCATCGGCACCTCGTGCCGTAGCCACGACTCCCACAATAGCACTTCGCCGGCCTCGGGCGTGACGTAGGAGAACGTTCGCAGCTCTTCCCGCGCGTCCTTCGATCTTGCGGGCGCCGCCATCATCATGGGCAGGCGGGGGTCCTCGAATTTGATCGCGCTCGTGCCTTCGGGCATCGTCACATAGGTCGTGCCGGATACCACTGAGTGGGGGTGGATATGCGATGAATGTGTCCCGCCTTCGGGCAGGATGTTGATCCAGAGGCTATCGAGTTTCAGCTTCTTGCCACCCAGATCAAATTCTAGATCTTGTGCGAATGCTGCGACGTGCTTGTCCAGTACCTTCACCAGATCGCGAAAGATTGGGAAGCGGTAGGGCAGGTCGTCAAGTGATGCGTAGCTGGTATAACCGGCATAGCTGTTCTCCTCGCACCAGGCCTGACCGGCCTCATCGTCTTCGGCAATGGACCAGCAGGATGCCTCCAGCTCGGACGGATCGACGGGCTTGCCCAGCTCGTGCAGATGCGCGCGGTAAAGGCGGGTGACAAAGAGCGAGGATATATTTGACATGGCCGCGTAATAGCGTAGCGCGCTGCGCGTGGCGAGAGGCGATCGGAGGTCGCGTCAGGTCGATTCGATCTAGCGTGATGTTCAAAGGCGTCCTTCTCGGGCGCGTCCGTGATCTATGCCTGGTGCCCAGCAACAGGTGCAGCTGACCTAAGGGGTTGCGCCCATGAGCCAACAGCCCTATACGCGCCAGATCACAAGGATCTCCACCGGAATCAGGGTGACCTAATGTATCGGACCATTTGATACATGCGGGCCCTCCAGTGATGTTGAAAGGATAAAGGCGATGGACGCCAAGGAACTACGTGAAAAGACACCCGACCAGCTGCGCGAAGAGCTGGCTAACCTGAAAAAGGCGCAGTTTAACCTGCGCTTTCAGGCCGCCACAGGCCAGTTGGAGAACGCATCGCAGATGCGCGTTGCACGTCGCAGCGCCGCCCGCGTGCTGACCATTCTCAATGAGAAAGCCGCAGCTGCGGCGGCAGAATAAGGAGCCTGCAAGATGCCCAAACGTATCCTCTCCGGCACCGTGACCAGCGACGCCAACGCCCAGACCATCTCGGTTTCGGTCGAACGCCGCTTCAAGCACCCGGTTCTGCAAAAGACGATTCGGAAGTCCAAGAAATATCGCGCCCACGACGAGAACAATACGTTCAAAGTGGGCGACAAGGTGCGCATCATCGAATGCCCACCACGTTCCAAGACGAAACGCTGGGAGGTTCTGCCGGCGTAAGCCAGCAGAGCATCCAGCTCAATCGAAACCCCGGGGCACGGGCCGCATCGCCCCCCGGTAGGTCGGGAGTAATCAAATGATCCAGATGCAGACAAACCTGGATGTTGCTGACAATAGCGGCGCTCGCCGTGTTCAGTGCATTAAGGTTCTGGGTGGTTCCAAGCGTAGATACGCATCCGTTGGCGACATTATTGTCGTCTCGGTCAAGGAAGCCATCCCACGTGGCCGCGTGAAGAAAGGTGACGTCCGTAAGGCCGTCGTCGTTCGCACGGCCAAGGAAGTGCGCCGCGAAGACGGCACCGCCATCCGCTTTGATAGCAATGCCGCCGTGATCCTGAATAACGCAGGTGAGCCGGTCGGTACGCGTATCTTCGGCCCGGTCGTCCGCGAATTGCGCGCCAAGAAGTTCATGAAAATCATCTCGCTCGCCCCGGAGGTGCTGTGATATGGCTGCTAAACTGAAAAAGGGCGACAAGGTCGTCATGCTCGCTGGCAAGGACAAGGGTAAAGAGGGCACGATTTCCTCGGTTGATCCCAAGGCCGGCAAGGCCGTTGTCGACGGCGTGAATATGGCCATCCGCCACACACGCCAGAGCCAGACCGCACAGGGCGGACGCCTGCCCAAAGCAATGCCCATCGACCTCAGCAACATCGCGCTGCTGGACGCCAAGGGCAAGCCAACCCGCGTCGGCTTTGACGTCAAGGACGGCAAGAAAGTGCGTATCGCCAAAACCACGGGGGATGTGATCGATGCTTGATACAGTTAACTATACCCCGCGTTTGCGCACGCAGTTCGACGGTGAGATCAAGGCAAAGCTGAAAGAAGAGTTCGGCTATACCAACGACATGCAGATCCCGCGTTTGGACAAGATAGTCCTGAACATCGGCTGCGGTGCCGAGGCCGTCCGCGACAGCAAGAAGGCCAAATCGGCTCAGGATGACCTGACGACGATCGCTGGTCAGAAGGCCGTCGTGACCAAAGCCAAGGTTTCCATCGCCGGCTTCCGCGTTCGCGAGGACATGCCGCTGGGGACCAAGGTCACCCTGCGCGGTGCCCGCATGTATGACTTCCTCGACCGTCTAGTCACGGTCGCGATGCCCCGGATCCGCGACTTTCGCGGCGTTTCGGGCAAATCCTTTGATGGCAACGGCAATTATGCGTTCGGCATCAAGGAGCACATCGTCTTCCCCGAGATCGAGTACGACAAGATCGACGAGGCTTGGGGCATGGACGTAATCATCGCAACCACGGCGAAGACCGACGCTGAAGCCAAGGCGCTGTTGAAGCATTTCAACATGCCCTTCAACAGCTGAAGCAGCGGGAGAGAGAGTTATGGCTAAGAAAGCAATGATCGAGCGCGAAAAGAAGCGCCAGAAGTTGGTCGACAAGTTCGCGGCAAAGCGTGCCGCGCTCAAGGAGATCATTCAAGACGAGAGCAAGCCGATGGAGGAGCGCTTCCGCGCAACCCTGAAGCTGGCGGATCTGCCCCGCAACAGCAGTGCAACACGTCTGCACAACCGCTGCCAACTGACGGGCCGTCCGCATGCGTATTATCGCAAGCTCAAAGTGTCGCGTATCGCGCTGCGGGAACTGGGCCAAGCTGGCTTGGCACCTGGCCTCGTGAAATCCAGCTGGTAAGGGAGATTTGATATGAATGATCCTATCGGCGATATGCTCACACGGATCCGCAACGCTTCCATGCGCGGCAAATCCACTGTGGTCACCCCCGCTTCCAAAATGCGCGAGCGTGTGCTCGGTGTTTTGGCGGATGAAGGGTACATTCGCGGCTTTGAAGCTGCGACTGGCAAAGATGGCCACCCGGCTATCGAGATCAGCCTGAAGTACTTCGATGGCACCCCTGTCATTCGCGAAATGAAGCGGGTTTCCAAGCCCGGTCGTCGCGTCTATCTGGGCGTCAAGGACATCCCGTCGGTCCGTCAGGGCCTAGGTGTGTCGATTGTCTCCACCCCCAAGGGTGTGATGTCGGATGCAAGCGCGCGCAGCCAAAATGTTGGCGGCGAAGTGCTTTGCACCGTATTCTAAGGAGGCCATATAATGTCTCGTATCGGTAAAATCCCTGTGTCCCTGCCTGACGGTGTCACTGCGTCGCTCAGCGGCCAGACGCTTGAAGTCAAAGGCCCCAAGGCAACCAAGAGCTTTACCGCGACGGATGACGTGACGCTGACCATCGACGATGGCAAGATCACGATCACTCCGCGCGGCAAGTCTAAGCGCGCGCGCCAGCAGTGGGGTATGACCCGCACTGTTGTCGCCAACGTCGTCCACGGCGCCAACGCAACCTTCAAGAAAGATCTTGAAATTCGCGGTGTTGGTTACCGGGCGCAGCTTCAGGGCAATACCCTGAAACTGAACCTCGGCCTGTCGCACGATGTCGATTTTGAAGTTCCGGAAGGTGTAACTGTTACCGTCCCCAAGCCCACTGAGATTACGGTTGAGGGTACGGACAAGCAGCTCGTCGGTCAGGTCGCGGCGAATATTCGCGACTGGCGTCCGCCAGAGCCCTACAAGGGCAAAGGCATTCGCTACAAAGATGAGTACGTCTTCCAGAAAGAAGGCAAGAAGAAGTAAGGAACGGGTAGATGGCAAACAGCAAAAGACAACTGTTTCAGAAACGCCGCCTGCGCGTTCGGAACAAACTTCGCAAAGTGAACGTAGGGCGCATGCGTCTGAGCGTTCACCGCAGCAACAAGAATATCAGCGTTCAGCTGATCGACGATGTCAACGGCGTGACGCTGGCATCGGCCTCGACCTTGGAAAAGGATCTGGGCATGGTCGGCAAGTGCAACATGGAAGCGGCCACCAAAGTGGGCGCCACTATTGCAGAGCGTGCCAAGAAGGCAGGCGTCGAAACCGCATACTTCGATCGTGGCGGCTTTCTGTTTCACGGGAAGGTAAAGGCCTTGGCCGATGCCGCCCGCGAAGGCGGTCTGAAGATCTAAAGACAGCGTAGGCGGCCCCGGATTGGGGCCGTCTCGATGATCCGGGGGCGTCTTGCCCACTTGGATTGATACATTTGGCGCGAGCGCGCCGCTTTGAAAAGGACATGCCGCATGGCAAGAGATGACAACCGTGGTGGAGGCCGCCGCAATCAGCGCGACGAGACACCCGAATTCGCCGATCGCCTGGTCGCGATCAACCGCGTTTCCAAGACAGTCAAAGGCGGCAAGCGCTTTGGCTTTGCAGCTCTGGTCGTCGTAGGCGATCAAAAGGGCCGTGTTGGCTTTGGCAAAGGTAAGGCCAAGGAGGTCCCTGAGGCCATCCGCAAAGCCACCGAAGCTGCCAAGCGTGGCATGATCCGCGTACCGCTGCGCGAGGGCCGCACTTTGCACCACGACATGGAAGGTCGCCATGGCGCCGGCAAGATCGTCATGCGGACTGCCCCTCAGGGTACTGGCATCATCGCCGGTGGTCCGATGCGCGCGGTGTTCGAAATGCTGGGTATTCAGGACGTCGTCGCCAAGTCGAACGGCAGCCAGAACCCCTACAACATGATCCGTGCCACCATGAACGGCCTGACCAAAGAGTCGAGCCCCCGCATGGTCGCACAGCGTCGCGGCAAGAAGGTCGCCGACATTATGACGACGACAGACGCGCCCAAGATGAAGGGCGAACAAGCGCCCGTCGCGCAGGAGGGTTGAAGAACATGGCAAAGACTATCGTCATCAAGCAGGTGGGTAGCCCCATCCGCCGCCCCGCCGAGCAGCGCGCAACGCTGATCGGCCTTGGCCTGAACAAGATGCACCGCGTACGCGAGCTGGAGGACACCCCATCCGTCCGCGGCATGATCAACAAGATCTCGCACATGGTAGAGATTTTGGAAGAAAAGGGCTGAGGATACCCTCAGCATTGAATTGAAGGCGCCCCGGTCAGAAATGGCCGGGGCGTTTTTCGTTTCAGTGGCAGTGGAGCGGTTTGGACCCTGCATGACAACACTTACCTGGCGGCGAGCTTTTTCGGCATCCGCCGCTATGGCCGATTGCGGGATTGTGCAAACCGTCCATCAACGCATTGGCTTGCGAGCCTGCTGAAAGCGGTAGTGTGGACGTTGCCACAAATGCGCAAAGGAGAGTTAATTTCTTGATCATGATAAATCGCCTGATTGATATGCTTTGCCACCTTGTTAACGAAGGTTAACGCAGTCAATCGTAATCCGAGTCGCATGACCAAGGAGGGATGAACCTATGATTGTAAAAACTCTCGAAGAGACCCTGACTACGCCTGATCATATCATCGGCGATGGCTTTGAAAGCCGCCGAATCTTGCTGGCCCGCGATGGGCTGGGATATTCGTTTCACGATACGCTTGTGAAGGCTGGAAGCGTACAGCGGTTGGAATACAAAAATCATGTAGAGGCTAACTACTGCATCGAAGGTGACGGCGAGGTTGAGGAGGTCGCCACCGGTAAGACTTGGACGCTGCGCCCCGGCACAATGTATGTACTGGACCGCCACGACGCGCATATCATTCGCGCCAGGACCGATCTGCGCCTTCTGTGCGTATTCACTCCGGCGCTTGCGGGGACCGAGACGCATGACGAGGACGGCAGTTACACCCTTCCGGGTTAAGCGGCAGTGGCCCGCGCGCCACTGCCGCCCTTGCAAGGCTCAATCTCGCCCGCTATACGCGCCCATGTCTGCACTGACGTGCCGACTCGAAAACCCACGCAAGCCGCGTTCGGCCGCTCCCGTCGCTGGGGGCCGCATCCGGCATAAGGAGAAGCGACATGAAACTGCATGAACTGCGCGACAATGATGGCGCAACCAAACGGCGCAAGCGCGTTGGCCGTGGCCCGGGTTCGGGCATGGGCAAGACCGCTGGCCGTGGTATCAAAGGTCAGAAATCCCGTTCGGGTGTGGCGATCAAGGGCTTTGAGGGTGGCCAGATGCCACTCTATCAGCGTCTGCCCAAGCGCGGCTTTACCAAGCCGAACCGCAAGGAATACGCCGTCGTCAATCTGGGCCTGATTCAGAAATTCATCGACGCTGGCAAGCTGGACGCCAAGGCTGCGATCACCGAAGATGCGCTGGTCGCATCGGGTCTGGTGCGCCGCAAGCTGGACGGTGTTCGCGTTCTGAGCAAGGGCGACGTCACCGGCAAAATCACGCTGGAAGTCACCGGAGCGTCCAAATCTGCCGTCGAGGCGGTCGAGAAGGCAGGTGGCTCACTCAAAGTCACAAGCGCGCAGGCGGCCGAATAAGAGGTTGTGAGCGGCCACCCCGCCGCTTACATACTTCCTAGTTTTCAAAACTGCGCCGCCGGGCCGCTGGAAAACAGCAGTCGGCGGCGTTCGTCATTCCGAAAGTGAGCCGAATGGTATCTGCAGCAGAACAAATGGCGGCCAACACCAGCTGGGCAGCGCTCGGCAAGGCCACCGATCTTCGCAAGCGCATCGTCTATACGCTGATGCTTCTGGTGGTTTACCGCCTCGGCACTTGGATCCCGGTCCCCGGCATCGACGGCGTCGAACTGCGCGAGTTTATGTCGAATGCAGGCGCCAGTATCGGTGGCATGCTCAGCATGTTTACAGGCGGCGCACTGGGGCGGATGGGTGTCTTTGCGCTCGGTATTATGCCTTACATTAGCGCCTCGATCATCATTCAGTTGCTTACC
The DNA here is from genome assembly GCA_024636515.1 of Roseovarius sp. Taxonomy (GTDB): domain Bacteria; phylum Pseudomonadota; class Alphaproteobacteria; order Rhodobacterales; family Rhodobacteraceae; genus Roseovarius. The sequence goes on from JAGXGX010000118.1 coordinate 20,725, forward strand.
GCCATGGTCCCTGCGCTGGAACAACTGAAAAAAGAGGGCGAGTCCGGCCGCAAGAAGATCAACCAGTACACGCGCTACGGCACCGTGTTTTTGGCAACGCTGCAATCCTACGGCCTTGCCGTCAGCCTGCAATCAGGTGATCTGGTCACCAACCCCGGTGGTTTCTTTATCGTCTCGTGCATGATCACGCTGGTCGGCGGCACGATGTTCCTGATGTGGCTGGGCGAGCAGATTACCGCGCGCGGCATCGGCAACGGCATCTCACTCATCATCTTTGTAGGCATCATCGCCGAAGTTCCGGCGGCACTGGCTCAGTTCTTTGCCAGCGGACGGTCGGGCGCAATCAGCCCTGCGGTCATCATCGGCGTCATCGTCATGGTCATCGTCATCATTGCCTTTGTGGTGTTCATGGAGCGATCGCTGCGCAAGGTTCATATCCAGTACCCGCGCCGCCAGGTTGGGATGAAGGTCTATGACGGCGGCTCGTCTCACCTGCCGATCAAGGTGAACCCGGCGGGCGTGATTCCGGCGATCTTTGCCTCGTCACTGTTGCTGCTGCCCACCACAATCGCCGCGTTTTCGGGCGGGCAGGGGTCGGGCGCCGTTATGTCCACCATTCTCGCGTATTTTGGACCCGGCCAGCCGCTCTATCTGTTGTTCTTTACCGGCATGATTGTCTTCTTTGCTTATTTCTATACCTACAACGTGTCGTTCAAGCCCGATGAGGTCGCCGAAAACCTCAAGAACCAAAACGGCTTTGTCCCCGGCATCCGTCCGGGCAAGCGTACGGCGGAGTATCTGGAGTACGTCGTAAGCCGTGTTCTGGTCCTCGGCTCAGGCTATCTCGCCTTGGTCTGCCTTTTGCCTGAAATTCTGCGCGCACAGTTCGCGATACCCTTTTATTTTGGCGGCACTTCGGTTCTTATCGTCGTGTCGGTCACGATGGATACGATCCAGCAGGTGCAATCCCACCTCTTGGCGCATCAATATGAGGGCTTGATTGAAAAATCGCAGCTGGGCGGCAAAGGTAAGCGTCGCACCCGCCGCAAAGGGACAGGACGGAAATAAATGAACATCATTCTTCTCGGACCGCCGGGCGCGGGCAAGGGAACTCAGGCGCATCATCTGGTTGATGCGCGCGGTATGATCCAGCTAAGCACCGGCGACATGCTTCGAGAGGCCAAGGCCTCTGGCACCGAGATGGGCAAGCGTGTGGCGGATGTGATGGCGCGCGGTGATCTGGTGACGGACGACATCGTGATCGGCCTGATCCGCGAGAAGCTGGAAGGCGACAAGGGCGGCGGCTTCATCTTTGACGGCTTCCCCCGCACGCTGCCGCAGGCTGACGCACTAGGGCAGCTTTTGGCCGATTGCGGCGAGAGGCTGGATGCTGTGATCGAAATGCAGGTGGATGACGACGCGCTGGTCGACCGCATTACCGCTCGCTCTACCTGCGCAGGCTGCGGTGCAGTCTACAATGACAACACCAAGCCCGTTCCGGCCGATGGTGTTTGCACCAATTGCGGCGAGCCGCACGAATTTGTCCGCCGCGCGGATGATAACGAGCAGGCGCTGCGCAACCGCCTTATGGAATACTACAAGAAGACGTCGCCACTGATCGGCTATTACTACGCCAAGGGCATGCTTAACACCGTTAACGGGTTGGGCGCGATTGAGGACGTGCGCGTTAGTATTGCGGGCGTTTTGGACGCCTGATTGGTAGTGCTCTCAGGCCAGTAGGGCAGGTGGCATGCCAAAGTTTCGCCGCCGCCCTTGACGCCCCCGGTAATTACCCCTAACCAGCACCATCTCGTAAGGGACGCTGATTCATATGGGCACGTCCCATACCGAATCGATTACCTGAATTCAGCTGCGGTCCGAGCGCCAATCGCCTCGGGCCTGCGTTGTGAAAAAAGGGCCCGGAATTACGGACCCGCAACGAAAAGGAATACGCACGTGGCACGCATCGCCGGCGTCAATATCCCGACGCATAAACGGGTACCTATCGCCCTCACCTACGTAACCGGAATCGGTCACTCGACCGCGAAAACTATCTGCGAGGCTGTCGGCATCGACGCGACCCGCCGCGTGAATGAGTTGAGCGACACCGAAGCGGTCGCCCTGCGTGAGTATATCGACGCCAATCTGACTGTCGAGGGCGACCTGCGCCGCGAGACACAGATGAACATCAAGCGTCTGATGGATCTGGGCTGCTATCGCGGCCTGCGCCACCGCCGGGGCCTGCCGGTCCGCGGCCAGCGCACCCATACCAACGCCCGCACCCGCAAAGGCCCCGCAAAGGCCATTGCTGGCAAGAAGAAATAAGGGAGGGCATTTGATATGGCACGCGAAACCAAACGCACGAAGAAGAAGGTTTCCAAGAACATCGCCACCGGCGTTGCTCATGTGAACTCCTCCTTCAACAACACCAAGATCCTGATCTCCGACGTTCAAGGCAATGCGATTGCATGGTCCTCAGCCGGTAGCTGCGGCTTTAAAGGCTCGCGCAAGTCGACGCCCTACGCGGCCCAGCTTGCAGCAGAAGACGCAGGCAAGAAGGCTCAGGATCACGGTATGCGCACCCTCGAAGTCGAAGTGCAGGGCCCCGGTTCGGGCCGCGAAAGCGCGCTGCGCGCCTTGGCTGCCGTAGGCTTTAACATCACGTCCATCCGCGACGTGACACCGATGGCGCATAACGGCTGCCGCCCGCCTAAGCGCCGCCGCGTCTAAGACCGCTATGTAAAGTGGGGCTGCGCATGTCCGCGCGGCCCCATTTTCCGTCATTTTAAACCTCGGGCGTTCTGGCCGTCGGACATGCGGACAGAACTGGTATGGAGGGACACATGATCCACAAAAATTGGGCTGAATTGATTAAGCCGACACAGTTGGACGTAAAGCCGGGCAATGACCCGCTGCGTCAGGCTACCGTCGTCGCCGAACCGCTGGAGCGCGGTTTTGGTCTGACGCTGGGTAATGCGCTGCGCCGCGTCTTACTGTCGTCGCTGCAAGGTGCTGCGATCACATCCGTGCAAATCGACAACGTGCTGCACGAATTCTCTAGCGTTGCTGGTGTTCGCGAGGATGTCACTGACATCATCCTGAACCTCAAGGGCGTCGCTATCCGCATGGAAGTCGAAGGCCCCAAGCGTCTGTCGATCAGCTCTAAAGGCCCCGGCGTTGTCACAGCTGGTGACATCTCGGACAGTGCGGGTATCGAGGTTCTGAACCGCGAGCACGTGATCTGCCACCTCGATGATGGCGCAGACCTGTTCATGGAGCTGACAGTCGGCACCGGCAAAGGCTACGTCGCCGCCGACCAGAACAAACCCGAGGACGCGCCGATCGGCATGATCCCCGTGGACGCGATTTATAGCCCTATCCGCCGCGTCAGCTATGACGTGCAGCCTACCCGCGAGGGCCAGGTGCTGGACTATGACAAGCTGACGATGAAGATCGAAACCGATGGCTCAATCACGCCCGATGATGCCGTGGCCTACGCTGCGCGCATTCTACAGGACCAGTTGAGCATCTTCGTCAACTTTGACGAGCCGGAGTCTGCTGGCCGCCAGGACGACGATGATGGGCTGGAGTTCAACCCGCTCCTGCTCAAGAAAGTCGACGAGCTGGAACTGTCGGTACGTTCTGCAAACTGCCTCAAGAACGACAACATCGTCTATATCGGCGATCTGATCCAGAAGACCGAGGCAGAGATGCTTCGCACGCCAAACTTCGGCCGCAAGTCCTTGAACGAGATCAAGGAAGTGCTGTCGGGCATGGGCCTGCATCTGGGTATGGACGTCGAGGACTGGCCGCCCGACAACATCGAAGATCTGGCAAAGAAGTTCGAAGACGCATTTTAAGAATTTGCAGGTCGGGCATATCGCCCGGCCTGCTTATACGACCGGGGTTTCCGACCCCCAAGGAGAGTGGCCTGACACGCATCACGCCGCCGGACAAAGCAAAATAAGTTTAGGAGTTAGACAATGCGTCACGCAAGAGGATACCGCCGCCTGAACCGCACCCACGAGCACCGCAAGGCGCTGTGGGCGAATATGGCTGGCTCGCTCATCGAACATGAGCAAATCAAAACAACCCTGCCGAAAGCCAAGGAACTGCGCCGCATCATCGATAAGATGATCACGCTGGGCAAGCGCGGCGATTTGCACGCCCGTCGCCAAGCTGCCGCACAGCTGAAGCAGGATCAGTATGTCACCAAATTGTTCGACATTCTGGGCCCGCGTTACAAGGACCGTCAGGGTGGCTACGTCCGCGTTCTGAAGGCCGGCTTCCGCTATGGCGACATGGCGCCGATGGCGATCATCGAATTCGTCGACCGCGATCCCGCTGCCAAGGGCAAAGCCGACAAAGAGCGCGTCGTTGCCGAAATGGCGGACATGGACGAAGCATAAAGATTGCCCGTAAGGGCCGTTATCTGAAACCCCCGCCAGACCCGGCGGGGGTTTTTGCGTTTGAGGACAGAGCCCCCGCAAACTTGCAATTCTGCGCATGGGCGCGCATATCGCCATGGTGTGGTTCACTCCGGAGGCGCAGATGCTAAAACCCTTTGCCATCGCCCTGATCGTACTCGCCGCGCCTGCGCTGGCCGATATGCAGGTGCCGCAGGATCGTGCTGCAATTCAGATGGGCTTTGTCCCCGTGGTCAAGGCGGTGACGCCAGCGGTGGTTAATATCTACGCTCGTCGCGTGATTGAGGGGCGGACAAGCCCGTTTGCAAATGATCCGTTCTTTGGCCAGCTTTTCCAGAATTTCGGCGCGCAGCGCCCGCGGGTGGAAAACTCGCTTGGATCGGGCGTGATCCTCGGCGGGGATGGCATCGTCGTGTCGAATTATCACGTGGTGGGGCAGGCGACCGACATTCGCGTCGTGTTAAATGACAGACGCGAATATGATGCCAGTGTCTTGCTCGCCGATGAGGAAAGCGATCTGGCGATCCTTCAGCTGGAGAATGCGAAGGACCTGCCCGCGCTATCCTTGCGCAGAAGTGATACCGTCGAGGTAGGCGAATTGGTGCTGGCTGTCGGAAACCCTTTTGGCGTGGGCCAGACCGTGAGCAGTGGCATCGTGTCGGGCCTCGCACGGTCCGGCGCCGCGACGGGTAATACGCGCGGTTATTTCATCCAGACCGACGCACCGATTAACCCCGGCAATTCGGGCGGCGCGTTGGTCGATACCGCAGGGCAGTTGATCGGGATCAATACTTCTATCCTCAGTCGCTCGGGCGGCTCAAACGGCATCGGCTTCGCGATCCCGGCGTCTCTGGTGGAGCAGTTTGTCGCGCAGGCCCGCGCGGGTGAGACGGCGTTTCAGCGCCCATGGGCGGGCGTCAGCGGCCAACCGGTGACGTACGATATGGCCGAGGGGCTAGGCCTGCCGCGCGCAGGCGGCATCATCTTGTCAGACATGCACGCGGCCAGCCCCTTTGGTGCGGCGGGGCTGGCGCCCGGTGACGTCATCCTTGCCGTAGGCGGGCAGGAGGTGAATGGCCCCGCCGAGATGATTTATCGCATGAGCATTGCGGGTCTGGGGGCGGATGTCGCCGTGAAGGTACTGCAGGATGGCGATACGCGCGAGATTAGCGTGCCGATGCAGCGCGCGCCAGATACGCCGCCGCGCGATACACAGGTCACTGGTGCCCGCGCCGCTGTGCCGGGTGTTACGCTAAGCACCATTAACCCTGCCGTGATGGCCGAATATGATTTGCCGCTGACCGCCGCTGGCGTTCTGGTCGAGGATCCGGGCGATATCGGTGCGCGGGCCGGTTTGCGTCCGGGGGATATCCTGCTGGGCATAGATGGCGCAGCCGTGACTGACAGCGCCAGTGCCAGCGCGGCACTGGAGGCGGCGGCGCGGCGCCTCAGCTTGGATATTCAGCGCGGGCCGCGGCGGCTGACCATGCGGTTCAGGCTGTAGCGATGGCGGACTTATTTGATAGCGGCGATCCCGCACCCGAGACCCAAGCGCAGGGCCACCGTCCACTTGCCGACCGCTTGCGACCCAAATCCTTGGGCGAGGTGATCGGGCAGGAGCAGGTGCTGGGTGATGAGGCGCCTTTGGGCGTGATGCTGGCTGCGGGCCGCCTTGGCAGCCTGATCTTTTGGGGGCCGCCGGGTGTGGGCAAGACAACGATCGCGCGGCTACTGGCAGATGAAACGGATCTGCATTTCGTGCAGATCAGCGCGATCTTTTCCGGCGTGGCGGACCTGAAAAAAGTGTTTC
>JAGXGX010000119.1 GCA_024636515.1 Roseovarius sp.
CCGAGGCGGCGTTCGGCCAGCCGGTCCAGTGACAGGGGGCCTGCGCCCTTGAGAACGAGGACCAAGAGCAAAAAGATCCACAGCGCGCGCTGGTCCAGAATGACCGAATCGGGCACCCGGTCAAACCATGCGCCGACGGCCGCCGGCTCGGACCAGAGGCCGTGGCCGATCAGGTCGGTCAGGGATTGCACGATGACAAAGCCGATCATCCCGAGCGCCGCGAGGCGCGTGGCAAGGCCGATGGCGATCAGCGTGGGCAGAATGAATTCGGCCCACGTGCCCGCCAGAACGACGAGGGTGTGATAAAGGCCCAGCTGGCTGACGTCATAGCCTACGGCCTCCATCGCCTTGGGAAAGATCTGCGTATAGGCGCCAGCCGAGGGCGATACGAGGCCAAGGATGCCATCGCCCAGCTTGGTCAGGCCCGAGGCCCAGAAGTAAACCATGAGGATCGCGGAAAAGAGGAGCCGGGCGATGAGGCTGAGCGCGCCATCGGTGCCGGACAGTACGCTTGTGATGGAATTATAGCGCAAAATCAAGGGTGTCATTCCGGATCTCCTGGGATGAGGCGATGCAATGCGGAGCCGCTGATGAGAATGCCCAAGATGGCGGACAGGTCGAACTGGGGCGCGTCCGTGAGGGCCGTATCATACGCGGCGCCAATCGTCTGGCCGCCCGCCAAGGCCGCGACGAAAGTCGCTCCGCCGGGGCCTGCCACTGCCATATCCGGATTGAACGCAGGGCGCGTTATGACCACATCCTCGGGGGCCGCGCCGGGCTGCGGCGCGCCATCCTCCATGTTGTAAGCCCAGATGCCGTGGACCGGCCAGGGCGAGCGGATGAGGCGCAGGGCGGGGGCCAGTGTGATGCGCGCCGCCATGAGGTCTGCGGGCGCCATGTCTTGCAAAATTGCAGGATCAAGTGCCTCTGAATCCTTGGCATGGTAGGATTCGCGCAAAGCCTGCTCCAGCCGGGCGACATCGGGCAGGTAGCCCAGATGCGCCAGTGGCGCAAAGCCGGATAGAAAGCCGGGCAGGGCCGCGCCATAGACGGCGATCATCGGCGCTTGCGGCGGGTGCTGGCGCAGGAACACGGCCATGATGGCGCGGAAATTGACCGGCCCAATCAGCTTTTGCACCGCCGGAAAGCCCACCTCGAGCGCGTCGATCAGGCTGGAGACGACATTGTTGCGATAGACGTCAAAGCGGCGGCCCACCGGCCCGCCGCGCCCGTCTCCGAGGCCGTCCGGCACGGGCAGGGCGGGATCCAGCAGGGCGGTACGAAACTGGCTTTGCGGCGTGCTCATGCGGGCACGCGCGACGTGGCCAGCGCGGCGGCGGCGCGCACCGCCTCGCCGCGCAGGACAGGCCAGTCCGGCACATCGGCGTCCCACTCTATCAAAAGGGGGCGCGGACCAGACCGGTCGAGTGTATGAGCCAGCAAGTCCCAGACCGGATTGGCCACCTCGCGTCCGTGGCTGTCGATCAATAGTGGCGCGGGGTCCGGCGCGCCCACTTGCGTTTCGTCCTCATCATGGCCGCCCAGATGAAGCTCGCCGATGTGCTGCACAGGAAACGCGTCGATATAGGCACGCGCGTCCATGCCGAGGTTATTGGCCGAGATAAAGACGTTATTCACGTCCAGCAGTAATCCGCAGCCGGTGCGCGCGGCGACTTCGCCCAGAAACTCGGTCTCGGCCATCGTGCTGGCGTCAAAGCTGAGATAGCTGGACGGATTTTCCAGCAACATGGGCCGCGCGATGGCCTCCTGTAGCTGGTCGATATGATCGCAGACGCGGCTCAGCGTGTCGGCTGTATAGGGCAGGGGAAGCAGATCGTTCAGATACGCGCCCTCATGCGTCGACCAGGCCAGATGCTCGGAAAGGCTGGCAGGGTTCAGCCAGCCTACAAGATGGCTGAGGCGCGCGAGGTGATCCGCGTCAAGCGCGCCCTCGCCCCCAATGCTAAGGCCAACGCCGTGGACCGAAATGGCAAATCGCTCGGACAGATGGCGCAGTTGCGCCAAGGGCCGCCCGCCGCCACCCATGTAATTTTCGGCATGGATTTCCAGCCACTCGACGGGCGCGGCGTCCTGCATCAGGTCGGTGAAATGCTGCGCCTTGTAGCCGACGCCGACGCCGTTGGGCAGGGCGCTATACGAGATATTCGGGCGTTTGAGATCGTCCAGCATTGCGCGTGTCCTCAGAGTGGATGGGTGCATCCCGAAGGGCCGCCAGAAGGCGCGGGCAGGGCCAGAATTTCCCCGCCCGCGCCTTTGGCCGATTTAGCTCAGGAGGGCAGATCGCGGTCCAGCTCTTCGGTCGCGCCCATGCGCGGGGTCCCGTCGGCCATGGCAGGCAATTCCATCGTGGCGCAGCTGCCCTCGTCGACCAGGGTCCACGCGTTGCCTTGGTAGTCGACCTTGGACGTGCCTGCGCAGGTCGTGCCTGCGCCGGCCTTGCAATCGTTCTCGCCAGCCAGCGACACGCCAAAGCATTTGATCTGTTCTGCGGCCGAAACGGTACCGGACTGCGCGGCGAGGGCCGCGGTAAAGGCGCCTGCGATGGCGGCTGTTTTCATCATTTTGGACATAGGTTCATCTCCCGTTGGGTTTTATGGCATCGCTGAATGGTGTGATGACATGACCATAGGGAAGGGTGGCGGGTCGCCCTAATCACGGATATGTCAAACACGCGTGTGTCAGATCCGCGTCAGAACGCCGCATCTGATTTCAAAGGGAAAATTTCCAGTGTGGCATGCGGCGCGAGGCAATATTTCGCCGCCGCGCCGCCATTTCACCCGCTTTGTTACAGCAAATCGGGCGCCAGCGCCTCGCGCCCCAGCGCCTCCAGCACGGTATCCAGCGTCTCGACGCGCGTTTCCTTCTCGCCAAGGCGGCGCAAGGAGACGGTGCGATCTTCGACCTCGCGGTGCCCGCAAGCGAGGATGACAGGCACCTTGCCGACGGAATGTTCGCGCACCTTGTAGTTGATCTTCTCATTGCGGGTATCGGCCTCGGCGCGCACACCGCGCGCGTTCAATGCGGCCACGACCTCGTTCACGTAATCGTCTGCCTCGGACACGATTGAGGCCACCACCACCTGTCGCGGCGCCAGCCAGAATGGCAGCTTGCCCGCGTGTTCCTCGATCAGGATGCCGATGAAGCGCTCGAAACTGCCCAGCGTGGCGCGGTGCAGCATATAGGGGCGCTGCTTGCTGCCGTCCGCCGCGATATAGGTGGCGCCGAGGCGTTCGGGCAGGTTGGGATCGACCTGAAAGGTGCCGCATTGCCACGTGCGGCCAATCGCATCGGTCAGGTAGAAGTCCAGCTTGGGGCCGTAGAACGCGCCATCGCCCGGCTCTAGTGTAAATTCGCGGCCCGTCGCCTTGATCGCGCCTTCCAGCGCGCCTTCGACATGGTCCCAAGACGCATCGCTGCCGACTCGGTTTTCAGGGCGGGTGGCGAACTTAATCTCAAACTCAGCAAAACCCAGATCGGCGTAGATATCGGCCAGAAAGTTGATGAACTTGGCGCATTCTTCCTCGATCTGGTCCTCGGTGCAGAAGATATGCGCGTCGTCTTGGGTGAACCCGCGCACCCGCATGATACCGTGCAGCGCGCCCGACGGCTCGTAGCGTGAGCATGATCCGAATTCAGCGAGACGCAGGGGCAGGTCGCGGTAGGATTTCAGGCCCTGATTGAAGACTTGGACGTGGCAGGGGCAGTTCATCGGTTTGAGGGCATTCACGGCCTTTTCGCGGGCGTGTTCCTCTTCGACCTCCACGATAAACATGTGGTCCTGATATTTGTCCCAGTGACCCGACGCCTCCCACAGCTTGCGGTCGACAACTTGGGGCGTATTTATCTCTTGGTAGCCGCCTGCGCGCTGCTTGCGGCGCATGTAGTCCTGCAATTCGGTGTAGATGGTCCAGCCATTGGGGTGCCAAAACACCTGACCGGGGGCCTCTTCCTGCATGTGAAAGAGGTTCATCTCGCGGCCCAGCTTGCGGTGGTCGCGTTTCGCGGCCTCCTCCAGCATGTGCAGATGCGCCTTGAGCTTATCCTTGCTTGAAAACGCCACGCCATAGATGCGCTGTAGCATCTCGCGTTTGCTGTCGCCGCGCCAATAGGCGCCTGCGACGCTCATCAGCTTGAACGCATCGGCGGGCAGTTGGCCGGTGTTCTGCAGGTGAGGGCCGCGGCATAGATCCTGCCAGTCGCCGTGCCAATACATGCGCAACGGCTCATCGCCGGGTATCGCTTCGATCAACTCGACCTTGAAGGGCTCGCCCGCGTCGGCGTAGTGCTTTACCGCGCGCGGGCGGTCCCACACCTCGGTACGGACGGCGTCGCGCGCATTGATGATTTCGCGCATCTTCCTCTCGATCAGGCCCAGATCTTCGGGTGTGAACGGCTCCTTGCGGTCAAAATCATAGTACCAGCCGTTCTCAATGACCGGGCCGATAGTGACCTTAACGTCGGGCCAGATCGCCTGCACGGCGCGGGCCATGACGTGGGCCAGATCGTGGCGGATCAGCTCATCGGCCTGCACTGCGTCCTGCATCGTGTGAATGGCGATTGCCGCGTCATATTCGATCGGCCATTGCAGATCCCAGTGCTGGCCATCGACGGTAGCAGATATCGCCTTTTTGCCCAAGGATTTGGAGATATCGGCCGCGACTTCGCCGGGTGTGATGCCGGGGGCATATTCACGTGCGTTGCCGTCGGGAAATGTCAGGGAGATTTGGGCCATCTTGGGCGCTCCTCGTCGGTTTGGCGCCTACAGGTGCGCCCGGTTGCGGGTGAGTGGCCCTTGTGCCGCCGCCCTAGGGATGTGTCAAGCGCGGGCGCACAGGATTAGGCTTGGCGGCCAGCGGGCAGGGCGGGTAGACTGGTGTGGAAACCCCCGCCAAAGGAGCGCAAAATGCCCCAGTATAATCCGAATATCGAACTTGGCATCCATGACATGGAACTGATCGAGGTTGCCCTGCGCGATGCCAAGCAGCGCCTGTCGATGCCCGGTGGGCCAGACGCTGATGCGGCCATCGCAGGCCGCAGCGTGCGCGAAATTGATGAGCTGCTGGGCCGACTGCACAACCAAAAGGTCTTCTTCCGTCCCAGCAATACGCCATATGTTGGCGGTTAACGCGGCATGACAGACGCGCAGCCTAGTTACTTAGAGACAAAGAGCGGTCGCCGCATCGCCTATCATCGCAGCCCTGGGGCTGAGCCGGGGACGGTGTTCCTCGGCGGCTTTATGTCGGACATGCAAGGCACCAAGGCTGTGCATCTGGAGGCGCAGGCGCGCGCTGAGAGCCGCGCGTTTCTGCGGTTCGACTACTCCGGCCACGGCGCATCCTCGGGCGCGTTCACGGATGGATGTATATCGGACTGGGCCGCCGATGCGATAGCTGTGATCAAGGCACTGACCCAAGGCCCGCAGATATTGGTCGGCTCGTCCATGGGTGGCTGGATCGCCCTACTGATCGCACGGATGATGCCGGGGCGGATTGCCGGCCTTGTCACTATCGCCGCCGCGCCGGACTTTACCGAAGACAGCATGTGGGCGGGCTTTGATGAAGCGCAGCGCGCCGAGCTGTTGGACGCGGGGCAGATCGCGCTGCCCAGCGACTATGACGCACCCTACACGATCACGCGTAATTTGATCGAGGACGGGCGCAAGAACCTCGTTCTGACGAAACCGCTGAATTTACCCTTCCCTGTTCGATTTCTGCAAGGAACTGCTGATAAAGACGTGATAACTAGCGTTTCATTGTCTCTTTTGGAACACGCATCTAGTCCCGACATGCGTCTGATATTGGTGGATGGGGCCGATCATCGCTTCTCGGATGCGGGATGTCTAAGCCTAATCGACGATTCCATCACAGAGGTGCGCGCCCGCGCGATGCGCTGATGCGGCGCCCTAGCTCCATGCGCGGGCTTGAGGATTTGGGGCGTGTGCGTCTCAGCCATCATTTCTATTTGCGCGACTTCCTCCATTCCGAGATCGGGAGTGTCCATGGCATCCCCAATATCCCCGATGATCCGGATGCTGCGATCGAAATGGGCCGCGCCCTGTGCGAGACGCTGCTGGACCCGCTGCAAGAGACTTTTGGCCGTATTGCTATACGCTCGGGGTACCGCAGCCCCGCTCTTAACCGCTTCGGCAACGAGAACGGGCTGAACTGTGCGCGGAATGACGCCAATGTCGGCTCGCATATCTGGGACTTGGGCGAGGGGGATCAGCGGGGTGCTTGCACCTCACTGGTGATCCCGTGGTTCGCGGATAGATACGCGAAGGGGCGCGACTGGCGTGATCTGGCGTGGTGGCTCCATGATCACTTAGATTATTCAGAAATGTATTTCTTCCCAAAGCTTTGCGCGCTAAATCTAAGCTATAGAGTCAAGCCCTTGCGTACTATCTCAAGCTATATTGCGCCCAAGGGTTTACTCCTACGTGCAGGGGCGTCGCCATCCGAACCTTCGGAAGTGCGCCGCGCGCGATATGCTGATTTCCCACCGTTCCGAGGTATCGTCTATCCCTAAGCGCCAAGTCGCGGTTGACGCCCGCGCGCGCTGTGCGAGTGTGCGCCCAAGCGGGTGCCCCGCCTATTTCAAAGGACGCGCCCATGAATGAGCCTCTCGTTCTTTTGCCCGACATGATGTGCGACGCGCGCGTTTTTGGCCCGCAATTGGCGGAACTTAGCGTCAATCATGCGATTACGTTCGCGCCCATTACCGGCGGCGACCGGATCGAGGAAATTGCGTCAAACTTGCTGGATGTATTGCCGCGACGCTTTGCGTTGGCGGGTATGGCGCTGGGGGCGTCCGTCGCGATGGAGCTGGTGCGCCGCGCGCCCGACCGCGTCACGCGCGTCGCGCTGATGGGCGCTAGCGTCTTTGCCGAGACGCCGCAAGGCGCCGCCGATCTGGAGCCGGTCATCATGAAGGCCAAGGCGGGCAATCTCGACGCGTTTGTCGCTGGTATCATCCCGCCCGAAACTCTTGCGCCTGGACCGCAGCGGGGTGAGGTGCTGGCGCTATTGCATGATATGGCCGCGCATTTGGGGACCGATACGTTGATCCGGCAGGCCCGTGCGTTGCAGCGCCGCCGCGATTACCAGGCCGAGGCGCGACGATTCAAAATGCCGACGCTCGTTATGTGCGGGACGTATGACGGCCCGGCCCCGATCAAGCGGCACAGGTTTCTGGCCGACTTGATCCCCTACGCGGAGCTGAGTGTGATTGAGGGGGCAGGGCGACTGCCCACGCTGGAGCAGCCCGACGCGACCACGGATGCGCTGCTGGCTTGGATGCGGCAGCCGCTGGTCCTTCGCTAAGGCCAGCGGCTAACCTATTTACGCAGCGGCGTTTTTGTTAGCAGCCTTGGCAGGGGGCTTGGCGGCCTTTTCAGGGGTTTTGCCCTTTGCCGCATCTGCTTCACCGCTGTGTTCATCGATGAAGTTGAGCACCAGAGGCCGGATATTTTTGCGCCAGCTACTGCCTGCAAAGATGCCGTAATGGCCTGCGCCCGGCTCTAGATGGCTGGCCTTTTTCGCATCGGGCAGGCCGGTGCATAGGTCCAGCGCCGCGACGCATTGGCCGGGGGCGGAAATATCGTCCTTGGCACCTTCGACCGTCATGATGGCGACATTGGTGATCTTGCCGATATCCACCTTGCGGCCTTCGATGGTGAACTCGTTCTTGGCAATTTCAAGACCCTTAAAGATCCGCTCGACCGTCGAGAGGTAGAACTCGGCGGGCATGTCCATCACTGCCAGATATTCGTCATAGAATCGGTTGTGACGGTCATGGTCGCCATCCTCGCCGCGTGCGACGGCAGCGATCTGGTCACCGAACGCCTTGCTATGCATTTCGCTGTTCATCGAGATGAACGAGGCGAGTTGCAGCAAGCCGGGATAGACCATGCGTCCCACGCCTGAGTATTTGAACCCGACGCGCTGGATCATCGTCTGCTCTAGCTGGCCCATCGTCACGCGGCGGCCAAAGTCGGTCACCTCGGTTGGGGACGCATCTGGATCAACCGGGCCGCCAATCAACGTCATGGAGCGCGGCTGCGCGTCCGGGTCGTGCTCGGCCAGATATGCGGCCGCAGCAAGCGCCAGCGGGGCGGGTTGGCAGACAGCGATCACATGGCCTTCAGGGCCCACTTCGCGCATAAAATCAGCCAGATAGAGGGTGTAGTCCTCAACATCGAACTTGCCCGCGCTGACGGGGATGTCACGCGCGTTGTGCCAGTCAGTAACGTAAACATCGCAGTCAACCATTAGGCTCTTGACGGTCGAACGCAGCAGTGTCGCGTAGTGGCCCGACATCGGCGCGACCAACAAAATCTTTCGCTTCATCTCGCGGCGGCCCGGCACGGCGAAGTGCAGCAGGTTGCCGAACGGCTTTTCCACCACGGTGTCGATGCTGACCAGATGATCGCGGCCATCCTCGCAGGTGAAGGTGCGGATGCCCCAGTCGGGCTTTACCGACATCCGGGCAAACGTCCGCTCGGTCACTTCGCCCCATGCGGCGATCCACTGAAAGGCAGGGTTTGGCGTCATGCTGAATATGGGGTAGGATGAGAAAGACAGGGCGGTGGCCCCTAGCCATTGATTGGCGTTGCGCATTGATTCCATCATGTCATACGTGGCCATGTAGCGCATCGGATCTCCTCTGGGGTGTTATGCCCCTGATATATGTGGCGCATTTTGGCGCACTAGGCGCCACAGGTAAATGCTGCATAGCAGCAAAATAGGGTGAAACTATTAAGATGGCAACGGATCAGCAAACTGGCGACAAAAATAATGGCGAAAATACCCAAGGTGAGGGCGAGGCGCGCGACCGCATGGCCGCCAACCTTGCGCGCGTTGAGGCCCTGTCACAGCGCCTAATCGCGGCTTTGTCGTCGCGAAATCCGCCTAGTTCGGTGTTAAGCGGGCCGGGAAATGACCTTTTTGCCAAGGCTGCCGCCAACTTCTGGTCCGAGGCGATCGAAAATCCCGCCAAACTATACGAGAATCAAGTTGCCTATTGGAGCGAGTCGGTGCGCCATTTCGCAGAGGCTCAGCAGCTGATGATGACGGGCGGCACAGCGGCCCCGGAAACTGCGCCCTCCAAAGACAAGCGCTTTGCCAACCCGCTATGGGGCACGCACCCCTATTTTCGCTATGTCCGCGAGCAGTATGAGCTGAATGCGCACGCCGTCGAACAGGCAGTGGCAGATACCGGTGATCTGGACCCGGTCGAGAAGAAGCGGCTCGCTTACTTCTCGCGCCAGATAGTCGACATGATGGCGCCGACCAATTTTCTGGGCACTAACCCCGACGCACTGGAACGGGCGGTGGAGACCGAGGGCGAAAGCTTGGTGAAGGGGCTGGAAAATCTGGTGGCCGATCTGGAGGCGAACGGCGGCGAAATGGTTGTGCGCCTTGCAGACGAGCGCGCATTTTCGCTGGGCGAGAATATCGCGACCACGCCCGGCAAGGTCATTTACCGAAACGACCTGATGGAATTGATCCAGTACGCGCCCAGCACCGAGAAAGTGCACGCGATCCCGCTGATCATTTTCCCGCCGTGGATCAACAAATTCTACATTCTTGACCTCAAGGCACAAAACAGCCTGATCAAATGGGTGACCGAGCAGGGCTATACTCTGTTCGTGGTGTCGTGGGTCAATCCCGATGTCAGCCATTCCGATGTCGGGCTGGAGCAGTATGTCGAGGACGGCTATCTGGCCGCTATTCGCGAGGCGCTCGCGATCACGGGACAAAAACAGGTCAACGCCGTTGGCTACTGCATCGCAGGCACCACGCTGGCGCTGACCTTGTCATTGCTGAAGGCGCGAGGTGATAAATCGGTGAAATCCGCGACGTTTTTCACCGCGCTCACCGATTTTGACAATCAGGGCGAATTCACCCCGTTCCTGCAGGATGATTTTGTCAACGGCATCGAGGCCGAGATCGACGCGCAAGGTATCCTGCGCTCCTTTATTCTGGGCCGCACGATGAGCTTTCTGCGCTCGAACGACCTCATTTATACGCCTGCCATCCGCTCCTATATGCTGGGCGAGTCGCCTCCAGCCTTTGATCTGCTCTATTGGAATGGCGACGGTGCCAATCTGCCGGGGCGCATGACGCGGCAGTACCTGCGGGGGCTGTGCCAAAAGAATGAGTTTGCCGGGGACGGGTTCGAACTGCTGGGCCACACGCTGAAACTGTCGGATATCGACGTGCCGCTGATGGCCGTCACCTGCGAGACGGATCATATCGCGCCATGGAAGGACTGCTATCACGGGATGCAGCAGGTCGCATCCAAGGACCGCACATTCATTGTATCGCAGTCGGGCCATATCGCGGGGATCGTCAATCCGCCCAGCAAGAAGAAATACGGTCACTACACCAATGGCGACTGGGCCGGAGGTTCGGGCGACTGGATGGAGGCCGCGACATTTACCGAAGGCAGTTGGTGGCCCCGCTGGGAAGAATGGTTAAAGACCCGTTCAGGCGCGCAGGTCAAGGCGCGAGAGCCGGGCGATTCGGATCATCCGGCACTGGCCGACGCGCCCGGAACGTATGTTCGGCGCCGCGCGAGCCAGTGAAAATCACGCTACGTCAACACCTTGCTTGAAAAATGCTGCAGTGCAGAAAAATCTCTTGAAATGCCGCGCCGCAGCATCCATATTGATTGCAGACGCAGAACTGGCGGAACAACATCCGCCCATCGCAAAGGAGCTACACCATGGCTAAAGCACCAGATATGAACACAATGATGAAAGACATGATGGGCGCATTCCCCGTCGACACAAAGTCGATGGAAGGCGCGTTCAAAAACCAAGCTGCTCTCAGCGAGAAGCTGTCGGGCGTTGCCCTCAGCGCGGCTGAAAAGTCGGCAGAAATCTCCAGCGCTTGGACCAAGACCACGCTGGCGAAAATGGCTGACATGTCCAAAGCACAGACCGAGCCAGCCGACTTCGCCAAGGCGATGAGCGATTTCGCATCCGCCAACGCCGAAGTTGCAGCCGAGAACATGGCAGCCTTCGCCGAAGTCGCCAAGAAGGTCCAGATGGAGACCGTCGAGCTGATGATGAGCGCAGGCCGCGACATCCAGGAAGACGCCTCCAAGGCCGTCAAGAAAGCGACTGACGACATGGGCGCAGCTGCGAAAAAAGCAGGCGTTAAGTAAGCGATAGACCTCAGCCGCACCACTCCCTTTTTGGGGTTTATGGTGTGGGTGACTATAGGGCGGGCCGCTATGCGGCTCGCCCTTTCTTTTTGCGCGCGCAGAGAATAGGCTTGCTGCACCGCTGCATTAACTTTGGGAGGCACGCAACGTGGCTGAAGACGGCAAACCCCTTTTAATCAAACGCTACGCAAGTCGGCGCCTCTATAATACCGAGACGTCAGATTACGTAACGCTTGATGATATCAGCCAGTTCATCCGCGATGGCCGCAACGTTCAGATCATCGATCTGAAGTCTGGCGACGATCTTACGCGCCAATACCTGCTGCAAATCATAGCCGATCATGAAAGCCGGGGTGAAAACGTCCTGCCGACCAACGTCTTGAACGATCTGGTGCGCAGCTACACAACGCAGGCCACCAGCGTCGTGCCCGAATTCCTTGCCGCAAGCTTCGAGATGCTGCGCGACGGGCAATCGAAGGTTCTGACCAACATGACCCAGTCCAATCCGATGGCCCGGATGCCAGGAATGGAAGCGATGCGTGCCCAGCAGGAGGCATTCATGAAGGCGATGACTGGCGGAATAGGCGGCCTTAGCGGAATGTCCGCCGCTGCCAAGACGCCCGACGCGTCCCGTGAGGGCGGAGATCTGGACGATATCAAGGCCCAGCTGGCCGAGCTTCAGCGCCAGCTCGCCAAGATGGGCAAGTAAGCCGCCATGGCCGGTAGCCCCGGCAAAATTACGCTTTGGGGAATTGAGGTTTTTATCGCCGCAGCGGATGAGCGGTCGATTTCCGCCGCCGCCCGCCGCCTCGGCACATCAGCGTCGACGGTCAGCCAGCAGCTCAGCAATCTGGAGGCTGCCGTCGGCGCGCCTCTGCTGGAGCGTAGCGCGCGCCCCCTGCGCCTGACACGCGCGGGCGAGATCATGCACCGCCGTGCTCAGACGATTCTAGCCGAGGCCGCGCAGGCAAAGGCTGAGCTGGCCATGGCTGATCTTGCATGCCTGACCAATGTCCGCCTGGGCATGATCGAGGATTTCGAGGCCGACGTGACGCCGCGCCTGTTGACCCACATGGCCGGGCAGCTGACCACTTGCCAGTTCCTGCTAGAGACGGGCGCCAGCCACGTTCTACATGACCAGTTGGATTCACAGCATCTGGATATCGTGGTGGCCGCGCAATTGGGCGAGGGGGCTGGCGCCGATTGGGCCGAGGTGCATCCGCTTATGCGCGAGGGCTTTGTAGTGGCGGCGCCCAAGGGGCAGATCAGCGCGGGTACGGATACACTGGAACAGCTCTGCGCTCTGCCCCTGATCCAATACACGACGCGGCATTATATGGGCCGCCTCATCACCTCGCACCTCGCGCGCCACGCCTCGCCCATCGCTCACCGCTTCGAGCTAGACAGCTATCACGCGATCCTCGCGCTGGTCGGGCAGGGCAGCGGTTGGACCATTTTGCCGCCCCTAGCGCTGATGCGCGGTCGCCGCTTTGCGGATCTGATCGACGTTCTGCCCTTACCGCTGGCACCGCTGACGCGCACCATAGCGCTAACGGCGCGCAAGGATGTCTTGGGCGCGATGCCATCCGAAGTGGCAGCCACGCTCAAACCGATCTTGCAGGACGCTATCGTCACGCCAGCGATAGGGCGCTACCCCTTCATGGAGGGCGCGCTTACGGTGCTGTAATGTACCGACATCTGGCTTTTTCTTGGTTAAAATACCTAAATCCCGTCCTTATTTGCCAGCGCCTCAGGTCCCGTAGGCGCGCGCGTCATCGCCCATAACCTCTTCGGCAGCGCCCAGAATGGCGGCCGCAATCGCGTTCTGCTGCGGTCGCGTCAGGCGCGCGGGCAGGCGTGTGTCGCAGGCGCGGGACAGCATGGCGCGGGTCATGGGCAGATCCGGGACTGGCCCCTCAATGAACTGCCAGTTCCAAAAGGCCCGCGCGTTATCTTGGCTCTGACCAAATATCTGCACCTTCACACCGCGATCTGCCACCGCCTTGGCAAAGGCGATGGCATCTGCATCGCACATCCCGGTCAAGTTAAACTGGATCGAGTCGGGCGCACGCTCCTCCGGCTTTAGAGGGGCAGGTACAGTCAGCCACGGGCTTTGCTCCAGCAGGTTTGCCACATGATCATGCCCCGCGCGCCCATCGCGCACCCGGCGCGGGATCTCGTCCAACTGCGGGCGTATCAGCGCGGCGCTCAGGTTGCTCAGGCGCAAGTTGTAAAGCGGCAGCTTATTCTGCCAGCGGCCGAATGCGGCCTTCAGTGCGTTATCGCCGTGGGCCAGATGCTTGGCCCAATTATGCTCATAGGCGCCCGACATGATGATCGCGCGCGCCACCAGATCGGCGTCATCCGTGATCATGATGCCGCCTTCGCCGGCGTTCAGCAGCTTGTAGGACTGGAACGAGAAACATCCGATGCGCCCAATCGTGCCGATGTTGCGCCCATGCCAAGTCGTGCCCAGTGAATGGGCCGCATCCTCGACCACCGGGACTCCGCGCGCATCGCACAGGGTCATAATCGCGTCCATGTCAGAGGTGTGTCCGCGCATGTGGCTGATGATTACAGCGTCCACACTGTCCAGCCGCGCCTCAAAATCGGTCATGTCGATGCGGTAATTGTCGCCCACTTCGCATAGTACTGGCACGCAATCGGCGTGGATCACAGACGACGGGACGGCGGCAAAGGTGAACGCCGGTATCAGCACGCGCGCGCCGCGCGGCAGGCTCAAAGCCTTCAGTGACAGAAACAGCGCGGCGGAGCAGCTTGAGACGGCAAGCGCATAGCGCGATCCCATAGTAGCGGCGAACTCGGCCTCCAGCAGCGACACGGGCGAATCCTGCGGCGCGGTATACCGAAACAGATCACCCGTCTGCAGCATCGCGTCGATGGCGGCGCGGGCGGCCTCGGGGATTGGCTCGGCGTCGTAGGTGTTGGGCGGCAGAGTGCTTGTGAATTGGGCGCTGGCGGGCATTGTTTCACCTTTTCCGAAAAGACATTTCGGAAAACATAAAGGTTGAGGGTCGTTGCGGAAAGAGAAAACTGCGCTCGGACTGCGGCACTGTGGCTAAAATGACCGCCACATTCCCAATCTTACTCCAAAATCCTCGGCACTCATGAGGCCGGTCGTCAGACCCACCTCAATGTGGCGCCCCGCCGAGATCGGCCATACAACCGATCCGCTGAGGCGTAGAAAATCCGGGTCTGCTATCGGGCCGCCATGCTGAAGTTGGCCGATCAGCATCGTTTCGCTGGGCAATTTCAGACCCACCGTGGTGTCGATCGCCAGCGAGATATCGTCTGTAGTTAGGCGTGCGCGCGTGTCGACGCTCCACCATCCATTCAGATCCTTGATACTCAGGCTGCGACCCACGGAAATTCCGGGTCTGAGCGCTGCGCCCTCATCCAGTGTGCCAGCCGCCAATTCGAATGCGACATGCAGGCCATCGCGCGATAGCGGCATCAAAACAAAGGCCAGCCCCTTGTGATCGCCGCCTTCGTCGCTGCCAATGTCGAGGCCCACGGTCAGATCGGGATTTATCCCGTATTCTGCATAAAGAGTGCCGTAGGTGGTGGTATCGTCATCGTCCTGAACCTTAATCGTCGATGACAAAAAACCGCCCCCTTCCGCGCGCAGCCATGCGCCCGCAAGTGCGGGCGATGCCCCCATGGCGAGAGCGAGCAAAGGGGCAATAAGGCGGCTCATGCGCTGATATTCGTTAAACTTGGTAAACGGGAGGTTAACCGGCGCGATATTTCAGAGGAACTGCCGCGCCAAGCCTCAAACGCCGAGCCGGTCGCGCAGCGAATACCACGTCATTGCCAGTATCAGCAGCGGCGTGCGTAGCGCTGCACCGCCCGGAAAGGGTGTGGCCGGAACCCGTGCCATCGTGTCAAATCCTGTGGCCTCGCCGACCACAGCATCCGCCATCAGCTTGCCCGCATGGGTCGCACTGCCGACGCCGTGGCCGGAATAGCCCGACGCGCTTAGGATGTTTGACGTGACACGAGCCACATACGGCATCCGCTTGATCGTGATCGCCAACGTGCCGCCCCATGCGTAGTCGATTTTCACGTCGCCCAAATGCGGGAAAATCTGCGTCATCGGCTTGCGAACCAACGCGGGAATGTCTGCCGGGAAGCGATAGCCGTAGCTCTCACCGCCGCCGAAAAGCAGGCGATTGTCGTGGCTCAGGCGGAAATAGTTAACGACGAATTTTGTATCGGCAATCGCGACGTCTTGCGTCAGCACGCGCGCGGAATCCTCACCCAGCGGCTCGGTCGCCGCGATGAAATTATTGATGGGCATGACGCGGCTTGCCACCTTGCCGTTCAGGCCGCCAAGATAGCCGTTACAGGCCAGAATGACGTGATCCGCGCTGATCTGGCCGCCATCCGTATGCACCGTGGCGCGCGCGCCCTCGTCGATGGCTGTCACTTCGCTGCGCTCGTAGATGCGCACGCCTGCCGCCTGCGCCGCACGGGCAAGGCCGAGCGCATAGCGCAGGGGATGCAGATGCGCGGCGCCCAAATCCAGCACGCCGCCATGATAGGAGGGCGATGGGCAAAGGGCGTGCATCGCGTCCTTGTCCAGCTTCGTCAGGTGCGTATAGCCATAGCGCTCGGCCAGATGGTCGGCGTAGGCGTGTTCATGCGCGACCTCAGAGGCGGTAAAGCATGCCTCTGCGATGCCAGGCGTCAGATAGCAATCGATGCCGTGGTTTGCGATCAGTGACTTGACCAACTTCTTGGCGTCCTCAGCCAGTTCCCACAGCTTGGCGGCATCGCTATCGCCCACCAGCCGTTCCAGCCCCTGCTGGTCCATCCGCTGGCCACTGCCGAGCTGCCCGCCATTGCGCCCCGACGCGCCAAAGCCGACGCGCTGCGCCTCGATCAGCGCCACGTCCATGCCCGCCTCTGCCAGATGCAGCGCCGCTGACAGGCCCGTGTAGCCTGCGCCGACAACGACCACATCGGCCCGCGCCTTGCCGCGCAGTGGCGCGAACTCAGGCAGCGCGTCCGCCGTGGCGGCATACCAGCTGGAGGGATATTCCCCGGCGCGGTCGTTGGCGTGGAGCAGATTCATCGCCACGGCGTCACACGTTCAGCAGCAGATGCTCGCGTTCCCAAGGAGAGATAACCTGAAGGAACTCCTCGTACTCGGCGCGCTTCACGATGGAATAGACACGCGCGAATTCCGGACCCAGCACTTCGTGCAGCTTTGATGCCTCGTCAAAAAGGTCCAGCGCATCGCCCAGCACTGGCGGCACGCCGCCTTCGCCCAGATAGCTGTCGGTGGTGCATTCGGGCGCAGGCATTTCCTGCTCTTCGAGGCCGAGAAGTCCGCAAGCGAGGCTAACTGCAATGCCCAGATACGGATTGCAATCCATCCCGGCGAGGCGGTTTTCGACGCGCCGCGCCTCGGGCGACGATAGCGGCACACGGATGCCGGTGGTGCGGTTGTCGCGGCCCCAGTCCAGATTGATCGGCGCTGCATGATCCTTGACGTAGCGGCGATAGGAGTTGACGTAAGGTGCCAGCACCGCGATTGCGCTGGGCAGATGGCGCTGCATCCCGCCAATAAAGTGGTAAAAGGCGTCTGTTTCCTTGCCATCCTTGTCGGAAAAGACGTTTTGACCGGTTTTGATGTCCAGCACCGAGTGGTGGATATGCATGGCCGATCCCGGCTCTTCTGCGATGGGTTTGGCCATGAAGGTGGCAAAGCAATCGTGCCGCATCGCGGCCTCGCGGATCAGCCGCTTGAAGTAGAAGACCTCATCGGCCAGCTTTACCGGATCGCCATGCGCCAAATTGATCTCTAGCTGGCCAGCGCCGCCCTCCTGCGTGATGCCGTCGATCTCAAATCCCTGCGCCTCGGCGAAATCGTAGATGTCGTCGATTACTGGGCCGAACTCGTCCACGGCGGTCATCGAGTAGGCCTGCCGCGCCGCAGCGGGCCTGCCTGAGCGGCCCATCATAGGCTTGATGCTTTGGGCCGGGTCGATGTTGCGGGCGACCAGATAAAACTCCATCTCGGGGGCGACCACGGGCGTCAGGCCGCGCGCCTCGTAGGCGGCGACGACGCGTTTCAGCACGTTGCGCGGCGAAAATGGGATCACCTTCATATTGCGGTCATATGCGTCGTGGATCACTTGTAGCGTCCAGTCGCCCGTCCAGGGCGCGGCGCTGGCTGTGGTCATGTCGGGGACAAGGATCATGTCCTGTTCAATAAATCCCGTCTCGCCCGCTGCCTCGCCCCAGTCGCCGGTAATGGTCTGAAAAAAGATCGAATCCGGCAGGTGAAAATGCTTCTGCTTGGCAAATTTAGAAGCAGGCAGGGCCTTGCCACGGGCGATGCCGGGCAGGTCCGAGATGATGCACTCCACTTCGTCCAGCCGCTTACCTTCGAGGTATTCGCGCGCTGCTTCGGGCAGGTCTTTGGTCCAGTCGGCCATTTTAGGCACCTCTTTTAAGGAAGGCAGCCATGCGATCGGCCACGGTTTGATGTTGTGTCGGCTCGTCCATGCGCGCGATTGCCTCGTCCAGCACCTCGTCGGGGACTAGGCCGCGTCCCCGGCTTTCGGCCAAGCGCTCGAAAAACGCCGCGGTATGCTCGGGATGCGGCTGAACTGTCAGGATGCGGTTATCGTAGAGCAGGGCGGCGTTGTCGCAGAATGCGTTTTGCCCAATCACGGTTGCGCCCGGCGGCACCTTTGTCACCTGATCCTGATGCCATGCGTTCAGCGCGATAGGCTGCCCATCTATCAGGTAATCCTGACGGCCCACGGCCCAACCCTTGGAGTATTTCTCGACCGTGCCGCCGAGCGCCTGCGCGATAATCTGGTGCCCAAAGCAGATGCCAACCATGGGGCGGCCATCAGCGTACACGTCGCGAATAAACTTCTCTAGCGGGGGGATCCAGCTATGCGGCTCATACGCTCCATGTTTGGACCCGGTTATCAGCCAGCCGTCGCATTCTTCGACGCTGTCCGGAAATTGGTTGTCGACCACTGCATATGTGCGAAACCGCAGTCCGTGCCCCTTCAGCAGATCAACGAACATGTCATCATAGTTACCCATATCGGCCGCTATGTCTTCGGGTGCATGACCGCAAAGCAGGATGCCGATGGTGATAGCCTCATCATTGGGGCTGAGCGATGGATGGGGGACGGTCAAGGGCGGCCTCATAATTTGATCAAATTTAGGGTAGCAAACGCAACAACGTGCGGCAAGAGGGGTTTCAGACCTTATCGAGGTAGGTTTTCCAATGCTCGGATTCGTCGATCTCGCCCATGACTATGATCTCTTGGCGTTTGGTCTGGACCAAATTTCGGATCAGCTTTGGCTCGAATATGCGGGGCATCATGGGGTCAGCCTCAAAGAGATCCACAGCACTCGTCCAATCGGTCGCCAGTTGCGGAAGATCCTGCCCATAGGCGCTACCGGTCATCGGATCGCCCGGCTCCACCCGGTCCTCTATGCCAACCAGTGCGGCGCCTAGGATCGCGGCAAAGCTGAGGTAGGGGTTAATATCGCCGCCCGCAACGCGGTGCTCGATTCGGCGCGCTTTGGGCGATCCGCCCGGTACGCGGATGGCGGCGGTACGATTCTCGTAGGCCCAGCATATCGCCGTCGGTGCGTGGGCACCGGGCGTCATTCGTGCATAGCTGTTGGCATGGGGGGCAAATATTAGGGTCGAGCCCTGCATCGCAGCCAAGCAGCCACCGATGGCATACCGCAGGGTATCGGTGCCCTTGGGACCGCCATCGTCGAATATGTTGTTACCATCGCTGTCCAGCACCGAGAAATGCATATGCATCCCATTGCCGCTATCCTGCACGAACGGCTTGGCCATGAACGTCGCGGCGCAGTCAAATCGATAGGCAAGGCCGCGGATCAAGGACTTGAACAGCCATGTGTCGTCGGCGGCGCGCATCGCGTCCTGATGGTTCAGCGTAATCTCGAACTGGCCGACACCGGCCTCGGATGTGGTGGTTTGCGCCTCGATGCCCATCGCTTCGCAGGCCTCATAGAGGGCCGACAGGAACGGATCGAACGCGTCCATCTGGCTAAGCGACAGGATTTCGGACGCATCCATGCGCCGCCGGTTGCGCGGATCGCGCACATGGCGCAGCCGCTTGCCGCTGTCGTCAACAAGAGTGAATTCTAGCTCGGTTGCGGCCAGCACCTGCCAGCCACGCTGGGAATACTGCTCCAAAACGCGGCCAAGGGCGTGGCGCGCATCGCCGTAGAAGGGCGTCCCGTCCTCGAGATACATCTGCATCGGCACCAAGGGCTGTGCGCTGTCCAGCCAAGGTAGCGGGACAGGGCCGCGCGATGTGGGCCGCATGATGCCATCAGCGTCCCCGGTCTCGAACAATAGCGGGCTGCCCTCGATATCAGCGCCCTTTATGTCGACGTTCAGCACCGACAGGGGCATGCGTACGCTGTCGCCCTCCAGTCCGGCAAAGTAGCTGGCAGGCATCCGTTTGCCGCGCATCTGACCGTTCAGATCGCAGGCGGCCACGCGGAACGTGGCGAAATTCTCAATATTCATCAGGTGTCCCTTCCTGTTACGGCGATTGATCGACCGGATCAGGTGCGGGCGCAACCTTATTTTATGCAGACACAGCACTGGCGCCGCGCGCCTAACGCGTGCCTTCTTGCAACATAGGGCGAAAGCGAAAGCGCCGCGTCAGGCGCGGGGCAGGGGCGCGGCAGGGTCCGCCGGATTGGGGACGGCCATGTATTGCGCGTCCGTCACCTGCGCCAGACCATACAGCCCGATAGTGTCACGCGCGGCGGGCGTCAGCGCGCCCAAAGCACCGACCAGCGCCGCTGCGATAGTGGCTGCGTCATATCCGGGCGCGGTGATGAAGGGCAACGCCGGCGTAGGATCTGTGCAGTCCAGCGCGCGCAATTCGGCAGCAAAGGCATCGTGGCGCTGGATCAGCTTCCAGGTAAGCGCGTCGATGCAGGCAATGTCGGCGCGCCCCTCGGCGACGGCGCGGGCCGAATTGGCATGCGCGCCAGTGTAGACGGTATTCGCAAACGTAAATCCAAGCCCGGCCACGTGGTTCTGCGGCGCGCCCCAGCCCGATTGCGATAGCGGCTCATTGTACGCAAAAGGCGCGCGGGCAAAATCAGGCAATGCAGTGCGCAGATCGCCCGCACGCACCACAAAGATGCTGTTATAGTGGCCAGGTGGGCAGCCGGGCAGGCGATTATCGGGCGAGCCGACGATCAGCACCTTGCCAATCAGGCGCGAGCGGTAAGGATAGCCGCAGGTCTGCGACAGAACCAGCGCCGGATCGGCCCAATGGTCCCACAGGTTCCCCTCACGCGTCAGGCGCACAGGCGCATCAAAGGGTAGCCGTGCGCGCGTCTCGGCCCATAGCACGTCGAGCGTGGCGGCCGTCTCGGGACGGTCGTACATGGGCAGGCTGGCGATCATTGCTGTATGTCCTCGGACGTCCGTCAAACGGACTTGGCGACGCGCTGGCGCGCTTCCGCGCTCTCAACATCAGTGACACCTAGCAG